>JBBQFG010000013.1:0-41488 GCA_038321765.1 Elainellales cyanobacterium
CAGCAACCGTCTCCGCGTCCTCGTTATCCAACGGTCAAAAAACGAGTCTCTCGACGCAAACAATCCGAGCAATCACCGAGGCGTTCTAACCCCACAGCAGCTTAGCTTCGCGGATGTTGCTATCAAGTGCATTGGGCTCAACCCCTAGCTGGGGTTGAGCAAGTTTCTCATGGCATCCTGCTTACTCAACTTTGCAAACCAATTAGTCCAATCTAGAGTCAACCTAAATAAAAACAAGATTCTAAAAGTCTGCGCCGCCCGCGCAGCGGGCGGCGCAGACTTTTAAGGTTTTATATTTAATTACGCCCATCTACTTAATAAACACTAGCCTCTCTAAAGCTGCGCCATAATCTCAGGGAGCAAGTGAGCCGGAATTTTAGAGAGAGCCAGGTTTTGCCCTGTGGTGCCACATTGAAGGTAAAGGGTTCGGAGACTTTGTAGCAAACCCTTGAAGGCAACCTGCCGCAGGTCGCTCTTGTGCTGCCATCCCTGAACAGCCTGAAGGTGGTGGTGGAGTGATATTTCTAGCAGAGCTGATTGAGATTGGGAATGTGCTGATGAATAGTCTAATTTGGCTTGCCAAAGCGCAAGCTGGTGATAGGCTAAGCCCAAGTTGTTGTGGGTGGTATAAGGGTCAAAGCTTAGCAGCGTGACTTGATCACTTTGGGCTAATTGAGCAGCAACTAAAAGAGCTGCTTCATAGGCCTGAATAGCATTGTGTAAATGATTTGCCTGCTCTTGAAGCTGGTCTTTACTGCAAATGGCAAGATGCCAGTAGGCAGTACCCAAATTGTTTTGCGTAGCGGCAAAGGCAGGGGCAGCAAGGTTTGGGGTACGATAGCGCAGGGCGATCTGATACGCGGCGATCGCGGCGTTCAAATTTTCCTCAGCCTGCTCAAATTGTGATAGATTCCAGTACGCTGTACCCAGGTTATTTTGGATCATGGCGTAATTGAGCGGATCTTGATCAGGAATGTAATAGCGTAGGGCTTCGCTGTAGGCGGCGATCGCGTGTGTTAAGTGCTGCTTAGGCTGAGCGTATTGCGCCAAGTTCCAATAGGTAGTGCCCAAATTGTTTTGTGTAGAAGCGTAGCGTAGCGGGTCATGTTGTGAATTACGATAGCGCAGTGCTTCCTGATAGGCTTGGGCTGAGTGCTCCAAATGCTCGGCTGGATTTTCATACCGGGCTAGATCGGCACAGGCCGCCGCCAAATTGTTTTGAATCATCGGATAGTTCTGAGCCTGCGTCTCTGCATTGAGTTTTGTCAGCGCAAAGCGATAGGTCTGAATTGCTTGCTGTAAATAGGGAACAGCCTGCTCAGCCGTCGTTGTATGGCGAGACAGCAACCAGCAAAGATTGCCTACATCGTTTAATAGATCGCTCCACAGCAGAGATTCACTGGGAAGCCGCATCAATACTTGTTCATAGGTTTGGATGGCAGCGGTTAAGGTAGATACTGCCGTATCTCCTCGCTCGATTCGACTGCGATACAGGTCAGCCAAAATTCGATAGGCTTCTGCCAGTACGGTCGGAGCAGCCTGCTGCTGGTGCAACGCGTCAATCTGTTCTGCTAACTGGGCTGTCTGCATCGCCTCCGACGAAAGCGTGCCCGTACTAGCAGGGAGGTGGGCGGCGATCGCCTCCATATCGTTTAGCCGGGTGCTCGGATCAGAAACTGTTGGCTTAGCAGTCGAGGTGATAGACGTAGCGGGGGCAGAGGAAGCGGCTGGAGCAGACGAAGGTAAGGTGGCGATCGCAGCCGTATGAGACGGTGCCAGATCAAACACCACAGCCGAGGTTGCCCGCCCTACCGAGACCGATAAAGGCAGAGACGAGGTTTGAAGTCGTTGCAGTGAGAAGGCTGCCTTGTCTCCACTGGTCACCAGCAACGGAGCTGAGTGAGCCAGTTCCGGTAGCTCAGAGGGTTCTGCAACTGTTTCAGCAGCAGACTTTTGTGGATGGGGTACTACCTCTATCTGGGTAATAGGTCGAGGCGGCAGCGGGGTCGGATCACCGATAAACTCAAACACAGCCGTACGACAGCGCCAAAATTCCAAAGCGGATTGTGGCAAGGTTCTAAACCAAGGCTGGGGCATCCAAAATAGCAGCGTGGAATCCAACACTGGTAAACTGCGCTCAATTCCTTGCAAGTGGGTTAAGAATAAGCGCTGAATCGGGGCAGGTTGACGCGTGAGTTGCTCAACCCCTAAAAACTGAAATGCAGGCACTGGCAGGCGGCGCTTCCCACTGCGAGGCGGGGGAGATTGTGCCAACCACTGAGCAATTTGCACAATGGGATTTGGATCATTGGGGTTGAGCTGTACCGTCACCATGCGGGGATAGCGCTGTGCGCCGACTTCTGACCGTAGTCGATCAACTTGAATGGGTGAGGGATTTGAGAGATCAGCCTGAAGTTGAACAACTAGGCGATCGCGTAACGGCAAATCATCGCACACTGCAATAAAAATCTGTCGCCGCAAGTTTAGGCTCAGCGCTAACTTCAGTCGTTGGTAAGTCTGCTGATTTGACCCTAAAATTTTGCGAAAGGAGATATCTGACACAATAACCCACGATTAGCCCAGGTATAGCTGTCGCCACAAAGGTTAGGACACTGGGATCGAAGGGGGTGTGGGGGCTTTGCCCCCAGCCAGGGGTTCCACCCCTGCACCCCGTCCTAACCAATCCGTCTATGGCTATATAAAAGTCTTCAAGCAGTTTTTACTTAGCTCAGGATAAGTGAACTATTCCAAGATGTAGAGATTTTGGTATTGGTATTGAGGTAAGGATTTTTCGGAGTGCGGGCTGAACCTGTACTCCAAAAAAAAATTGGTGTTGCTGATTTCATGTATAGCGGTAGCCATGCTCAATAGGCCGCCTCCCTGTCATTCCCGCGCAGGCGGGAATGACGCTGGCATGTCCTAAGCTCTATGACTATGGCTATACGTTTTTTTGCAAGGGGCGCTCCGTATCTCTTGCAAAAAAAATGTACCCAGATTAAGTAATGCCAAAATCCTTACCCGTTGAGAACCACCCGGTACCAACCATGAAAAAAGCCGGACAATTTCGTTAGAAATCGTCCGGCTGCTCCTATTCTTATAGGCTTTAGTTCTTATAGGCTTTAGCAACTCCAAACTGGATAGAGGCGTAACTCGCTTCTAAACCATTAGGATACTGCAACGGCAATTGCTAGCAGCCCGCCCACCAAGGCGATCGCTCCTACACCCAAGACAAGATAAGTAACTTGCTGCTTTTTGGTAGGTGGCTCTGCCTTGTAAACCTTGGGTTCAGCTGCAAAATTGTTTAGGCGACCGCCTTCTTCGGTGGTGTATGGCATGCGTTAAATTCCTTTTTTAGATGTTGGCCAACTATAGCAAAATATTAAGAAAAACACCAAATTCTTAGGAAAGAGGTAAAAAAATTGTTACTTGAAAGGTGGTAAGTAGTTCAACCTCAATAAAAACCAAATCCTAAAACCCTGCGCCGCCCGCTGCGCGGGCGGCGCAGGATTTTAGGATTTTATACTTATCTTAAGCCCACCTACTTAACGGTGATTTTCAAACGAAACATTCTCATCTGTAGACCTCATCTATTCCAGCGATTCTTAAAGCAGAAACCGCTGGAATAGACGAGGGGAGTCCTAAGATTGAAATATTTTTTGGACGTGCAGGCTTTGCCCGCATGTCCAAAAATCCTTACATCGATACCACTACCTAGCGCCGAAGAGTGAGACTAGGGACACTGAAGCCTGAGAAACTCTGCTATGTGTTGTACTGCAATTTCTAAACGGGCGGGTTCGTGTACCAGAGCAAACCGGACATACCCTTCACCAGATTTACCAAATCCCGCTCCGGGAGCAAGTGCAACACCCGTAGCTTCCACTAAACGGATGCAAAAGCCAATGGAGTCAGTCGCCCAAGGATCAGGCAGCTTTGCCCAGAGGTAAAGTGCAGTGTCTGGACTGGGCACATGCCAACCGATTCGATGTAGGGCTTGAACAGTAGCGTCTCGACGCTGACGAAAAATGTGGATGGCATCTTGTACGCTGTCTTGAGACCCAGTTAGGGCGGCGATCGCCCCATTCAAAATACCGCCATATTGATTGAAATCGACGACGGCCTTGATTTGGCGTAGGGCGCGGATGAGGTCGCTATTGCCAATGGCGTAGCCCACTCGAAAGCCGCCCATATTGTAGGACTTGGACAGGGTAAAAAATTCGATTGACACCTGTTTTGTTAGATCTGCCTGGAATATGGAGGGCGGGGGCGTATCGGTAAAAACCAGATCGGCATAGGGAAAGTCATGTACCAGCACTAGGCCATGCTGCTGGCAAAAGGCGACGGCACGTTGAAAAAAGCTGAGCGGGGCGATCGCCGTTGTCGGGTTGTGGGGATAACTGAGCACCATCATCCGCGCTTGAGCCAGTACTGATTCGGGTATTTCTTCAAAGACTGGCAAGAATCCATTTTCCACTCGCAGCGACATGGGGTAAACCTGTCCGCCTGCCAGGTATACGCCCCCCGCATGGGATGGATAGCCAGGATCTTGCAGCAGGGCAAAGTCGCCTGGATTCAAAACGGCCAGTGGCAAATGGGCGGTGCCTTCTTGGGAGCCAATCAGCGGCAGCACTTCTGTTTCGGGGTCAACGGCAACGCCAAATTTTTGGGTATACCACTGCGCGGCGGCTTGGCGAAACGTTTGGGTGCCGTGAAATAGTAAATAGCCGTGGGTGCTGGGGTCAGACAGAGAGTGGGCGATCGCCTCCAGCACATGGTTGGGGGCAGGCAAATCAGACGATCCTAGCGACAGGTCAATGATCTCCTTCCCGGCAGCTCGTGCTTTAGCCTTAGCGCGATCCATGTCGGCAAAGACATTTGCCTGAAGCGGTTGGAGACGATTGGCACGCTGCATAGTAAGCATCCAAGGAGTCTAAAAAGAGTCGAGCCTAATGAGGTGATATTCTGCTTCCTGTCGCCCTACGTTACCATTAAACCCTTCAAAAAATCCCTCAAAAGAGGCTCAACCTGAGCCTATACGCTGAGTCAGAATAGTTTCACTGGAACGTGATCAGGTAGTCCCAAATTGGTAAGGATTTTTTGATGGGCGGGCTAAGCCCGCCCATCAAAAAATCCTTACATCAACACCACTACCCGTGATGATTTTGGAACAAACTGGATTATCTGCGCTATATTAAGAAAAATTTCAAATAGCAGCGTTGCACTTGACAAGTGTGACACAACTTAGGTCTGAGTATTTTGTTATGAGGAGAGTGTTGGGTGACTATTCTGCAACGATTGACTTCCACCACGAGTGAGTCCTTAATTGCCGATTTTTTCCAGAAATCGGCTGGGCAATGGCGTTCAGAGCGGCGCTATTACACTCTGCCTGAGGGCGATACCAAAGAGATGGTGAGCCTGATTCAAATTCGGTTTCTAGAGCAGGGCTGTGAGGAACTGGTTACTCTGGCTCGGCTGCACGAATTGACAGATGAAACCGTCCTGACCTGCGGTGCCGAAGTCTTTTGGGACAGTGCCGAGTCGGTGTCTGGCCGGAAGCAATCCCAAGGCTCTACCCTGTTTGGTGCACTGGGAAGCGTATTGTTTCGCGATCGCGGCTTTGCCACGACCAAGCCCGTTACGGCTGGTTTTCACTTTAGCAATCCCCAAACCCTCTCCCTACGTACTGACTACAAAGGCTCTTCGTTTGAAGAAGAGATCAAGCTAGTTGGGCAACTCTATCGCACCCGTCAAACCATCATTTCGCGGCAAGGGGAACAGCAGATGATTGGGCAATATCTGGAAAAACGCCTGGGCTAGTGGGGGAAGCGTTTTGCAAAACGCCCGTAGCTTATCCCTGTAGCTTATCCCCGTGGCTTATCCCCGTGGCTTATCCAAGGATAGGTTCCAATCGCTGCACCAGTTGATCTATCTCGGCTACGGTGTTGTAATGCACCATGCTGACGCGAACCACCCCGTTGCGGTCTGTTAAGCCCAGGTCTTGAATCAGTCGCTTGGCATAAAAGTCACCATAACGAATGCCGATGTGATGGGGATCAATCTTGGGCGGAATAGTGGCGCTATCTACACCGTCTACCACAAAGGAAATCGTTGGAACACGCAGGGTCTGATCGGCGTTTGAGTTGCCGATAATTTGTACATTCGATTTGGTTCGGAGGTAGCTTAGGAGGCGATCGCTCAACACCTGCTCATATTGACTAATGAGGTCAAATGCCTGCACCATTTGCATCCGCAGGCCAGGAGCAGTGCGATCGCCATAGTGCTGATGCGCTAAATCACTGAGGTAATCGCACAATCCAACTAACCCATAGCTCAGTTCAAAATTTACGTTTCCCGGTTGAAATTTATAGGGAATATCGGTTGCGCCGATAAAAAAGTGGTTGATTCCTGGCATCGCCAGCAACTGATCGCGCTTGCCATAGAGAACGGCGTAGTGAGGCCCATAAACCTTATAGAAGCTGAAGGCATAAAAATCTACGTCCAACGCCTGCACATCAACCAATCGATGGGGCGCGTAGGCCACGCCATCGACGCAAATTAACGCTCCGTGGGCATGTACGAGATCAGCGATCGCCCGAATCGGGTTGATCGTTCCCAACACGTTTGAAGCGTGAGTCACCGCAACCAATCGAGTGCGCGGGGTCAACAGAGATTCTAAATCACTCAACTCCAGCGTGAATGTAACCGGATTCAGCGCCCAGGTTTTGACCACAATGCCGTGTTTTTGCAGATCTACCCAGCAGCCAATATTGGCCTCGTGATCGCAGTTGGTGACAATCACTTCATCGCCAGGGCTAAAGGTCTGACCGAGACAAAGCGACAAAATTCGCATCAACAAACTGGTTGATGATCCCATCACCACTTCTGATGGATCTGCCGCATTGATTAATGTGGCGATCGCCTGCGCGCCTTCTGCTACCCGTTCGCCTGCAAGTTGCGATACCCCATAGGATGCGCCGAGCTGTACATCAGAGGTCAGCAAAAATTCACTGATGCGATCGACAACCCGCTGAAGCGTTTGAGAACCCCCTGCGTTGTCAAAAAATATCCAGTCACCTGCCAATGCTGGAAACTGTTGACGCACATAGTCAGTCTGAAGCAGGTTACCAGTTACTGTCATAAATTAAGGTGTCAGAGCGTTGGTAGATTAAATGTGTGATTCAGCTTGGACTCTCAAATGTTCTTGCCCCCAGTCGCAGAGGGCGGTTAATGCTGGAATTAGACTCTTACCATAGTCCGTAAAAGAATACTCCACTTTGGGCGGTACTTCTGAATAAACGACCCGATCAACTAATCCATCTTTTTCCAATTCACGCAGTTGTTGAATTAGCATTTTTTCAGAGATCTCAGGCATTAATCGCTTTAATTCGCTAAACCGTCTAACCTCAGCTTTCAAATGCCAGAGGATCAAGATTTTCCACTTGCCTCCTAGAACTTTCAGCGTAGTCTGAACAAACAGGGTGCCTTCAGTCTCCATATGTTTCCTAACCCTTCAATGAGACTTAACGTAACGGGGCACACTCCACTATAAAACCCCAAAACCCCTCGCCGTCCACAGCCAGTGGCGAAGGTTTTAAAATAGCCTCTGCACAGTTGTGCTGCTCTAGCTCGATCGCTAAATTATCTATGGGGGGTGCAATTGGAAAACATTTTGTCAGTTTCGATGGTTGCGATCGCCCAGTACCCGTACCTCTTCAGCTAGGCTGTGCTTGTAATCCTAATACTGCAATTATCTAATGGAGTAAAGCGCGATCGCACAACCTGTGACAGAGTTTTGAAAGTTAGAATCTTGAACACCAGAACTGTAACTGGCTAAACCCGGATTCATCTCTGTCATAAGTGAAGTACCCAACAGCCCCGTTCAAATCCCATTGCCCGGATTGAACTTCCCCTCCCGTGCTGCCCCACGGAGAACCCCATGCCAAAGCCCCTCTCCACCGCCCTCAAAATCACCTTCCTCAGCTTCTCACTGCCTCTGATATTTACTGGCAATGTCTGGGCAAAAGCCTGTACAGAAGCAGAAGTTAACACCTATCTCAGAAATAGTCGTGATGCTCTATTTGACTGTGATGACAAGGCGATTCCGGTACTGCTTGAGATGCTCAAAAGCAACGATGCAAAAATTCGGAGTTATGCGGTTCAGGCATTAGTCTTCCAAGTTGGCATCAAAGACGAAATTGTGGTTCCTGCTTTAGTCGGCGCATTGAAAGATGAAGATGTGGGGGTGCGTAGAGCTGCATCTACTGCACTAGCTACAGTTGCTATTGAAGGCAATATAGCAGTTCCATCCCTCATAGAAGCAATCGAGGACAAAGATGTTGAAGTTCGTTATACTGCCGCCTATGCACTTAGAAACTTTGGCAAAGACAAAATTGTGCTTCCTGCCTTGATCAAAGCCCTTGAGGATAGCAACGCATATGCTCGAAGTGGTGCTGCTCTGGCCTTGGCACAAATTGGTGCAGATACTAAAATCGCGATTCCTGCTCTAATTAAAGCCTTAAAAGACGATAACTCAGCCGTTCGTAGCTATGCTGCCTACGCCTTAGGCAAAAACGACACAGACTATAAAATAGCTATTCCTGGACTGTTAGAAACCCTGAAGGATCCGTACGCCCATGTTCGGAGTAACGCTGCTAGCAGCATATGGGCGATTGGGGTAGAAGATAAAACTGCCATTCCACCTTTAATCCATCTGCTTCAGGATAAAAATACCTCTGTTCGCAGTAGTGCTGCCTATGCGTTGGGACTTTTTAGCACGGATCCTGATGCTGTCCTGCCTGCCTTGATTGACACGCTTAAGGATAAAGATTTTGAGATTCGCAAAGAGGCAGCACGATCGCTGAAAGATATTGCCGCTAATCAGTACAGTCATACGCCAACTATGCAGCAGACTGAACAAGCATTGGAGGTTGTTTCTAAAATTAAAAAGACCCTAGCAGATCCAGGTTTGCAAAAAGAAGCCTACATTGAGGAGTATCGTTCCAGTGTGGAGCGATCGCTGGAATCGCTTCAGAACAAGCGGCAATCGTTTCTCTTCCAATCAGCCGGGGAATGGATTGCAGCCGGGAAAGAGGTGTGGTTGGCTCATACAGCGTTTTGGCTGGCTCTGATTCTCGTCTATCCCAAGTCGCCGCAGGTGCAAGCCATCTTTTTCTGGAATCCCTGGGTACGAAAGATTATGGGCTTGGGATATGTGGGATTTGCCTTGACGTGGGTGACATTTCTGCGGCGATCGCTCTTTGCTCCCTTCAAAGAATCACTGCTTGCCGATGCGGGGCTAGAAAACTTTAAGCCAGGAGCGTATTTTGAGAATTCAGACATTAAAAGCTCTAATTCAGGAACCGTGACTCCGATTCGAGAGGCGGTTCCAGGATTTAAGGGACAGATTGTCCTGGAAGGTGCTTCGGGCTTAGGAAAGACCATGTTTTTACGTCATCTTTGCCAGCAATCAAAACGAGTTGTGGTCTATCTTCCGGCGACCAAGTGTGCCGATGGCGTGATTGAAGCAATTCAAAAGAAGCTGCATGGAGAGGAGATTAAAGACCCTAAGTTTTTGCAGAATTTGATTTACAGCGGCGCGATCGCTATCTGCATTGACGGTCTAAATGAAGTGAGTGCTGACACACGGGCAAAGATTGTCGAATTCACCGAAAACTACTTCAAGGGCGACATTATTCTGGCAACGCAGCCAATGGAATGGACACCTCCTTCAACAGCAAAACAGTTTGTGATGCAACCATTGGGGCGATCGCACATTCAAGCCTTCTTGCTCTCTCGCAAACCGCTAATTCCTGACTATGCTTTGGTTCGAGAGGAAGCTTATGAACAGTCTTGCGGTCGTTATCTGGAACAAGTACTGAACGAGCGGCAAGCCCCAGAAGAACTGGAAGCAACTCAGCGGATTCTCTCTAATCCAATGGATTTGACCGTGATTGCTTCAATGCTTGCCGCCGGCAAACAGCCTGATTTGTTTCGTTTGCAGGAACAACAGTATATAGTCATGACCGAGGAGTACCAGGAAAAGCATTTGGGGCAAGAATTTCCCCTTGAAAGTTTCTCGGAAGCGGTCTACCAAATGAGGCTCAAGGATGAAGCCGCGTTGCCAGAAGCACAGTTTTTAGAAGAGCTTTTGGGCATGGAGCGGCACAAAATGGTGGTTAGCCGTCAGTCCAAAGATAGCGAAGGAAAGCCTGCTAAAGAATGGCACTTTCGTCATGACAAAATCGCTGAGTTTTTCATTCTTCAGACTTTTCTGAAACATCTAGAGCGACAGGAAGAACACTTAGGCGATCCGCGCTTTCGAGGGGTGTATTTTATGCTGGCGAATTTTCTCAAGTTGGAGGATGCGATCGCTCTCCGCGAAATGCTGATTCAGTACGCGGCTGACACGAAAGACCATACGGTTAGCGACACGTTTGTCCAGTTGGTGCGATCGCGCAAGTTAGAGTCAGTGCAAACGGCAGCATAATTTTAGATGCGGGCGATCACAATTATCCAAATCGATTACATTCGACCGTACAAGGTTGTCTGTTGAAGCCGAGAGGCTCCCAGCAGCGGGTAAAGCGGAACGTTGTAAAGCTCTAGTAAGTAGGTGGGCTTAGTTAAATATAAGATTCTAAAACCCTGCGCCGCCCGCACAGCGGGTGGCGCAGGGTTTTAGAATTTGGTTTTATTCAGGTTGAACTACTCAGTAATGTTCTAAAAGACAGGGTAAAACTTATTCATGCTGATTTTGGACAGCCCGTCCGTGTAAATGTGGTAACAGGTGAATATCTTGGTCTTCTAAAATAGCTTTGACCCAAGGTAGAGCGGCTAGAGCAGCGATACCTGCCGCATTCAGTTCGACGGGTACTGAGCCTAATGTATCGGGAGCCTGTGCTAACGGATGGCCGTCAAAATTTTGGAGGAGGCGATTAAGCTTGCCCATGGCATGGTGTGTAGCTTCACGCATATGGGCGATCGCCGCCTGCCGCTCGTCATAGGTCTGTCGCCGTGAGGTCGCTCTGCGGGGTTGTCCCGTTTCTAACAAAACGATCGCCCGAATTTTTTGCTGGGGATCTAGACGACTTAACCTTGCCCCAAACTCTGGGCTGATTTTGTCGATCTTAGCGTCTAGAGATTTAGTGTCTAAATTAGTCTCTAAAGACTTAGCATCTGAAGATTCTGACGAGGAACCCTGGTCTGTGGGTGCCATATCCCAAGCCCTTGGGGAATCGATTACATGGAATGCTCGTGTCATCATACGTTTCTGAGCCTCAAACTCATTCTGCCCAATTGTGCCGATGATGCCCCAGGTAAGCCATTTTAAACGATTAATGTAGTTCAACCTAAATAAAAACAAGATTCTAAAAGTCTGCGCGGGCGGCGCAGACTTCTAAGGTTTTATATTTAATTACGCCCATCTACTTAACGCTGTATTTAGCGTAGCTGGAATATCACTCTATCTCAAAGCTTTGAGCTACAAACTTGACAATGATGTTGAAGAGTCCTCAGCGTCTCAATGGCATCGCCCATCTCAATTAAGGCGGCGGTTAGTTTAGGACTTGAGCGCCTTAAACGCTTCTAGCGGCTGAATCAATCCGTAGCCCCAGCGATTATCAGGACGATAGCGATCGCCAGCCGGATGCTTTGCGGTTTGCTTGAGCGCTTCTATGATATCCGTCAAGGGGGCATCTGGCTGGGCAGCCATGAGCAGCGCCACAACCCCCGCTACATGGGGTGCTGCCATCGAGGTGCCGTCCATAATGGTGTATTCGTAGCTGCCATCGGGTCGTTTTTCGGGAGGAATGCAGGAGTAAACCTGGGTTCCAGGAGCTACGACATCGGGTTTCGTGACCACAGCAACCTTTTGCCCCGGAAATACCAGGCTGGCTCCGCTGCTGTAAGGCGCAACATCTGTTTTGCTGCGGGGAATTTTTTCTACCGCTCCGACGGCAAAGGCGCTGTGAACATTGCCAGGAGAGCTGGAATTGCCGTGATTTTCATTGCCGATCGCCACCACGGGCAAAATACCGTAGCTGGATATCAAAATATCAAAGATTTCGGCGAACAGCGGCTCATAGTAGCTAAATCCTAGGGATAGGTTCAAAACATGGGCACCTTTTTCTACTGCCCAAGAGATACCTTCCATCAATGTTAGTAGTGTCGAGTCGCCAATTAGCACACTGGCCACCAATAGCTCTGCCCCCGGAGCCACCCCAATAGATACACCTTCGGGGGTTTTGCCGCCTGCGATGGTGCCGCAAATGTGTGTGCCATGCTGACCTGCATCGAAGGTGGGGGTTGTGGTAATCCGGCGACCCAAGGGGTCAATCATGACGAAATCACTGACTCGTCCTTCTAGGGCTGGGTGGTTGCCATAGACACCCGTGTCTAGCACGGCTACTTTGATCTGTTCGCCAGTGCTATACGCCCATAGGTTAGGAATTTCGAGCTGCTGTAAGCCCCAAGTGAAGCCATGCTCGATATCTTGGCGGTTAATATCGCCGTAGATCACATCATTGGGCTTGATTAGCTTAATTCTTTGGTTGGGTAAAATGGCGATAACGCTAGGCTGATCGGCCAGAGCGGGCAACGTTTTGCGGGTTACTTCCATTGTGGCGATCGGCAATGCTCCCGATCCAATCGTGGCCACGGCTGGCTCTTCATGGATGGGCGATCGCTTGGCTCCTGCCGCCTGATGGGTTTGAAACAACTGCGCCTGAATGGCCTGTTGCAACCTAGCTCGCGTCTTTACATAGCTCAAGCGCGTCTTTGCCGATCGCAGTTGACTCAGTGTTGGCAGGTCTTCGGATACTGGCATCCGATAAATTACAATCGCGTCTAACTTATCGTTAGGGCCGCTCTCTGCTAAAAATGGCTCAAAGGCGGGAGAGATTTTGTGTTCGATGCTCATACTTAGACCTTGGGGCTACCTTTTATACTCTTCGGTAGGGGCACTGCAAAACCGGGCTAAATCGAGCGCAGTCTTTCTGGTTTAGACAGAGTACGCTTGGATGTTGTGCCTTGCCCTCAAGGTTCTAAAAAATCTACCAAAGCTAGAACAAAAGGGGTGGATATGGGCTTAGCCCATATCCACCCCTTTTGTTCTGTACTAAGTACGAAATCTGCTTCTAGATATATAGCGGATATATAGCGGTAGCCATGATCAATAGGATGCCTCCCTGTCATTCCCGCGCAGGCGGGAATCCATCTGCTCGATAGGTGCCAGCGTCATTCCCGCCTGCGCGGGAATCCATCTGCTCGATAGGTGCCAGCGTCATTCCCGCCTGCGCGGGAATGACGCTGGCATGTCCTAAGCTTTATGACTATGACTATAACAGTTAGTTTTTGGTGAGATGCCCGCTCAGAAGGCATCTCAGAAGGCATCTCGGAAGGCATCTCAGAAGGCATCTCAGAAGGCATCTCACCAAAAACTAACTGCCCCCATAACCGACGGAGCTGGTGTAACTGGCGATCGCTATACGGCCAAGAACCGCTGAATCACCTCGTTGCTCAGTTCGCTGGTGGGGCCAGACGCTACAATGCCGCCTTTTTGCATAGCGTAGTAGCGGTCGGCCTGCCGCACAAAGTGCAGGTGTTGTTCTACTAACAACACAGAGATGCCAGTGGTCGCTACAATCCGCCGCACTGCCGATTCAATATCAAGAATGATCGAGGGTTGAATCCCTTCAGTGGGTTCGTCGAGCACTAAGAGCTGCGGCTTACCCATCAACGCACGGGCGATCGCCAACTGCTGCTGCTGGCCACCAGACAAGTCGCCGCCCATCCGCCCCAGCATTGTTTTTAATACCGGGAACAGGTCATAAATTTCCTCTGGCACATCCTGCGTATTCTTCGGCCTCACCCCTCTGGCTTCATATCCCAACAGTAAGTTCTCTTTCACCGTTAGCCGAGGGATAACTTCCCGTCCCTGCGGTACATAACCGATGCCAGCCCGAGCCCGCTGGTCAGGCGTTTTCGCTAGAATCCGCTGCCCTGCAAACACAATGTCGCCACTGCGTGGCTTTAGCAACCCCATCAAGGTTTTTAGCAGGGTTGTTTTACCCACACCGTTGCGACCAATCAAACACACCATTTCCCCCTTGGGAACGGTCAAATCTACATTTCGCAAGATGTGACTTTCCCCGTAATAGACGTTTAAGCCCGACATCTGAAGCGTAAGTGGGGCAGATGTAGAAGTATGGTCAGTAGCAACTGCGGAATTAGTCAAGCTCATGGGAACAAGGAGTTATGGGGGATGAGGTGTGTGTTGGGGCCAGGAAGAACTTAATTCACTTCAGCATTAACGACTTCCAGAAGCCCAGCGGCGTTTTCTAGACTGATATTCTCGTCGTGGTCAATTTCTTGACCGAGGTAAACTTCGATCACCCGTGGATCGCTTTGCACGTCGTCAATCGTGCCTTCGCACAAGACAGAACCCTGGTGCAATACTGTTACTTGCCCCTTAGCAATCTGGCGCACAAATTCCATATCGTGCTCAATTACAACGACAGAGTGGCTTTCGGCTAGAGAGAGCAACAGTTCTCCGGTTCGTTCTGTTTCCTCATCGGTTAGTCCAGCAACGGGTTCATCCACCAACAACAAATCAGGCGATTGAGCCACCAACATGCCAATTTCTAGCCACTGCTTTTCGCCGTGCGAGAGCAAGTTTGCTTTCATATCGGCTTTGTGGGGCAAGCCAATCGTTTCAAGCAAGCCCGACACCGTGCGCCGTTCAGCCGGGGGAGTTTTAACAAAAAGGGTAGAAAACACACCTTTCTTGCGGTTGCACGCCAGTTCCAAGTTTTCGCGGGGGGTCAAGTTCAAATAAACGCGAGGGGTTTGAAACTTTCGGCCTATCCCCATCTGAGCAATCTGATGTTCAGAATAGGGACGTAAGTTACGTCCTTTGAAAAATACCTTACCCTCGGTGGGCTTAGTTTTGCCGGTAATGATGTCCAAGAAGGTGGTTTTACCCGCTCCATTAGGACCAATGATGACCCGCAGCTCTCCTGTATCTAGACTAAAGTTCAGGTTGTTGAGGGCTTTGAAACCGTCAAAGCTAACCGTCAGATTTTCGATCGTCAATATTTTTTCGTTCATATTGAACCTCTGGGTCCTCTTCTAAACTTGGGTAGGTAGACAGTTGCTTGGAGCGTCCGGTCAAGTTGCGGAACCATTCGATGCCCTGGGTGCGGATCAGACCCACGATGCCATCGGGGAGGAACATCACCACTCCCAGAAATAAGCCGCCTAGGAAAAACAGCCAAAAATCAGGGAATTTTTCGCTGAGCAGGCTCTTGCCAAAGTTGACAACCAGCGCCCCTAAGACTGCCCCGACTAGGGTGGCTCGACCGCCAACTGCGACCCAAATCACCATTTCAATGGAGAAGGCAATATCCATTGCCTTGGGCGAAATAATGCCCGATTGCAGTGTAAACATGGCTCCCGCGAGTCCTGCCAGTGCGCCGGAGATGGCAAACACTAGCACTTTGAACCCGGTTGGGTTGTAGCCTGTGAACCGTGCTCTGCTTTCATCGTCACGCAATGCCATCAGCAATCGGCCAAACCGACCGCTGGTCAGCCACCGACACAGCGCATAGGCGGCAACTAGCAGTAAAATCGTAGCCAGATAAATCCCTCGCTGGGTACCGGGGTCGCTAACTGTCGCTCCTAGAATGGTTTTGAAGTCAGTTAGACCATTAGTCCCGTTGATTAACTTCTGCTGCCCGTTGAAGAAGTTGAAGAAGATGATCGTCATCGCCTGGGTCAAGATTGAGAAGTAGACCCCGCGAATGCGACTGCGAAAAACCAGGTAGCCTAATACCCCCGCCAGCACTCCTGGAATCACCATGAGGGCGATCGCCGCAAAGGGGAATGAATCAAACGGTCGCCAGAACCAGGGCAGTTCTGTCACTCCATACAGCTCCATAAACTCTGGTAGCTGGGAGCTAGCAGTCGCAGGAATTTGCAGCTTCATGTGCATGGCTAGAGCATAGCCGCCCAGGGCAAAAAACACCCCATGACCCAAACTCAACAAGCCCGTGAAGCCCCAAATCAAATCAATCCCCAGTGCTGCGATCGCCAGCGCCAGAAACCGTCCCATCAAGTTGAGTCGAAAACCTGACAACAACAGCGGCACAACAAACATTAGGAAGAGGGCAACCAGAGCAACAATCCCCACCTCCATGAGCAGCGATCGCTGCCTCAACAAATTCACACCTTGCCGTCCACTCGCCGCTTGAACCGTCATGCGCTACGCTCGCTAAACAACTCACCTCTAGACATCAGCTTGAAAAATATCGTGGCAATCATTTTTCAGGCGCATCGTGCCCAAAAACCAACCTCCACAAAAAATCGTTTAAGCGTCCACCGTTCGCCCTTTCTGTGGAAACAGACCAGCCGGACGGAACTGAAGGAATAAAATAATTAAGGCGAAAACCATCACCTTTGCCATACTAGTCGTAGCAAAAAAGGCAAAAATATCTTTCAAGAACGGGTTACTGGTCAAGTTTCCAAGAATTCCTGTACCAATGACGTAGTCGGCGATACCAATTGCCATTGCCCCTACAACAGTTCCTACTAACTTGCCAACACCGCCTACCACCACCACCATGAACGTATTCACGATGTAGTTTTGTCCGGTATTGGGGCCAACAGAACCCAACAGACTCAGGCCACAGCCTGCCACTCCTGCCAATCCAGACCCAATCGCAAACGTAATCGCATCAACCTTACGAGTTGGAATCCCCAAACAGGCACTCATATTTCGGTTCTGGGTGACAGCCCGAATCCGTAGTCCCCACTTGGTGCAATTGAGAAACCAGTAAACGCCTGCCACACAAAAAATCGTCAGAATCATGATGAACAGACGCGTTGAAGGAAGCTGAAAATTCCCAATAGGAATGCCACCCCGCAGCCAAGACGGAGCCGTTACGTCCTGATTTTGTGCCCCAAACCACGGCTTAGTTACAGCCAGCTTGTACGTTTGTCCCAAGAATGCACTCGCCGCCAAAGCAACGCCGATGGAAAGGGGCAACAGCGCTGCAACAATCCACTTCTGCACCGATTCAAAATCTGCACGGCGCTTCAACAGCCACTGTCCACCAAAGAACAGTAGCGAAAACAGCAGTAGTCCAAAGACCATGACCCAACTGACACTTCGCACAAACTGTTGCAGAATTAGGCTCACGCCCCAGGTTGCCAGTAACGTTTCCAGCGGTCGCCCGTATAGATAACGAATCACCCCTCGCTCCAGCGCTAGCCCCACCAGAGCCGCCACTAAAAACGCCGCAATCAGGGCGAAAAAGATGTAAAGCTCAAACAGCGGGCCACCGATGCCTTTGAATGCGTTTTGTACCACAACGGTGGTGTAAGCGCCCAGCATCATCAGCTCACCGTGCGCCATGTTAATAACGCCCATCAACCCAAACACGATCGCCAATCCCAACGCGGCTAGCAACAAGATGGAACCGATGCTCAGCCCATTGAAAATGCCATCTAAAATACTTGCGAACAACCGCTTTCTCCTATTTCAACGCGACTGGCTTTTTTGGTAGTGGTACTGACGTAAGGATTTTTTGATGGGCGGGCGAAGCCCGCCCATCAAAAAATCCTTACCAATTGTAGGACTACCGCTTTTTTTAAGGCTTTTTACAAACGAGGGGATTCAGAGCTGGCAATACCAAACTCCGAACCCCCCTGGGATTGATAAACAGCAAGAATGGAAGATGAATTAAATCTTTGCCCTTGCTCTTGGCTCTGTTCTCAATCCGACCATATTTCGGTAGTGGTATTGATGTAAGGATTTTCAGATGGGCGGGCGAAGCTCGCCCATCTGAAAATTCTCACAAGTTTAGGACTACCCATATTCCAAATAAGTTGTTTACTGGTTTGCAAAGTATGCTTTGAACAGCATGCTCATCACCCTGTGCAAACCAGTAAACGACGCGTCTGAACGCTGGCTCCCAATCCCTAGATCTTAAATTTGCCAGGGCTGTCTACATCTGTCTTCGTCCAGTCGCAAGAGAAGCCTTTAGTTTCTGTGACGTACTGGTTCCAGGGAATAGGATCCACAGGTGCTGGAGTTGAGTAGACAATCTCAAACAGACCGTCGTCTCGCACTTCACCAATCCGCACAGTTTTGGAGATGTGGTGGTTAGGGAACATTTTTACAGGGCCTTCAGGCGCTGCAAATTCTTGCCCATAGGCAGCTTCCCGTACTTTCTCTAGATCGGTAACGGTACCTGCGCTACCTGCTTTCTCAACCGCTTGCTTCCAAATGTTGACGGAGATGTATCCCGCTTCCATTGGGTCATTGGTCACACGGCTTTCACCAAACTTGGCCTTGAATGCATCCACAAACTTTTTATTTTCGGGAGATTCTACCGTCATGAAGTAATTCCAAGCGGCGTACTGATTCAGCAAATAGTCTTTGCCGATCGCCTGCACTTCTTCTTCTGCAATACTCACCGACATCGTAGGATATTTGTCTGCCGTCAAGCCTGCACCCTGCATCTGCTTGAAGAATGCCACGTTGCTGTCGCCGTTCAGCGTGTTGTAAATCACACCGCCGTTGGGGAGAGCCGCCTTAATTTTGGCGATGATGGGCGCAACTTCCGTGTTGCCCAAGGGAAGATAGTCTTCACCTACGTGCTTGCCGCCTTTCTCTGCCAGCTGAGCCTTGATGATGGTGTTAGCAGTACGAGGGAAGACGTAGTCAGAGCCAACTAAGAAAAAATCTTTGCCCTTGTTTTCGAGCAACCAGTCCACCGAGGGTTCGATTTGCTGGTTGGGTGCTGCACCAGTGTAGAAAATGTTCTTAGAACATTCTTGACCTTCGTACTGCACGGGGTAGTAGAGCATGTGGTTCTTCTCTTCAAACACGGGAAGAACCGCTTTGCGGCTGGCAGAGGTCCAGCAGCCAAAGATCACCACGACCTCGTCTTGCTCGATCAATTTCTTCGCTTTTTCAGCAAAGGTAGGCCAGTCCGACGCACCGTCTTCTACAATGGCCTCGATTTGCTTGCCCATGATGCCGCCCGCTGTATTGATCTCATCGATCGCCAGCTGGGTCGAATCTACCACGCTCTTTTCAGAGATGGCCATAGTGCCGCTGAGAGAGTGAAGAATACCCACCTTGATGGTGTCTCCACTAGCGGCAGGTGATGCTGCTGGAGACCCTTCTGCGGGGGATGCCGCTGGATCGGTGGGGGTGCTGGGCGAGGCACATGCCTTGAGCAACATACTGGCTCCCAATGCGGCGGAGCCATACACCATGAACTTACGACGACCAAATAACCTTGTCATGAAACTCACTCTCCCCACTTGCGAGGACTAAACAATCTAAAAAATAAAAAGTAGCGATACGGTGAGATATTATGCTTGGGATCGTTCCGCAAATGTATTCTGCTATACAAAAGACGAAGTATTAAGTTTTTTAACAATAAAAACCTTGAGCCGTACGAGCTTGGGTGAAGATTCAAGCCCTGACTCAGGCGATCGCCTTTCTTCTCAAAACAGGCTCGCTAAAAAGTGGTTTTGTTAAAAAATGGTTCACGCAGGAGGTCTATTAGGCTAGTGTTGAGCAACTACGCTGGCTAAGGCGCGGGCAAACGCATAGTACTCTCCGTCTTTACCGCCTGTGGCAATGGTTAAGTGGTGAACGCGACGCTGCCCCCGTACCCAGTGCACTGAAAAGGCGATCGCCCCCACAATACTCAACACGACTATTGGCAACGCAAATTCACTTTGCAATCAATTTAGTACCTCTAAAACTAGGGACAGCTTCAAATTTAGGACTACCCAAATTTTTAGATGCTGATTCAGTGAACATATTCCCTGATTCACTTAACTCACTTTCCCTGATTCACTTAACTCACTGAAACTATAGCCATTGCTCCATTAAAGTAGTTCAACCTAAATAAAAACAAGATTCTAAAAGTCTGCGCCGCCCGCGCAGCGGGCGGCGCAGACTTTTAAGGTTTTATATTTAATTAAGCCTATCTACTTAGTTGCGACTTACGCAGTTGAATAAATTTGCGGGTGCGCCGCGCCCGCAAATTTATTCAACTTTCTTGATTTGAAACGTAGATTTTTGAAACACTGTGCAAAAATTCTCTAAAATTGAGACGCTCTTGTGTTGAAACCGGATTGATGAAAAAATCCACAGGTTGAGATGGTTAATGTCTTGGGAATCGGGGGTGAAGTGGCAGTTTCCACATCCGTCAGAATTTGCAGTACTTTTTCAGTGCATGAGGTACAGATTTTTGATGGAGAGCCGTACGGAGCGCAGTTCTCCATCAAAAACCTGGTTTTATCCAAGCGCAAAGCGCTGTAAGTCATGTTTCAAATGTGCTGTTTATTTTTTGAGTTTATTTTTTTGAAAGGCGCGTGTAGTGAAGCCTGCAAAAAATAAATACCATGCCCAGCTATTACCCAGACGTTGGAGACAAATGTACGGAGGAAAATCGAAACTGTGAATATTTCTGATGTATTTGCAAAGGGCGGACTTGCAATGTACCCTTTGCTGGTGCTCTCATTTCTATCCATTAGTGTAGTAATTGAGCGCAGTTGGTATTGGTGGAACCTGCTAAAGGGTGAACGGGAAGTCTCCGGTCGTGTCATAGAATCTGCTCGCCGAGATTGGCATGCCGCTGCTGACCTTGCCCGTCAGTCTACCAGCCAACCCATTGGCAGATTTCTCAATTCTGCGCTAGAGCTAAAAAATCCTGAGCCAGAAATCTTTCAGCTTGCTCTAGAAGCCTCGGCGCAAGAAGAACTGGCGGCGATGCGTCGGGGCGACAAAATTTTAGAAGCGGCGATCGCCCTCTCTCCCCTGCTAGGTTTACTAGGAACTGTTCTGGGCTTAATCAGCTCCCTCGGCTCCATTCGGCTAGGCGATTTGGGCACTGCGGCTACCGAAAACGTAACGCTGGGGATTTCCGAAGCTCTGATCTCTACTGCCGCCGGACTCATTGTGGCGATTGTCAGCCTTGCGTTTTATCGCGTGTTTCAAAGCTTAGTGTCTGGACAAGCCAAGCTATTTGAGAAATCTGGAAATGAGCTAGAACTGGCGTATCGCAAAGATTGGTCAGAACGGGGTGGGTCACGGTTGAACAAAACCAGCGGTAATTCAAATGCTCTGCTGGCCGTTGATGCTAAAACCGAAACAACAGACACGCCAGAACATCAGCCATAATCTGTGTTTTGAGATTATTGCCTGTTTTTCCAGTCCCTTTCTTGCCTGTACTGTCGCTATGAAAATTAACTACGGCTCTCAAGATCAAGAAGTGCGGATTGAAATCCTGCCGCTGATTGATGTTATTTTCTGCATTTTGACGTTTTTTATTCTGGCATCGCTCTCTTTAACTCGGCAAACGGCCATCAATATGAACTTGCCGGAGTCGTCTACGGGTGTAACTCAGATGCGGCAGACAATGGTGGTTACCATTGACCCGATTGGAGAACTCTATATCGACAAAGATCCCGTCTCACAGCCCCAATTAATTGAGGCCTTAAAGGCGTTTCAAGAACAAAATCCAGAGGGCGTGATTGCTCTAAATGCACCTCCCTACGCGAGCTACAACGATGTGGTGAGAGTGTTAGATTTACTGCGCTCAGTAGGGGGCGATCGCGTTGCTCTCACGGTGACTCCGGCTTCTAGTGGCGCTGATCCACTGCAAGCGCCGCAGCCACAGCCCAATTTCAATAATCCCTCCAACTCGACCAGCCCAAACAACGTGCCCTTAGATCCCTTTGGGTTGCCAACGGTACCTTCAGCCCCTGTTACCCCCGGAGCGCAGTCTTTTCCAAATTCAGGTGGTACTACAGGATCGGGTGCAGGCTCAGCAACTAACGCGTTACCTCCGTCGGCAGGTAGCAACCCGGCGATCGCGCCTATTTCTCCAGTAAATCCTGTCGTGCCTGGAACGCAGCCTTAAAGGTATATCTCAATGAATCCATAGCGGCTTTCATGCAAGTAGAATCGGTTTTCTATTAGAAGCCCCATAACGTGTGGCTTTCGACGGACAATCTGGTTTGAACTGAGCGTCTTGGCACTGTTGCACATCATTACCCTAGTAGTCGATAGCGGAAATCTGGATACCATTTCACTGTCAGTCTTCAGCCCTCAGCAATGCCTGACTAATGATGTCTCAACTTACGCCTTAGCCTACTAGACAAGGGTGAGAGCAGCATCTGTGGGAGGAAAGGGCGATCGCCTTCTCCTCCCATTTGGTCGTGGGAGTTAAAGAAATCCTCGCTGCAAATCAGGAGATCTTGTCCCCTGTGGCAGAATGAATGGGTTGTGCCGACGCATCGTGACGCTGGCATTCGCCCGTGCAATTGCACGCATTACATCCCTCGCATTTTCCTAAAATTCCTATGACTAAGTTTGTATTTGTGACGGGCGGCGTTGTCTCTAGCATTGGTAAAGGCATTGTGGCCGCTAGTTTGGGGCGGCTATTGAAGTCGCGTGACTATTCTGTATCCATTCTCAAGCTCGATCCTTATATCAACGTAGACCCTGGCACCATGAGTCCGTTTCAGCATGGTGAGGTGTTTGTCACCGAAGATGGAGCCGAGACTGACCTAGATTTGGGGCATTATGAGCGCTTTACCGATACCTCCATGTCGCGCCTTAACAGCGTGACTACTGGGTCTATCTATCAAGCTGTGCTCAATAAAGAACGGCGGGGCGACTACCAAGGCGGTACGGTACAGGTTATTCCTCACATCACGACCGAAATTAAGGAACGCATTTTGCGGGTGGCGAAAAACACTAATCCTGACGTGGTGATTACTGAAATTGGCGGTACGGTCGGCGATATTGAATCGTTACCGTTTTTGGAGGCCATTCGCCAGTTTCGCAAAGATATAGGGCGACGTAACGTTCTGTATATGCATGTGACGCTGTTGCCCTGGATTCCCTCGGCGGGAGAAATGAAAACGAAGCCGACGCAGCACTCCGTAAAGGAACTGCGATCAATTGGAATTCAACCCGATATTTTGGTTTGTCGATGCGATCGCCCACTGGCACTTGGCATCAAAGATAAACTGTCGGAGTTTTGTGATGTCCCGGTTGAGTGCGTCATTACCGCTCCCGATGCCAGTAGCATTTACGAAGTTCCGCTCACATTAGAGCAAGAGGGTCTGGCTCATCAAGCGATTAACCTATTGCAGCTAGAACAACGCCAACCTGACCTGAGCGAATGGCAAACTCTGGTTGATCAATTGCATCGTCCGGGAGTCCCTTTAGAGATTGCAATCGTAGGCAAATATATTCGACTCTCGGATGCTTATCTATCGGTTGTGGAGGCGCTGCGTCATGCAGCTCTAGCAACTGGCGGCGACTTAAGTATCCGGTGGATTAATTCGGAAGAAATCCAACCGCTTACCGTCGAAGAACATCTCCAAGGTATTGATGGAATCATCATCCCTGGCGGTTTTGGGCACCGAGGCATCGATGGTAAAATTACGGCAATTCAGTATGCTCGCGATCGCCAAATTCCATTTTTGGGTCTTTGCTTAGGCATGCAATGTTCGGTGATTGAGTGGGCGCGACATATCGCTGGGATAGAAAACGCGAATAGTGCCGAGTTTGATCCCGAAGCCTCTAATCTGGTGATCAATCTCTTGCCTGAACAGCAAGACGTAGTGGATTTAGGCGGCACTATGCGATTGGGACTTTACCCCTGTCGCATCGTACCCAACACCCTGGCCGATCGCCTGTATCAACAAGAAGTGGTTTATGAGCGCCACCGCCACCGCTACGAATTTAACAATGCTTACCGCAACCTCTTTTTAGAAACGGGCTACATCGTGAGTGGGGCATCTCCAGATGGGCGGTTAGTAGAAATTATTGAACTCCCCAGTCATCCCTTCTTCATTGCTAGCCAGTTCCACCCAGAATTTCAATCTCGTCCCAATCGACCCCATCCGCTCTTCCGAGGCTTTATCCAAGCTGCGATCGCCCACGCCGAGCCTCCAGTGCGATCGCTAGAGAGCGTGGCAATCTAAGAGCAAGGATGATGGTGGGTTCCGCCGTCATCCTTCTCACTCGCCTTCTGGCAGCCACACCAAAAAGGCAGTCCCTGCCGGAACGTCTGCGCCGACTAAGCCGCTTTGATGGGCAGGGCTAAAGGCTTGGATTTCGCCATGCATTTGGGTAATTAGGTCACGGGCGATCGCCAATCCTAAGCCAGAACCCGGGAGCGTGCCCCCAGCTTGGACACCGCGAAAGTGCCGTTTAAAGAGTTGAGCTAGGTCTTCGGACGGAATTCCTGGCCCATTGTCGAGAATGGCAATCGCTTGCATTGGGTTAAGTTCAGGCGATCGCTGAATGCCGCCTACTAGCCATACTGCCCCGCCTGTAGGGGTATATTTAAGCGCGTTATCCAGTAAGTTGTTGAGCACTTCCCGCAGGGCTTTGCGGTCGGCTCGTATCGTCGGCAGATTGGGAGGAATGCTGGTTTGTAAATGAATTTGTCGCTCTTGCGCGATCGCAGCGGCTGAATTTAACAGGGGTTCTACAACGTCGGTAATTTGGTAGGTGGCGATCGTCAGCGCTCCAGTCAAGTAATTTGTTTCAGGCAACAACGGTACCACTTGGGGCTGAACTCCGGAGTTGCGATCGCCTGGTTCATTACGTTGGACTGCGCTTAGGTCTGTCGTCAGCGGCACCGGCATACTGGTGCCAAGCTGTTCCTGGTCTACGCCCTCTGTAGCGGGGGGCAACAAGTCTACGCTTCCCATGTCGATAGCAGCATCAAACTGACGCAGGAGGTCTTGCAGGCGATCGCTCTCGCGCACCATGCCCTCGACAGCGTTGCGGTTGGCATCGTCGGGCACCATGCGACGCAGCAAAAGTTTGCCAAAGGTACGTAATGCCGTCAACGGGTTGCGAAACTGATGCAACAAATCATCAAAAATATCTCGCTGTTGAGCTTGGATCTGCCGCTGCTGAGCCAACTCGTGTTTTGCCCACTGAGCGCGTTGATCAAGCACGCAGGCGATCGCCAGCGTACGAGCAATCCGCTCCATCTGTACATGCTCTGTATCTACCCAAGAGCGGTCAGATCGCGCAGTCACTAACAGCCCCATCATGACTCCTTCATAGACCAAAGGCAGCACGATTTGCTGTGAATATTCCAGTGATGTTTCCGGAGCCTCCCGCTCTATGGGATAGGCATCGTGGTTGCTGGGGGGCTTGTTAACGCCGTTGCTCTGACGGCGCTTCGACTGACCGGGCGGATCGCCTGACTCCGGCACGGCAGGTAGCGATCGCAACGGCAATTCCATCTCGACTCCCTTACCTGCAGACAGCATCCGCAACGCTGGAAAACTGGTCTGAATTCCCCTAGACATCAACTGAAGCACCTGCTCTGCCTGCCAACTAGCTGCGGCTTCTGGGTAAGCTACTACAGGCACTAAATTAGGCTCGGCCTCTCCCGTTAGATCCTCAGTAAGATAAACCACACTAAGCGTTGCCCCTAGTGTTTGAGTTAATAGAGTTACCTGCGATCGGCATAAAGCCACAAATTCTGAGCTGGCCGGCATCAGCATAAAACTGTTCGTTGAGGAATTCCGGGCGGATAGAGTTTGAAAATCACGTAGGACTTAAAATTCAGGATTTGAAACTTAAGCAGTGGGCTTAATGATTGAATATAAGATCCTAAAACCCTGCGCTGCCCGCTGCGCGGGCAGCGCAGGGTTTTAGGATTTGGTTTTTATTTAGGTTGAACTACTTAGATAAGAAGTTAACACTGGAGACGGTATATAAAAAAGGTTTGATACATGAAAGGGTATTTAGAAATCGAGAGTACAACGAAAGAGTAATCCTTCAATGGTTGAGCAAAACCTATTAAGCTGTGGATATTGACCTTCAAGATGCTGCTTACTAGGATGCTGCTTACTAAGATCCCATTCAATAGTAAATTTGCTAAATTGGTTCTGCATTGTTTCGTATTTTAATCAGTTTGACAGCAGTTAGGTAAAAATTAAAGATTACAACCGGGCTTCTTCTCACAAGTGATAAGGCTCCAAACCCTGGGCTGTCTGCTGCGTTGAGTGATACCGCATCTAGAAAAGCAGTTTTACTACAGGTGAGCTATATGGGCAGTATTCACAAAGACAAGGGGAAATCTGGGAGATGGCAGAGTCGTTAGTCCTAACGAAACAGGGGTGAAGCGACTGTGTTATCCGCAAAATATTAAATCAAATTCTGAGCGGTAATCCATTTGTGAACTCATAGAATTTGCCCATCTCACACGAAAAACCAAGAGAGTTGAATGATATTGCAGGCGCTTAGCCCCTGCAATATCATTCAACAGCGTAAGTCCTAACTCAAAACTTTTCTGAAGGGAGTAAAGACAGGAGGCGTAAAGATATTTTCACTTCTTGAAGTGTCTTTACTTTTTTGCTTAACATATAGTAGTGTATCCCTAGTTACAGGTTAGGATACTTGTATACAAATCACAGTTCTGCGGTTAAACGCCTCGGCTCAAGCTACACGAGTCTTAAGGGATACAGAGTCTCAAAAGACAATATTGTGGATGTGCGGAATTGTAACTGTTAGCTATGGGCTCGTTAGACGTGTGAATGGGACATCAGGTAAAAGTGGCAACTGTGCCTCTTTTTACATGGGCACCCTGCACGGCGATCGTTTCAACGCATTCCATAATCGCGACCAATATCTAATCTTTGCCCATAGGTTTAATCAGCAAAACTTTAGTTTTGTATGTGGCTCAGAAATAGGCTTTGTATCAATAGGTTAAAGGACGTTGAATTTTCGCAACCAACCCCCTATACTAGCAACGGTTTCGTGTTTGTAACTAGAGTTACATCTATTACGAAAGAGAGGAGGTAAGGAGGTTGGCAAGGAGACGTAAGCGTAAGAGCCGTCGTCGATTAGAGGGGCGTAGGATACTGGAACTGGTTCCACAGTACAGCATCGAGAGTGGCGAAGATAAACCTGTTACCGCTGCCCGGAAATTCATCCAGGCTGAGGGTATTGCACCACCAGCGTTACTGCTGGTTAAGCGGAATGAGCACACTACAGATCGCTATTTTTGGGCAGAAAAGGGACTGTTCGGTGCTCAATATGTTGAGGAAAACCATTTTCTCTTCCCTAGTTTGCGTTTTTCAGAAGATGATGTTGAAGAACTGACAGTCGCTTTAAATCGCTGAAACAGAGATCTCATCATTAATTCATGACTAATAGCTGTCGGTTTTGCTTTATAAGCAACAGAGCCGACCGTTTCGGGAGTAAAGTCTGTACGACTTGGCTCCCGTTTTTCTTGGCTCCCGTTTTTTTTGGCTCCCGTTTTTTTTGGCTCCCATTTTTCTTGAAAATATGCATACCACCTCTTAGGGATAACGGGTCGTATCTTATGTAACATCTTTAAGTTGCTTCAATCTGAAGTGGCTTCAATGCTTGAGTTCGTGCCAGAAGTTAACCCGCAAAAATTGTGTAGATATTGCAGCAATCCCAACTGGGTTGTGAGAGGAGGGGCAGGCGCAAGCTGCCCCTCCTCTCACAACCCATCTCGCAAATCATTTATAGCCATAGTCATAAAGCTTAGGACATGCCAGCGTCATTCCCGCGCAGGCGGGAATCCACCCCCGCACCTATCGAGCAGATGGATTCCCGCCTGCGCGGGAATGACAGGGAGGGGTCCTATTGATCATGGCCACCGCTATATAACTGCTAGGGGTCAGCTACTTAGTGCCAATTTAAATTCGGGGTAGTCCTAAATTGGTAAGGATTGTTTGATGGGCGGGCGAAGCCCGCCCATCAAACAATCCTTACATCAATACCACTACCAAATTCGGTATTACTTTTTGATTTTTATGGTTCAAAACTAAATCTTAAACCTTACGGGTTTGGCGCGATCGCTTCGTAAAACGTAGTGAGGACGTGTATCCAACTTAGGTTTAGAACGATGTCATGCTAGCCGAGTCAAATCCTGAACCGCTTCAGCCGAATGGTAGTGCAGGTTTACCTGTGACCAAAATTGAACCTGTTACGCTGTTCTATTCGCAAGATGAGTCAGAGATGACTCAATTGCTGCGAGTTATACGACGACGGGGATGGCTAGTCTTGGGGGTGGCAATCGCGGCTACCTCTGCCATGTGGGGTTGGACGTTAACTCGCACTCCCATTTACCGAGGTGAATTTCGGGTGCTAGTGGAGCCAGTGGCAGATGGCGATCGCTCTGAACGGCTGTTGCAAGAAACGGTGCAAACCACACCTCAGTTTGATTACGCCACACAAATTGAGGTGTTACGTAGTCCGGTACTCTTGCAGCCAATCGCTGCCACGCTTCAAACCGACCATCCTGAAATTAGCTACAGCGTGTTGCTAAATCGGCTGATAGTCACTCGTCTGCGCGATACCAAAGTGCTCTCTGTGACGTACCTTGACCCAAACCCTGAGACGATTAAAGCAGCTTTGGATGCTGTGTCTCAGGGCTACTTGCGCTACAGCTTTCAACAGCGCCAAAAGAATTTGCAGCAAGGTGTCCAGTTTGTAGACGACCAACTGCCCGAGTTGCGATCGCGCGTGAATACTCTCCAAGTCAAGCTAGAAAAATTTCGCCAGCAATACAGCTTAATTGACCCCGAATCGCGGGGTACTGATTTATCAACGCTGATTGGCGATGTCGAAAAGCAGCGGCAAGAAACGCAAACCCAGTTAACAGAAGCGCGATCGCTCTATGGCACGTTGCAAAGCCAGTTGGGTCTCAATGTCCGCGATGCACTAGCCGCCTCTACTTTGAGCGAATCGCCCCGCTATCAAGACATACTCAACCAAGTTCACGAGGTGGAGACACAGATTGCGGCTGAGTCTGCGCGGTTTCAAGCTACTAGCCCAAATATATTGGTGTTGCAAGATAAACGCGATCGCCTATTGCCTTTGATGGATCAAGAGGCCGAGCGCATTTTGGGCACTATGCTGGCTTCGCAGGATGCAGGTGTGGATGGCAATCTAACACCCATTTCACTAGAGCTGAGTCGGCAGTTGATTAGCACGGCCAATCAGATTCTACTGCTGGAATCTCGCAGCACAGCATTGGGTCAAGTAGAAGAGCAGATGAAGCAGGAGTTTTCTCTAGTTCCGGCGCTGGCTCGTCAATACACCGATTTGCAGCGAGAGTTGAGCATTGCCACCGACAGCCTCAATCGGTTTTTGACCACGCGCGAAACCTTACAAATTGATGCGGCAAAGACCTCAATTCCCTGGGAACTGATTTCTGGCCCAGTCGTAACAAGCACGCCGATTTCGCCAAATGTGCCTCGTAACCTACTGTTGGGAGCGATCGCGGGTACTACCCTGGGTTTAGCTGCTGCCTTGGTGCGAGAAAAAATGGATCACGTATTCCATTCATCCGAAGAACTGAAGATCCTAAGTCAACTCCCTGTCCTGGGGGTGATTCCGTATGTACAAGAGCTGTATAACGTCAAGCAGTCTTCCCTGCCGCAGTCTTTTTTACCGCAACTTCCCTTACGGCACATTACGGAGGAGCACTCTGGTATGGGATCATCGACACTAGAATCACCTAGTGCGGGTAGGCCTAATGTGGGTAAGGCAGTTAGGGTTCTTAGTAATCCTGCTGAGCCGGAATCAATAAGCAGATCCAATCACAGTTCTCCTTTTTTGGAGTCCATGCGATCGCTTTATGCCAACATTCGCTTTCTGAATTCTGACCAAGCTATTCGTTCGTTAGTCATTAGCTCAGCGGTTCCTGGCGAGGGTAAATCTACTACGGCGCTGCATCTGGCCGAAGCGGCGGCTGCAATGGGACAACAGGTCTTACTAGTAGATGCCGATCTGCGCTGTCCTCAAGTGCATACCCGCTTAGAACTCTCCAACCTGCGCGGCTTAAGCCACGTTCTAACGGGCGCAGTGGGCTTAAGACAGGTAATTCAGCGATCGCCCACCGACAAAAATCTTTACATCATCACGGCTGGGGCAATTCCACCTGATCCAGTCAAGCTGCTTTCGTCTAACCGCATGCAGGCTCTGATGCAGCAATTGCATGGACGCTTCAGTTTAGTGATTTACGACATGCCACCAATCTTGGGGTTTGCTGACAGTAGCCTGCTGGCAGCTCATACCGATGGGATGGTTCTAGTGGTTGGTCTAGGCAAAACCAACAAAGCTTCTGTTATCCAAGCCCTAGACACACTCAAAATTGCCCCTATCTCCATCTTAGGTTTAGTTGCTAATGGCATCCGGTCTTACACGACTCAAACCTATGGCTATGACCAGTACCAAGCTTACTATTCTGCACAAAACTTCAATCGCCCTACTCTAACCCCTCAGTCTGCATCCCCCGTGGCGGCATTTCCCTCAGTGGCCTCATCGCTGCCCCCCTCACTATCGACTTCATACTTGCCCAACTCATCCGCTGCTCTGCCTTGGCAAACCTCAGACGAACCAGACAAAACAGTTTCTTTGCAACCTCGCCCCTTACCTGCCGACGCTTCTCATGCAATGCCGTTTTCACGCATTCGATTCTTCTTGCTAACGGGTGTAGGGTTCATTGTTTTACTGACCTTGCTGGTTCAAATTTTCCAAAAAACCACGCCCGCTCCAAATGATGCGCCATCAGTCTCGTCTCCATCTGAGTCTACCGAGATGCAACCCAAAGCCCCTTAACTTTCTTCAGTAGTGCTCATGATGGAATTTGGGCATTGTTGAAATCCGACCATGAATTTTAGATTGGAAAGTGTGCTCAGCTCCTCTTCCAATCTAGGTGAACAACTTTAGTCAGGTATGGAACCGGAAAACAGACTGCCAGGTCATTGGATTAATGGAGCTGTAGAGCTAGAATGCCGTGTCACGTATTATTTTTAGAATTTTTAGACAAAATATATCCGTTAAAGTTGTGGAAGTACTTGAGTTTCGGCTGTACGGATCAAGTTTCCTAAGGTCTTGCATAACCGGAGTACGAATTTATGATGGAGAGGCGTGTTGAGCGAGCCGTTGAATCATAGATTCGCACTTATAGCGGTAGCCATGATCAATAGGACGCCTCCCTGTCATTCCCGCGCAGGCGGTAATCCATCTGCTCGATTGGTGCCAGCGTCATTCCCGCCTACGCGGGAATGACGCTGGCATGTCCTAAGCTTTATGACTATGGCTATACATACCTGTCACGCGTCTGGTTTTTTGCTGATCAGTAAATAGGTTTTCATCGCTCCTTTCCCCTTCACCGAAATGAATCCGCGCTCCTCAAATAGATACTGATCTTGGAGCTGCTGATAAGTCGCTTTGGTGACTTGAATACTATCTGCCGGAGTATTAGGCTGCATCCGACTGGCCACATTGACCGTGTCTCCCCATAGGTCATAGGAAAACTTTTTGGTGCCGATTACCCCTGCAACCACAGCCCCTGTATTGATGCCGATGCATAAACTAAGCAGCTCCCCCTGAGGTGTGGTGAACTGCTTGATGGCCTGCTGCATCTCAAGTGCAATGTTGGCGATCGCTTCAGCATGATCAGGTCGAGGTAGGGGCACACCGCCCACAATCAAATAAGCATCTCCAATGGTTTTAATCTTCTCTAATCCATACTTCTCGGTGAGCTGATCGAAGGCTGAAAAGATTCTGTTCAGCAACGACACCAGGTCAGAAGCCGATATTTGGCCGGCCAACGCGGTAAAACCAACCAGGTCAGCAAACAGGACTGTTGCTTCAGCAAAACTGTCAGCAATGATGCCCTCCTCTTGCTTCAGACGCGCCAAGATTGGTTGGGGTAAGACATTTAACAGTAGCCGTTCAGTTTGTTCTTGCTGATAGCGGAGGGCTGCTTCAATTGTTTTTCGGTTGGTAATGTCATGAATAAAAACAGAGAGTCCGCCATAGACCGGAAACGTCCGAACCTCTAGCCACCGTGCCAACGGTTTAGAAAACGTCTCGACGCTAATGCTGCTTTGCTGCGCGATCGCTTTACGATACTCTTGCCCAAAAGCCGAGCCGAGCATTTCATCTAAATTTTCCTCAATTGCCTTACCCAAGAGCGCTTCGGGTAACTGCTGCAAAATCTCTCCGGCTCTGCGATTGACAAAGGTAAATCGCCCCTGTTGGTCTAGTGCAAAGAAACCATCCGTCATGCCCTCAAGCAAGTCAACCACCTGCTGGTCAGAGGCTCGCAGCTTGGCTTCTGCTTGCTGGTAGCGAAGCTTTTGGCGCTCTAATTTAGTGATAGTAAGCCGCAGCTCCATTTGGGCGATCGCCTGTCGTCCTAGCGCTTGCAACGCCTGCTGCTGTGGGGTCAGCTTGCGGGGAGTGCGATCGAGCACTCAGAGCGTCCCCAAGGGATATCCATCAGTGGTTACTAAAGGAGCACCCGCATAAAACCGAATATTGGGATCGGAATTGACTAAAGGATTCGTTGCAAACCGATCATCTTGTAACGTATCTGGCACAATCATTAGCTGATTGGGCTGAAGAATGGCATGGGCACAGAATGCAATATCTCTGGGTGATTCTGTTAGATCTGTCCCAACTGTTGACTTAAACCACTGCCGATGATCGTCTGTAAGGCTCAACAACGAAATCGGGCTACCGCAAATGTAGGCTGCCAGCGCCGTCAAATCATCGAATGCCTTTTCAGGTAACGTATCGAGGATGTCATAGTCATATAGCGCTCTGAGTCTGTCGGCTTCATTCTCCGGCTCCGGCACAGTGGAGAACGGCGGAGAAGGCGCTGAAGGCATCTTGGGCAAGTGGTTGGCACTCTGATGGGGCAAGCTAATCTTGCTCGCTAGCAGATTGACTTGCTCAATCATCCACTTAAGCAGCCCGTGCTTCCAATACATTTTGGTTTCAGATAACTTGTCTGAGGCGTTGAGTACTTATTTAGAATATCCAGTGATTTGAGTCGCGTATCTCAGGATGTAGTCACGTTAATCTCGAATCAGGTAAAAAAAGCCTGATCGCTGTCTCAAGCCGTGGAAGTTTTGCTGAAAAAGGGGCGATCGCACCAGAATTCTCGACTAGAACCTAAATGGGTTAAGAAAAAGGAGGTTGAGGTGGCGAATACAGAGCATTTGGCGCAGTTGAAGAAAGGAGTTAGGAGCTGGAATGAGTGGAGGATAGCGAATAGTAGCGTTCGACCTGTTCTCAGCGATGCCTACCTTAACGGTGCCGACCTCAGGGATGCCGATCTTAGCGAGAATCCCTATGTCATGTGGCGATCGCCATTGTTGAGGGCTGGAGAGACGCAGGAGTCTGAATAAGATTGTTAGGCTGCTTAAGTTTTTGGTAAGGCAGTGTTTTAAGTTTATCTGTCAAATCTTCAGCAGAACGCAGTATGAACTCTTACCTGTCAAGGCAAGAGTTCATACTGCAATTTAAACTTAGGAGCCTTACAAATTTAAATTTCATTGTCTAACCCTGGTAAGCCTTGCAGCAAAGCCAATATGTTCTAAAGGTTGCTCAAGTTATTTTTGTAAGACTCCTTAGCTAGCAATCTAGGATTGATATATCCTGCTATGCGATCGTTGGCAATTTATTGTATTCTTCTCTATGCGCTTGTATTGCATCCCAAATGTCAACCTTTTGCTGAAGATTGAGCCAAAGCTGAGGGCCATTCCCTAGTGTTTTCCCAATGCGAATTGCCATGTCTACCGTGATTGGTCTTCGACCTTGAATAATTTCATTAACAGTGCGCCGCGATACACCGAGAAACTCAGCAAAGCTTGTTTGAGTCATTTCAAGATCTTCAAGCACATCTGAAATGACCTCGCCAGGATGCACTGGTCTTATTTGCCTCCCATTAATAATATCTTGTAAGTCTTTCATGAATCGTTTTCCTGCTTGAAGTAGAACTCTTTTGTTTCTGTTATGGTCAGTGATAATCTTCAAGATTTAAATCGTATGCGTCGTTATCTCTAAATTTGAAAGTAATACGCAGTTACCTGATACCTTTATTGACCAAGTTTCTCCTCTATCACCTTTAAGCTGGTGTAAACCATAGCCTGGTATTCTAAGTTCATCTATATTTGTTGCGGAATCTATTACTTCAAGTCTTATTCTTACTCTTTTTTCTAACTCTTTGGGTATACCTTTTGTATTACCTTCTCTTAATAACTTTTCTAATTCCTTCTTTCTAAAAGTTTGTATCATTCAATTATAATTCTCCTATATTTCATATTAAATCTCGGTTTACAACAATATAATTTTATGACATAAATATAATTTTTGTAACTTTAGAGGTTACGATTTCACTGTAACGTGGCAGGTTACAAATGTCAAGACCCAATTACTACGAAAGCGAAAGAGGTTGTAGCAAGTGCTCACTCCGAGGTTCTGCAACCTAACAAGTCGCTGCACCGGAACGCCTCAGTATGATTGGCTGAGTTGTAAAGGTTGTCTGCGTCCGGTGAGCTTGGTCGTTTGCTCGTTTAGGTCTGGTGACTTTATCCCCTAAACCAGCGATCAAATAATGAATGGATAGAGCGCCTCAGTAACCGCTTCCGTCGCCATTGCTGAAACGCATCTTCGTAGCGATCGCCGCCTAAATAGAAGGTGTTCCAGGCATCGAGCACCACTCCCATGCCCCAGCCGATTGCCAAAAAAGGTGCCCACAGCAAACCGCTGCCCCCGGTAAATAGCAGGGCGATCGCCGCCGAAAAGCCGTTGACGATGAGATAGCGAGTGACTCGTCGCTGAAATCGGCTGCCGCGAATTCGGTCAAATTCCTGACGCTCTACGGCATCCCCTTGCTGAACCTGCCATTCTTGTTCAGCAATTTGCAGCTCTCCAGCAGAAATCCCCATTTCGTCAGCAATTTCTAACAATTGTGCTCGCGTCAACTGCTCTAACTCTCCCGCCTGGGCTTGACGGGCGATCGCCACCTGGAGAATTTGCTGAACATCTACCTGACTGTAAAAGTCCGTCCTTCCCGAATCGGAAGGTGCTGGATTTGAAGGTGGTGCCATGCGTGTCACAGATGTGAATGCCATAGACGGTGTCCCATTAAGTCCCATCTTAAGTTATAAGGAAATTTGATTACGAATGGTGGGCTAAAGCAGTGCGGATATCTGTCCTCTCGTTCGGGTTTTTCACCATGATTTGGGCACCAAAGTCATGAAGCAGAAACTCCACTTTCCATTTGCTGAGGGTCAGTGGCAGCTAAAAATGGGGCTGCGATCGCTCGACCTGGCTACGTGGATTGAAGTAGACGACGAATTTTCACCCTATCTGGCGCGCAAACGAGAGCTGCTACATCATCACTATTCTGACGTGTGGGCGGCGCTTCCCGGCAGTGAGACAGGGCAACAGGACGTGTTGGTAATGCTGTTAGAGCATTTGCCCACGCACTTTCCAACACATTATCAGCGAGATGCGCGAAGCATAACCAACCGCATAACCGGGGAGCGATGGAACTTGGATGAATGGAGCGATCGCCCGCTTGATCTGGCTGGTCGCCTGGTGCAAGAAGATCTCTGTTTGATGCTACCTAGCCCGGTGCCATCCAACGACAACGACCCAAGTAACCCTATGGACAACGGCTATCGGCTGGCCGCCGCGTCGCTGTGTTTTCCGCTGTATTGGCGGTTGCAGGAAAAGCTAGGGCAGCCGATTGGGCAAATTCATGCCCCGGTACCGGGCTATGCCAAAACGCTAGAACGTCCGGTTGATGGGTTTTTCGATCGTCTTCAGCTCCACAGACCGGGCTATCGGTTTAACTGGAGCATTGTGGATACGCCAGAATTATTTTTGGGACTGCACCGCCAGCATCAAATGGCTGATAGTATTTCGGCAGCAGGGGCGGGAGAACACCTGTGGATTCGGGTAGAGCGGCAAACGCTGCGGCGGCTACCGCTCAGCAATGGGGTATTGTTCACCGTGCGAACCTATGTCTATCCGCTGTCTATTTTGGTGCAGCACCCGGCGGCGGCGCGGGGGGTACGGGCGGCGATCGCCCAGATTCCACTTCAGATGCAGCTCTACAAAAGCATTAACCCGATACGAGCCGCGCTAGACGGGTATCTCAGCCAAATTGCCGGAATCTAATTTGAGCCATTAAGTAGGCGGGCGTAATTAAGCATAAAACCCTAAAAGTCTGCGCCGCCCGCGCAGCGGGCGGCGCAGACTTTTAGAATCTTGTTTTTATTTAAGTTGAACTACTTACCTAGAGCCGCCATACCCATGACATCTGATTTTTCTAAGCTACCTAAGGGCGATCGCCGCGAGGTACAGGAAGCCTGGTTATTCTTAGCGCCTGCCTTAATTCTGCTGGGAATTTTTGTTCTGTATCCCATCCTCTATCTTGCGTGTCTCAGTTTCACTCAGGGCAGCTTTACCCGTGACGGCTTGCATTGGGTGGGGTTACGCAATTACTGGCGATTGCTGGTCAACCCCGATTTTTGGCAAGTGTTGGGCAATACGGGCTATTTCACCATTGCGACGGTGATTCCGGCGTTGGTGATTCCTTTGGGACTAGCGGTATTGCTCAATCGGACGGTGGCGCTACGCGGGCTGCTGCGAACAGCCTATTTTATTCCTTCGATCACCTCTCTAGTGGCTGTAGGGTTGGGCTGGCGCTGGCTGTTTCAAACAGAGGGGCCAGTCAACGGGCTGCTAACCTGGATTGGCATTCCGGCAGTGCCGTGGCTGAGCAGTACGGTTTGGGCAATGCCCGTCCTAATCTTACTGAGCGTTTGGAAACAGTTAGGGTTCAATATGGTCGTATTTTTGGCAGGCTTGCAGACCATTCCATCTAGCCGCTACGAAGCCGCCGAATTAGACGGAGCAAATGGCTGGCAACAGTTTTGGCACATTACGCTGCCAGGGCTGCGCTCGACGCTGATCTTTGCACTGGTAACGACAGCCATTTTTACGCTTCGCAGCTTTGAACAACCCTATGTGATTACGGGGGGCGGTCCGCTAAACTCAACCAATCTGCTGGTGTATTACATTTACAACGAAGCCTTTTCTCAGTTTGATTTTGGCTATGCTGCCGCTGCCGCAACAGTTTTGCTAGCCGTAACGCTGATCCTGGTGGTGCTGCAACTGCGGGTTTCGAGCGAAGACCTCTAGGAACGAATGACTCGGCAACTTCTGAGTTACCCTGTGGAGAGGTTCGTGTCGCGGTAGTCCTTGCTTGTAATAATTTTTTGAAGCGCGGACTTTACCCGCACTTCAAAAAATCATTACATCAATACCACTACCCATGTTGCCAGTTGAACGGTGTTGGGTTTGCAATGTCGATTTTGAATGCGTCTGGGCGTGGATTGCGCCAAAGCCAGGATCAGGCCGATTGGCTGTGGGTGTTGCTGCTGCTGGTGGCTGCGCTGGTGTTGTTCACCGTCAATTTGGGTGGGCTGCCCCTGCGCGATTGGGATGAGGGTACTGTGGCACAGGTGGCACGGGAAATATGGCGATCGCCCTCCCAGTCCCTTACCTGGCTATTTCCCACTCTGGGCGGCGAACCGTACTTGAATAAACCGCCGCTGATGCACAACCTGATGGCGATCGCGTACCACTTAGGTGGCGTTAGCGAGCTGACCTCACGGTTGCCGGGGGCGCTGCTAACGGCGGTGTCGGTGCCACTGCTGTACTGGGTTGGGCGAGAGGTTTTTCCCACTCGGTTACCTGCCTTGATGGCGGCGGCAGTTTATCTGACTTGGCTCCCCGTGGCGCGACATGGACGGCTGGCGATGTTGGACGGAGCGGTGCTCTGCTTCTGGCTGCTGCTGCTGTGGAGCGTGTTGCGATCGCGGCGAGACAGTCGCTTTTCACTAGGGATAGGTATTAGCTTTGGGTTAATTTGTTTGACCAAAGGGGTGATGCTGGGGCTATTGCTGGGGGCGATCGCGCTGCTGTTTCTGGCCTGGGATACGCCTCGGCTGCTGCGTTTGCCCTACCTGTGGCTGGGGGTGGCGATCGGCAGTTTTCCGGTCACTGTTTGGTATGGAGCGCAGTGGGGACAGTACGGCGCAGATTTTTTGGGCGGCAATTTGGTAGACCAGTCCTTTCAGCGCGTGTGGACGCGGGTTGAAAATAACGGCGGTGCGCCCTGGTATTATGTGCTCGAACTGCTGAAATACAGCGTGCCGTGGCTGCTGTTTCTTCCCGCAGGCTTCTCGTTTATGCGAGAAAGCTTGCTGCTGGGCTGGGCCAAGCTAGCGCTGATCTGGAGTGGCGTGTATTTGGTGGCTATTTCGGTCATGGCGACTAAGCTACCCTGGTATGTCTTGCCGCTGTATCCGGCACTGGCGCTAGTGGTAGGTGCCCAACTGGCTCAATTGTGGAAACAGGGCAAGCACGCAGGCATCCGACAGCAGCGACGTGACTATGCATTAGGCTGGGTAGGGGCGATCGCCGTTTTAGCCTGTCTGAGCGGCGTGGGCTGTGCCTACTTTTGGCACTGGAGCCAGCCTGAAGATCCATCGTTAGTCCGCATTCTGGGCAGCTTTAGCATTAGCATGACCTTGGCAGCAGTGCTGATGTGGCGGCAAAATCCGCAGTTTATCTCCCTATTGATTTGGGGCACCTACCTATCGTTGCTGCTGCTGATGCTGTCGCCCCACTGGGTTTGGGAACTGGCAGAAGCGTATCCCGTTAAGCCCGTAGCAGAACTAGTGCAGCAGTACACACCACCCGGCGAGACAATCTACACCTCCTACGCCGATCGCCGTCCCTCACTCGATTTCTACAGCGATCGCCGCATTCTACCTGCACCCGCCAAACGGCTCCAACGGCTGTGGCAAACGGAACCCCAAGTCTATTTCTTGCTAGACCGCGATCGCCTCAAAACTCTAGATTTACCAAAACGACAGATTTTAGGGGAAGCCGAAGGCTGGATACTGGTGCGGGGCGATCGCTAGAACCGTCAGGAGGACGGCGCTGCTGGCTGAACAATCCCCGGAATCAATACCTCTTGCCTAAATGTTGCCCACTGGGCGATCGCCTCTGGGTTAGAGGGCACACCAGAACGCAGCAGAGCAACACCATCTTGCAGGTCAATCAACCCGTACTGGTTTCTTTCAATCCAGCGAGAAATGCGGTTGGTCATGCCGATCAGCGTCTTGCGTTCATCGTCAAAGGCAACCTGAAACTGCTTGGGATACCACAGATCGGCGATCGCATACTCTACCTGAATCACCTCACGGGCATCGTTCCTTAGCCGAGTCGCCGGATAGCGCAGCACCTCGCGGCGATTAGACAAATGCGCGACAATGTTACCCGTCGCTGTCACGCTGGCCGTGGGAGGAATTTGAGCAATCAGCGATCGCACCGCCTGAGCATGTTGCCACTGCCGTGCCGGAGACGTATAGACCCAGGGTTGAATCGAGTCGGGAATGATCACCGACAGGGCACGGTTTGGGTTAGATGTAAGCGTTAACAGAAGTGCCAGTCCCATGCAAAGTCGCCAGAAATTCTGGGTGCGCGGTTGAAACTGGAGCGGGTGCTTAGCCCACCACAAAATTGCCCCATAGAACAAACCAGGCACCAGCGTTACCGCATAGCGCAAATGCAACGACAGCGCCGTCGGGTCGTTTTGCATCAGAATTTTGAGAATGGGAAACCCAGCCAGCAGCCAGGCATCGAGCGACACAACGGGCACAAACATTAGCGGCAGCCACTGGGCCAACAAATAGCTGAGGGTTCGTCCGGGTGGGTTAATCAACTCCGAGAGCAATTTGAGCGGATTGAGGGCGATCGCCAGCAACACTTGCAGCGTAGATGCTTCCTGACCCTCTACAAATTGCCCAAACTGCTCTACCATAAACCGCCGCGAAATGTCTGGTGAGAACGCAGGCATTACTACATTCGTCAACAGCAACATGTAGCCTAAACTGACCACACACACGGTTATTCCTACCCAGCTAAACCGACGGCTTAGTAACAAATATGTACCAATGCCAAACAAAATCACCCCGGCATCTTCCCGCACAATTAGCGTTAGGCCAGTCAACAGCCAAAACAGTCGCCAGCGCCGCTTCTCCATTGCCCATAGCAGCCCAAAGACAAATAGCGGCACCTGACAAAAATCGTGAAAATTGGCCAGTGTGGGTGCCAGAACCGCATTGGCTACATAATAACTTGCGGCTATCAACACGGCGACATGGGGCGGATGGTAGTGCCGCGCCAATCCATACAGCACTAGCCCCCCCAGTGTTATTAGCGTTACCTGCAACACCGATAGCCCTGCTGGTGACTGAAAGAGGGCGTAGAACGGCAGCCACAGCAGCAGCGCAGGCGTAAAGTGCTGACCTAATCGTCGGTAATACACCGCCGCCACATCTCCATCCAGCAGCACTGAACTAGACTCAGTAGACGACAGTGAACTTTCAAACCAGCGCCCATGCAAACTGTTCCAAAACACCTGGTTAAAAATACCCTGGTCAAACGAGACGAAGGTCGGGAAAAAATTGTAGTACCGTTGCAGCGCAAAAACGCAGCAGAATAGCCAAAACAGAATCGATATCCCCACCACTAGCCGCATTCCCCAATCCTTCTGAATGCTTCTCATAACCGCTTTTACAACTGCTTCAGCGTTTACACTCTCACATTGCGGTGACGGGTTCAAGCAGTATGCCACTAGCTATCAGATCTTGCTCAGCCCGTGGGACAGTAAAAACCTCTACCTGCAAGGGGTTCGGATTACTAGAGTGGGACGCTCCCGTAAGCTGTTTTGAGAAATCCCTAAGAGACGATCTACCCCCAGAGCGTGCTTCGATACCTTTGACTGTAGGATTTACGCAGTTATATCCATAGTTATAAAGCTTAGGACATGCTAGCGTCATTCCCGTGGAAACGGGAATCCACCCCCGCACCTATCGAGCAGATGGATTCCCGCCTGCGCGGGAATGACAGGGAGGCGTCCTATTGATCATGGCTACCGCTATAGATGATATTGCGGACTCTCCACGCTCGCAATATCATTCAAATTTCGGCATTGCTTAATCTGGGTGTGATTTTTTTTGCAAGGAGCGTGCCGCCCTCCTTGCAAAAAAAATCATAAGAGCAGGGGCATCATCATTTGACTCACAAAAAACGATGAGAATGCAGCTTATGCATCCAGCTAATTCTCTAAACGCATACTGTAGTGACGTTCTCACTCTAATGTGCGATATCCCTAAAGAATCGGCAAGTCTAAGCTTATTTTGATGCACTTCACCACGCCCTGTTTTGCGAGATCTACCGCCATTACTGTCATGCTACGGAGCATTGTTGTAAGCATGGGCTGTTACGTAGGGGCACAGTGAGTTCGGTACTGATGCTAAGGATTGCGTACGAAATAAAACCTAATTTTTTTTTGGAAGTGGGGGGGGGGGGGGGGGGGGGGGGCAAAAAAAAAAAAGATTTTTTTTATATATATTATTATAAAATATAAAAATTATTACAACTTTTTTTTTTTTTGCGCCGCGCCCCCCCCCCCGCCCCACTTCCAAAAAAAAATTAGGTTTTATTTCGTACGCAATCCTTAGCATCAGTACCGAACTCACTGTGCCCCTACGTAACAGCCCA
>JBBQFG010000014.1:0-40890 GCA_038321765.1 Elainellales cyanobacterium
GGCTGCAACTGTAAAACAAGTTGATGCTGAAAAGACTCAGGAAACTGATTGACAAGACGATCAATAGCGCTGGAAGAAGTGGTGAGTAGCGATCGCAGCGGTGCCTGCCAAGCCGCATTTGCTTGTAGAGCTGTTTGCCAACGGGTGAGCCAGCTTTCCCAAGCCGTGGTGGCACTCCACCAGGGAAGGCGACCGTATTGCAGAAAGTAGCGCAAACTCTCCCAGGCAGATTGGGTTGGAGATTGGGGCGCTGTCGTTACCGTCACCTCAGCCGGTTGATAGCCGGCTAGATAGTCCCCAAAACTACGCTCTAAAGCGGCCATGAGTTGGGGCACAAAATCTGCCGTGGCATGGTGAGGATCAAGCTTGGGCAAATTGATGACGATTTGCTCCAACCGCACCACCTCATCAGTCGGAACGAGTTGGTCGAACAACTGTTCCATTTGGGGAAAGGCTTGCTGCCACAGGAGTCGACTCATCTCTGCTTGCAGGCTATTGACATCTCCGAGATTGCCAGTGGAGATCTCAAGGGTGACTTTGTTGATGAGGTGGGCAGACATTACAACGGATCCTCCCGATCAAGGTCAGAGACGACTCCGCCACCGCCCTGGAGACGGGGATTGACAATAACCGGGCCGTCCGGATTTGTTGGGTTACCGCCATTGGGATTGCGGCGTGGGCCGTCGCCGCCGTCGTCATCCGGATTGAGGGGCGGCACCGGAATGCTTCTTTCTACCGCAGGACTAGTGCAGACAAAATTCCTGCCACGGTAAATGACCGTGAGCGTGATGACGATCGCTTCCCGTTCCCGCAGCTCATTGGGTGTGTAGAACACAGTGAAATTGGTGTCGTTGCTACTGCGATCTCCACCATTGGTTTCCCACCGGAGGTTAAATTCTTCGACATTACCGGGCAGATGGGTCACCCGTACTCCCACAGTTACGCCATCGGAGTTCACGTTTTCGATACCGATCTCAAAATCTGGGTTAGGTGTGCGATGTACTGTAATCTGATCAGAGTCGTCATTCGGGCATCCCCCTTCGCCAATGACCTCGTAGCGGATCCGCACCCGCATCCGGTTTTGGTTATCGGCCATGCGGCTGAGCACTGAGCTGGGCTCAAACTGAAGCGCTGCTAAATTGATGGCTCCCCCAATTTCGTTGCCGTCGGGGGCAAAGGCTCGGAGGGTATCGTTTTCTCCCAGCACGTTGTCACCGCTGGCGGATGTGATGCGGATATCGACCGGATCAGCAGCGGAGCAAATATTCGTTGGCTCCACAGTGATGATGGCTCTGGGAATGGGGAAAATTCTCAGGGTTTGGGCGCTCTGAGCGGTGCAGCCAGGTTCGTTACGGGCAAAGTGGACAACCTGCAAATTGACAGGATTGTCAATCCGGCTGAAGTTGCCAAGGAAGATGCGATCGCCCTCAACTTCCTCCCCATCGACCGTGAAGCGGTCTGAGACATCCGAATCTTCGGGAACGAAGCTGACAAAGCCCCCTTGCTCGCCGCCTTCAGCACAATAACCGCCTGTTTCGGAGGGGGGTTCAAAGCGGAAACCGGCGTTGGGCAACGGAAAGACCGTCACTGGAATCTCCAGCGTATTGGTGCAGTTGGTGCGGCGATCGCGGAGCAGAACCACTAACGTTACATCTTCCCGTTCCCCGTTTTGAGCATACTGGCTCGGATCGAACCGCTCTCTGGGGGTTTCGCCCACGGTTACGACAACCAGTTCGACCGCCGGATCATTGGCCGAGAGGACAAACTCAACAGGGGCAGCGTCATTACAGAACTGAGTATTCTCTTTGATATTCAAGCTGCCATTGGGTTCGGGATAAATGGCGACGGTGAAGGTGTCGTAACTGCCCTCTACGGCGTAGGTAAACGTGACGGTGCGATCGGCGCTGATGTCCTCTACGAGGCTCGGCTGGAAGTAGTACGTGTCGTCCTCCGGGAAGGTGCCTTCGCCCTTCAAAATGCCGCCTGCGGGGTCGAGAATGAACTCATAGCGAGTGTCATCATCCTCGCAGAAGGCAGACTTGGTTAGCAGCACAATGGGCCGCGGCTTGGCCAACAGATAGCTGACTGCCGGGGTATCGCTACAGCAGCGATAGGGCAAACAGAAGTCAGCCACAATTATGTCGGTGCGGTTCAGGACTTCTTGCTGCGCTACAAAAGCCGGGAGGAAGGCGAACGGAAAACCAGCAAACTGCTGGATGGCAGACGTTCGAGCGCGGAACCGGACGCTCTGCTCAACCTGTTGCAGGTTATTGATTACGTCTTTGCCGTCTACATACACCAACACAAACGTGCCTCCTTTGGGTACGCCACCCAGCGGCTCCATGCCTGGATGCAGATCGGCAAAATTATGGAAGAGATGGAGCTCTTTCAGCCGCTGTAGACGATTGAAGTAGACTTCCATCAAGCCCTTAAACTCGAAGTAATTCAAGCATTCGGCAGCCTCTTTATCCATGCCCGGAAACGGTAGTTCAGACGGCTCATCGACCCCTGCGGGAACACCCCAAAGCAAGCGATACAGCGTTTCAAAGTTATGGTATTCGGGCTGGGCGATGAAGGGGCCTGCGGAAGATGAGGGGCCTGTGATGGAGAATGGCGTCAACCACAGCAGCCCCATGGGGACTTGCTGACTTTCTCCATCCCCGCGCGAGGGGATTTCTAATTCATCGGCGATCGCCAGCCGCACAAAGTAAACGAGTCGGTTAGTGGGATTGGGGATGGTTTCAAACCAAACCTTCCCGAGGCCAAAACAGGCGGCCAGGGTTTCGCGAATCTGCTGTTGCTCCTCGGTGACGACCGCTGGGGAAAGGCCAGATAAGTCAATTAGGTCATCGTTAGGGGCCAAATTTCTCTGGGGTGAAAACCGGGCCAGGGAATTGCGATTTTGATCAACGACGAAAAGAAAATATTGGCCCGTTGGTTCGCCATTGGCTCCCGTTTGCTCCTGAAATTCGTAATTATCTGGATTGCGGGCCAGAGCCAAAACCGGGTTAACCACCTGTCCCTCGCTTAGGCTCAATAATCCCGAGGCATCAGAATTCATCGGTTCGGCAAAAAACTCTCTCCTCAACGTGTTGAGAAAGACATTGCGAGACCAATCCTCTTTGTGTTTTTCCCACAGCTTGAGAAACTTGTCTCTCATGCGACCGTAATCCGCTTCCAGGTCATCGAAATGGCCTGAGAGTTCGGAGTCGCGCAGGGCTTCGATGGTGGGCGACAGTTTCAAGGTGATGACATCAAAAGCCAGGTTGTAACGCTGCTGATAGGCTTTGATTTCCCTTAGGGCAAAGTCTCTTTCTTCGCCGACGTGGCCTTCGATGCGGTAAAAGTTGTAAGCGTCTAACCGATGCACCAGCAGATTGGTGGTCGTGGTGGGTGAGCCACTGGTCAAGGGATAGAAATAGGCGGGATGGCGATCGCTGATCCCCTTCCGGCAAGCGTCGTAATTCCAGTAGGGATAGATTTGGGGATAGTTCAGATAGTAGGGAATTGCCTGCTGACTTAAGGGGGCTGAGCGATCGGGGCTGGGGGTGATGGCCAGGGGGGTATCGTAAAACGGCAGCATAAAAAAGGCATCGTCAGCGCAGAGGCGATGCAGGCGCTGGTAGAGATGGCGCACCTGCTGTACCCGTTGCGGGTTGCCGTTATAAATCGGGGGCTGCACAAAGTGGTGACGATAGGCAGACGGCACCGGGCACGGTTTAGCCGTTCCGGGGAACGTGGGTTCCCCCAGCATCAAAAACTTGGGAAAGCGCCGACAGTCGGGGGCACAGTCATCCATCAAATCAAAGGCGGCAGTGGCCAGCTCGTAGTAGGCTGCCACCAGTTGACTGAGGTAGTCATAGAAATACTGCATGGCGTACTGGGCTTCGACCGCTTCTAGCTGGGACGGGTCAGGCGACTCCGGTGACCAGATGGCCCTCAACCGTGCCGTTAAACGTCCTTCCAGACCATCAAAATCCTCCGTCGTGTCGGGATGGAAGGCGGAGAAGAAGGGCGAAAAGATCCGGAAGAGTCGGGGGAAGGCGCTGGCAATGTCGGCGATCGCGCGATTGCAAATCTCGTAGTAGTTCGCCAGCAGACCGTCAAAGTTTTTGATGGCGCTGAGCCGCACCATGGGAACGGCTTGGGTGGTATTGGGCGGCGTTTCTTCGCCATAGCCAAAGCGCCGTACCCGGAGATGCGGATCGCGCCAGAAGTCCCGGCTTGCCGTCAGGACGGCCTCGGTGCCCAACCCGGCCCAGGCAGAACCGAGGTCATCAAAGGGATAGCCTTGGCGGAGCAACTTGTCAGCGGTGAGTGGATCGCCTTCCCCCGTTTTGGGCAGTAAGAAGAAGCGGGTTCGGAGGTTGCGATCGCTCCCCCGGCTGTCACAGTCGGCTAAACAGGAATCCCGTTTGATGTTGTCCAGTTCGCAGACCAGCACGACCACATGAGAGGCGATGAATTCCTGGATGTCGCTGGGGGAGCGATCGCTGCCGTCGGGATTTTGCGTGAGGGGGAGGCGATCGTCGGCCTCACTAGCAAAGAGTTCGAGCACCGGATAGGTTTGGAAATTCGAACCGCTACCGTTGCCATTGCCATTACGGCTAGAACCGTTGCCCGTTCCTCCCGACTCGGGGGTGGGTTTGAAGAGTGACTCCGACACATCCACGGTTTGGTAGTAGCCGAGGGAGGCAACCGCGGCGAGTTGAATCAAATAGCCCTCGGACGTGACGCCACAGCCGTGGCTCACTTGAATACTGGTTGACTCAGCGTCAAACTCAACCGTCAGACCACACACGATGCCTATACCGATTAGATAGGTACGGGTCAGGCGATGATGGCCATCGAGATAGTCGAATAGCCCCTTCAAATCGGTATGCTTTAAGACCTGGTTGGCCTCAAAAACAGGATAGGTATTTCCGTTGATGTTAATCGTCATGGCACTACGCGTCCTCAGAGGTTCCTAGGGCGGTTTGGTTGAGAATGATCGGGTTGTCTTCGGGGTCACTTGCTTCGCAGTCGTGCAGGGTACCCTGTGGGTAAACGTTTTCCAGTCGGGTGAGAATGTCGATCAGAGCGACGAGACTGCCGGGGAGGTCGCAGGCAGCCCCTTCGCAGGCGTTGAGGGCAAATTGCTCAATCCAGTTGCGGTAGGCCTGATCGAACTGGTGCATTTGCTCAGTATCAATCCAGCAAATCTTGAGGGCGACATGGGCGGGGGCTTCTAGCCGTAGGGTACGCTCGACAAAGCGGCGGAAGTTCATGTCACGGAAGCGTTCGGGCCAGTAAGGGAGAACCACGCTAACCCAGAACGAGTAGGGATCGTAGCTGGTGCGACACAGCTCGCTGCCCGTTTCGCTGGCCTCCTCACAGTCACTTTGCTTGAGCGGAATGGGGAGCAGCTTTTCAAGGATGGCGGCAGGGGCCGGACTGCTCTCTTCGACTCCTTGTGCAGACGGTTCTGCCTCCGCTTCAAAAGGGGCATCGGCAGAGTCCATATCTGTCTCTACCGCTTCGCAGGGGGCTGGGGGAGGTAGGAGTTGCTGAGGCCGTAGCAGGATGTGCTCTAAAACGTGGAAGCCCTCATCGTTGAGGCGTGCTTGCAGAGCGGCGATCGCTGCCTCCCGTTCGGCAGGGCTACCATACTGCTCCGTCGGTGCGGCCAACACCGGATATTTGCTGCGATTGGTCAGTTCCCAGCTAAAAAAGCAGGTGCCATCTTCGTCATCGATCCAGCGGATATTGTCAGGGTCTTGGGCCAGTTCGATCAGGGTGTTACTGTAGGCCCATGCCTTGGCTCGCTGCTGGTCGGTTTCGGCTGCCGGGGAAGGCTCCGGACGGGTCGTGCGGAGCAGCACCGTGCTGTCATCGCCCACCACTTCACCGACTAAGGCCAGATCGACGGGATTTGCCTGCACGTCAACGCCCACGGTGCGAATGAACATTTTGAGTTGGGCGATCGCGCGATCGCGATCTTCGGCTGTGGGATAGAACTGATAGTCGGCCTCAGTGCTGGGTTGGGGATGCAGGGCAATGACCGCTGGCGGTGCTGCGGAATCGGCACTCGACAGCGTCACCCGAAAGCTGAAACCACTGAGAGTGTCGTAGGGGGCGATCGCCTCTGGTTCCAGCAATCGGCCTAAGACATCGCGATAGAACTGGGCTGTCGCGCTAGCTACATCGGGGTGGACGGTCAGCCCTTGCAGCCACACCCGCGCATCGGCATCACCCATCGGCTCAATCAGTTGGAACCGATATCCAGATTCCTCGTTCTCTACGGCGGTAATGAGCAGCGAGTCTTCCAGGTTGTTGAGTATCTGGAACATCTCAACGGGGTCAAATTCTGAGGCCGCGATCGCCAGTGGGGTGCCCGCCTCGTCGCCAATAGCAAATCCATAGGGGGTGCTGTCCACTTCCCCTGGCCCCAAGTAACGGTTGACGAAGCGCACATTTTCAGCAAAAGCGCCAGCGGCTTCCCAAGCACGGGTTTCTGAGGGATACCGCTGGAGACTTCGCAGAGCAGCGGGTTCGGCACTTTCAATCGGCAGATCGAGATAGAAGTAATAGCCGCAGTGGGTGCCAGGAGTGGCCACGGTAAAGGGAAAACCCTGGGCCAACTGGTGCAGAAAGTGAATCACCGCCCACATTTCGGCGCGGCTGTGGTAGGTGTTAACGCTGGCGGCAATGGTGCGGCCATTGGCCGGATCTTTCAGCTCAAAGCTAAAGGGCTGGGCGTGGGTGTTGCGGGCACAGGCCCTATTGTCGTAAAGCTCATGGAAGTTGCTGAGGGTTTGGGCTAAGGCTAGGGCGGCGATGAATGCTGCTCGCGCTTCCTCAGCGGTGACGTAGGTGGCGGCAGCGGGGGACGACCCCAACGTTGAAATCAGTGGCGGCCCCAGCAGCGATCCGGTGGCGAAGCGGTCTTGCTGGTCAGCATCACAGTCCTGAAAGGCACAGAAGTAGAGGGCGGGTAATGCGAAACTGTAGCGGGTACCAGCATCCGTTTCAACCGCAGGAGTCTCGATGAAGTCGGCGAGATTTTCGCTGAAGCGGAGGCGGAGTTGCTGAATGGTGCGATCGCGCGCCGCCTCACTGTCATAGAGCCACGGATGGCGGGCAATTAGGACTCTCGCTGGAGCGGTGGTATTAGAGGACTCGCCCGATTCGTCGGACGCCCCCGATTCCGCTGCCATCACCAGATCAAAGGACTGGGGACAGTTGCCGAGACTGCTGCGGATCTGATAGGGATAGGGGTCACTCCTGTCTTCGGTAGCAGGCATTCCGGCGAGCTGCTGAATCAAAGCAGCTTCGGCAGCGGCGGCCGCTTGGCTGGGTAAAGTGCGCTGCCCACTCCAGACGAGTTGGTGCTGGCCGTCATAGAGTTCCGCAAAGAACGCGCCCTCAGGGTTGGTAATCGAGACTTGGATTTCTGGCTGGGCGAGGTAGTAGAGAATTTTGGCGATCGCTGCCTCCCGTTCCAACGCCGTACTGTACCCGATGACTTCCCCCTCGGCGGTTAGATGCCGGGCGATGACCTCGCCGCTCTCATCCCGAATCTCAAATCCATAGGAGTTGGGGGCAGGTAAGTCATCCAGCCGATGGTAGTAAGCTGCATCAGCGCCCAGTTCTACCAGGGTTTCAAATCCCTGACAGGCTGCTTCGGCATCGGGATAGAGCGCTGCACTGGTCAGGAGCAGCGGGCCAATAGGTACAGCGGAGTCGTCGTCTGCTTCTGACCCAGCGTCCGCCGTTTCACTGACTTCCCCGGCGGCTTCATCGGTGGCATCCTCTAAGGCCTCCACTATGTCCTCCTCGACCAGGACATCTGCCACCAGGACATCCACCAGCCCATAGGAAAACTGACCTTCGACCCCGTCAATTGTGTAGGCTGGGTCATCGTCAATCACACAGCTAATCAAGGCTTGCAGCGCCTGGTCGCGCTCCGACTCCAGAGCATAGTACGTGGGATGGGTCGCCAACCGCTCGTCACCGTCCACCAGCGCGAAGCCATGGGGATAGTCGCTATCGCCATCGTTCAGGAGCTGAAAATTAGCGGTCACCTGGGCCAGGATTAAGAGGGAATCCGCTGCTGCCGTCGCCGTCGCTTCTGACTCATAGGGAAGGTCACCCACCAGCAAAACGGTGCCTGCTTGATCTAGCAGTTCGATGTAGAAACCGCCTTCCCGTTCGGGAAACTGGAGGGACAGCTCTTTGTTAACGTAGTTGATGATGTTGCGAATGGCTAGGTCGCGTTCACAGGAGGTGAGATAGCTGCCCGGATGGATGGCAAAGGTTCGGCCCCGGCGATCGATCAGCGAGAAGCCATAGGGATTATCACCCTCCAGGTCATTGATGATTTGGAAATAGACCGGGTCTGAGGCCAGATACAGCAGCCGTTGATAGGCCACCTCTGCCAAATTGCGGGTGGCATAGCTGTGGTAAGTGATCAGCAACGGCTGACCATCGCGATCTAACAGGGTGGCCTGATAGGTGCCGACCTCGCCGCTAATGAAGGCAGTTGGTTCCGGTTGATTCAGGTAATACAGCAGCGCATTGAGCCAGAGATCGCGTTCTACAGCGGTGGCATAGCGAGGCTGGTCGGCTCGATCAGGCAGCAGGTAGGCATCGGGATGGCGGGCCAGCAGGCGATCGCCCAATCGCAGCGCAAAACTGTAGGTCGTGACATCATCGGTTGTAGTCTCCGTCAGTTCATAGGTGTCGCTGTTTTTCCCGGTTTCCAGCAGCAGGGTTTGCTGGGTGAGAGCCGCAGCGTGACTGGAGACGCCCACTGCTCCGAGCAGCCAAATTTCCTCCCCAGATCGATCGCGCAGTTCTACAAAGAAGCACTCGGTGGCAGGCTCAACCCGAAATTGATTCTGATTCGCCAGTAAACAGGTCAGCCAGCGCTGGAGTTGCAAGTCCCGTTCCTGAACGGTGGCAAAGCGATCGCTACTCTCTGCCACTAGTCGGCTCTCGGCATCCAGAATGCCGTAGCCGTGGTAGGTGAAGGCTTCGGGGGTGCCATCCTCGCGGCGGACGGTCATGGTCTGATAGCGATCGCGATCGCCCAGGGCACCCAGCGTTTGAAACGCTACGGCTTGCGCCATAGCGGTCGAAGGATGGCGCTGATTGCTCGTAAAGGTCAACGGTGTGGCAGTGGAGATCGCGGGCGGCAACACCAGCTCAAAGGTTAAAAAGTTGTCGGCATCTTCGGTGAGGGTGAGGCGAGGGAACGCCAGGGCAGCCTCCACGGCGGCTTCGTCGGGCAGGACGATCGCCAATCGCTCTCGCAGCACCATGAGGGGATCATCGGTAGAGGCAGCCCCCATTTCTGGGGATTCTGGGGTCGTCGGCAGGTGAACCTGCAGTCCCCAGCGATCGCTGTCGTCTTGTCCCAGCCAGATCAAAATGGCGGTATCGGGCGCGATGACCTGGGTGGTGAAATCGGCAAAGGGCTGCTCTTCCGAGGAGGCTGCGGTTTGCACTTCGATTTGGGTAGTCTGAGAAGCTGCGCCGAAGTCCAAGGTGGTCACTAAAACCGGGAGACGCAGTGCGGATGGCATTGCGGAGCCGTATCCCTCGCCCGATTGGGTAGCCTGCACTGCGACTTGCACCTGCACTACGGCTTGCAACTGAGCTGCGGCTTGCAACTGAGCTGCGGGGGCACCCGTTTGCCCGATAGCTAGCAAGATGGGATCTGCAAAAGCTGTGGTGATCAGCGCCCCATTCACCTCGGCGGCCAGGAAAACGGCTTGCAGAGCCGTCAGAAGGGCGGCGATCGCCTCAGCACTGGCCTCTACCTCGCTGTCCGATGCGGTGACGGGCGTTGTTAGCGCGAGGGCGATCGCCCCTGCCTCAAGGGTAATATCTGCAGTCGTCACGCCAGCGACAGCGGCAGTGAGCCGCTCTACTATGACGAGCGGTAACGGCACCTGCCGCAATCGCAATGCCCCAAGCAAATCATCCAAAATCGGGTCGGTTTGGGCGAGATTGCGGTCGAAGTGCTCAAAGGTGGCGATCGCCCGCCCCTCGGCCCAAAGCTCCCAACCGTAGCGATGGAATGAGCGATAGGCCAAGCGACGGTAGCGATCGGGCTTTAGGGCTGCCTGTTTCAGCTTCGCCAGGGCCGCCTGCGCCTCGGCGGCAGTGCGATAGAGGTCACGGCTGGTAAAGCGAATGGCGGCGGGTTCACGGTCTACGGATTCGGCAGTGACATCAATATAATCAGTCTCAACGGTCTCGGCATCACCAGAAGCGGCTTTCTGGAGAACGAGTTGGTAGCCACTGGGGTCAGCCACTACCCGATAATGGCTGAGATTGCGCCGACTGAAATCATCAATACCCAGCAGCCGCGATACCCGTTTTTTGAACCCTGAGACATTATCGCTGTTCCACACATCGCCACAGCGACAGTAGTTAAAGGCCCGGAAGCGATCGCGCCCCAGCACCGGATAATCCTTTAGGAATTGCGCCTTGTCATCGATGATGTCGCTTTCGGGGCGACGGCGGCCGTCACTCAAGCGATAGTTGAGCAACACGTAATCCGTGAAGGTTTCGGCAAATCTGCCGAGCAAATGATCGAGGAACTGATGGCGACGGGTGTAGTAAGTTTCGGGACTTTCGGTAATGAAATCCAGGTAGGCGGCGTAGTCAATCGGCGGTGCCCCCGGCAGGTCAGAACCAGGACAGCGGTGGAAGTTCTTGAGAATGTCCTCGGCGCAAGGCACATTGGTGAGCCCTTGAGTGAAGTAGGTGCGGCGGCGATCGGGCTGGGTGGCGGTGGGGGCGCGATCGCTTTCGCTGTCCCAAGCGAACAGGTCGCGCACATGGCTGAGCTGGGCGAGGTAGTTGGCCAGGAGCTGATCAAAGAAAATCAGGTAGCCCTTGAGCTGTTTGGCCTGGGCCTTGCGTTGGGCAGACACCGTGGAGGGCAGGCCGTCTTCCCCTATGCCATAGGTGAGCGGAAAATCATGGTGAATGGAATAGTGATCCGCCAGGTCAAAGTAGGTGCCGCGCGGTACGGGTAAATCCAGCTCTGACGGTTCTTTCTGCGCCTTGATGTAGGCTGCCTGCTGCTCCTGATAGCGCTGCTTCACTTCAGCGGAATCGGCTTTAAAGGGCAAGTCTCCCTTGAAGAAGGTGATGGTTGATGGCTCCACGCCCAGCACAGGACGGTGCTTCTCCGTTAGCTTCAGACACCAAGGATGGCCTTCTGACTGCCGCAAGCCATTGATGTAGTTGATCAGGTTCAGCTTCTTAATGGCGGCGACCCCCGGCACATCCATGATCACCTGGTACAGGTCGGAGGCATGGATTTCTGTCGGCAAGGTCAGAGCCTGCAACTCGTCTACATCAATGAAGCCGTGGCTGAGATAATCCTGCTGCTGGGCCACGTCGTCGGGATCGGTGGGACAATCTGAATACAGCGGGGCCGTAGCCGAATCAACCAAATCCGCAGCGGGTCGTCCGGCAAAGATCTCGGCAGTGGTTTTGCCGCGAGCCAACATTTCCTGCAAGGTATAGAACGTCACCCGAGGCGCAAGAAAGGCTTGTACGGCGACGTAAATTGCCACCAACACATCTTCCGGATCGGCGGCTGCTGTCAGTTCAATGTCGGCACAGACCGCGATTTCCTCTTCTCCCAGGACAATTACGTCGCGGAAGTCTTCGCACAGGTTGCGGTAGTGGCACAGTACTGATCGCACCGCCTCTAAAATTTTGCCTCGAGAACGGTGCACTACTCCGCAGGCATCTTTATGAGGCTCAGGCTCCAGGTCAAGGCAAACGTCATATAGTCCGCGGGGATTGAGGCGATGGTAGCGGTGCTCAGGCAAATCCGGGTAGCCAAACTGGAGTTCCTCGGCTGTGCAGTTGGCGTAAAGGGCAGGACGTACCAGGTGGGGATGAGCCGCATCCCCTGTTCGAGTCAGCAAGGTCTTCACCTCAGCAGCACTGATAGGATCGCCCACCTCGGTGACTGGCTCAATCCAGGCATTGCGGACACCGGGGATATCCATCAATCGCTGCCGCCAGTCCAGGATTGTGACCGGGTTGCAGGTCAGGATCTCGTTGGGGGTAAAAAAGTTGTTCTCCTGGCTGTTGGGGTCTTTGGGGTTGAGGGCGAGTAAATCCTGGATGTCCAGGTTGTTGCGATAGCCCAGATCAGTGACGGCATAGCAAAGCACCTCTAAAATCGTCACCCCAGGGTCGTGCAGGTTGTAATCCGTCCACAGATCGCTGGCGAGCTGCTGCAGGTGATCCAGCCCGATCGCCCGCAATGACTGGAAGTCCAAATAGGCGGGGAAGGGGGGTGACTGTTTGGAGATGGTCAAGTCGGCCATGGGGGGGAGGGAGTTGTGAGAGGGGAGTCAGGGGGCAGGAGGGGCAGGGGGGCTAGAGGTGTTCTTCGCAGTGGTTGAGGCGATCGCTCAACTCAGTTAATCGTTCTTCGGTTTGCTGGCGATAGACGCGGAATTCATCGCGCAGGGCTACGAGTTGGGTTTGGGTGTCGTTGCGAGCGGCGATCAGGTCTTTGAGAGCCTGGACAACGACCGGGACAAGGTTTTGGTAAGCAACGGCTTTGGTGCCATCGCTGGCGGTTTTCACGACTTGGGGAAACACGTCATCGACTTCGTGGGCCAGGAAGCCGATTTGTTCGCCGTGGTCGCGGAAGCCGCTGCCGTTGTTCCATTCAAAGGTGATGGGATGGAGCTGCTGCAAGAGTTTCAAGGCGTCTTCCAGGTCACCCACTTTGGTCATGCGGCTAGCATCGGTATCCTGATACAGGGTGAAGGTGCGGGTCATGCCGTTCACATCGAGTTCATAGTCGATGGGTTGTTTGCCGATGCCCATGCGACCACTGCCCTCAGGACGGATGCTGACCAGGGTTTTGCCCTGGTTAACGTCAATCTGGCTATCTTTGGTGCCAAATTCATTGCCAGATTTGAATAGAAAGCCGTATTGGGAGTCGGTGACTAAGATGGCATGGTTGTTATCAGCTCCGATAGTGAAGTAGTTTTCGCGACTGCCCGGTCTGAGGTTCAAAATGCCTAAAGCAGGATTGACCTTTTGTTTTTTTTGGTCGTAAAGGTTAAAGAGGAATTTACCACTGGCATTAGCATTCACAATTTCCAGACAGGTATAGGGATCTTCCGTACCAATACCGATACGACCATCCTCTCGAATTGCCAGAAAAGTGTCCCCCTGATCCAAGTTCTGGTGATTGGCATCAATGAAGGCTGTTCCCCCCTGTCGGAAGACAAAACCGTGGTCAGCGTTGGTAACCCAGCCTGCGACAGTCTCACCGATGCCCGTGGTCAGAGTCTCACCGATGCCCGTGGTCAGATAGGTTGAGTCGGCCAGGTTGTCTGGGGTTAGGCTAAGGAGGGCGATCGCGGGAACAGCATCTTCTGCCGATTCTGTAGCGGCTGTTTCGCCTTCTTTCGAGTCTTCCACAACAGGGGGTTCTGGCAGAATAAGCACCTGAGCGGCGGCTCTGTCTTTCACGTCTAAACGGGCTTGAGGATTTTCCGCACCGATCCCCATTTGAGCTTTCGGATAGTTTGGATGCTGGCGAATCAGTGCTAGAAAATCTCCCTGGTTCACATTTTTCTCATGACAGTACTCGCCATATTCTCCTCCGCGCAGAAAGTGAAAGCCATTGGGGGCATCGCTGACGAAGGCCGACTCGTACCTGCCGACGCCTAGAGCCAGGTAATTATGGCCGCACTCCGGAGCCAAGTTCACAATGGTGAGGGCGGGATCTTGCTTCTCTTCAGGGGTGAATAGCAGTTGTCCCCGTATGCCGTCGGTGATGTCCAGCATGGCGGTAGGATCTTCCACATTGAGGCCCAAGGTGGCTAACTCGCCGCCGCCCGCAATCCGTTTGGGCTTGATCACCATCAGAATTTGGCCTTCGGTGGGCTCCAGTTCCAGAGCCTCTGCTTCTTCGGTCAGGGCCAACCCTTTGCGAAAAGCGTAGCCCTTGGCGGCATCGCTGAGCCAGGCCACTTCGTCTAGCAGCAGTCCGGTGGTCAGGTAGCTGCGCTCTACGGTGGAGGCGTAATGCAGCAGGGTAAACAGTGTGTGCTCGGCGGTTGTCGGGAATAGCAGCCAGCGACCGACGCCTGCCCGACGGACATCCAGTCGGGCCTCCGGGCGTTCTCCATTTTCCAGGTTGCCGATGCCAATGCCGATTTTGTCATAGACTTTGGCCCACATGACCGCTTCGTCTTTGAGGACTTCCCAGTCGTCGTCATCCACAGGAATGATCAGTGATTTCCAGGTATCACTTTCGCGACCGGGCGGGTTGTCGCGGCTGGAGCAAATCTCTCCCTGACCGTCCAAAATCCACAGCGACTCGTCATACAGCACCACATCCCCTGGACAGTAGGTGCGCCCCGATCGCCACAGGCCGTGAAATTTGTCGTCTCGCTTGTTCAGCATGGAGTCGATGAGTCGGACAAAATCGTCTGCCGACAACCGACTGTTGTTTTGGAAATAGCTCTTGAGTTCGTTACGGCTGATGGAACGCATGGTTTCGCTGGAGTTGGTAAGGGCAGGAGACATGACGGCTAAGCAATTTAGGACTCAGTAGCAGTGATTGGAATTTGATTGAGGGGCGGATAACCCAAAGTATCGGTGGTGAGGGACGGACTGAGGGGGCAGTTGGTCGCTGGACGTATGAGATGCCCCGGTCCGGGGGGTGTAGAAGTCGAGGGCACCACAGACACAAGGATCGATCGCGCTGTGGGAGCCACAAATTCGCGAATGTCTTTCTGGTCACCCTGATTCATCTGGAAGTTGAGCACATAATCGACGGTGGGCTGCTCTTCCACAAAGTTGAGAATGGCGGAGCGATACACCTTGCCGCCGAAGTGAATATCCGCCCCCTCGCTCACTGTCCAGGGGGATAAAAAGCCGACGATCGCGGTTTCCAGTTCGCGTTTGTAATAGTCGAAGTTGCCGTCGTAGGGGGATTTGAACTTGACTTCAAAGTCCACCTGAATTTCTTCGTAGCTGGGATTGACAACCTGGATGTCTACCCACAGTGAGCAGTACTGCCGCAGATCTGCCTCAATTCGTTTCAGCAGGTTGATGTTGACTTTGGGCTGCAGGTCGTTGGTGGTGTGCCGTTGGGACAGGTCGGGAATGACCGCTAGCGTCACCGCACTGGGGACGAGTTCGCGGAGGCGATCGTTCACCACCTCACCGTGGTTAATGCAGCGCACTTTGTAGATTTCGGGGAAGTGCTCCAGCACCAGTCGCTCGTAGTCAAAAATGGTGACCGCCCGCCCCTTGTGGCGGAGATGCTCGCTGATGCGGATGTAATAGTTTTGCGACTGTTCCCGTGGACGTCCGCCAAAGGATTGATAGGGCTGCTGGATCTTTTTAATTTCAGGCAGAGGGTCGACCAGTTTGGCGATCGCCCCTGCGAGCAAGGGTGTCGCCAGATGATTCGGGTCGTTTCCGGTATCCACAAAGCTGGCACGGGCAGCTTGAGCATGCACCCCAATCATGCGGGGAATGGCCCCGCTGCGCTCCGGCACACTCATCTTCAACCAGTGCAGCGTGGGGTCGAGGATAGTCGTGTACTGCTTGCTAATATCGGCGGGAATGGCCAGTTGAATGATACCAGAGCTGATCAGTTGCTCCGTCCCGTCGCTGACAATCTGGTAATCCTCAAAGGTTTTCCAGGTGTTGTCCACTAGGTAAGACCACTGAACATCGACGGTTTCCAGGCTGGTATCGGCCGTCTCCTCAGCAACTTGAAATAGCAGATTCAAGAGCGTCAGCGGCTGGAGGCTAGTCACCCCGATTAGCAGTTCGCCCTCTTGGTCGAAATGGGGCAGGAAGTAGGGGGTCGAAGCCTGATCGAGGGAGGCGTAGCGCTCGAAGGGATGCAGGTGATAGATCCGTGAATCACTGATAGCGGCGGCGTTGCCGGGATTGAGGGTGGCGATCGCCTCGTAATTCAAGGATAGGGATTGGATGACTGGCGTAAAAGGCGGATTGGGAACAACAGCCTTGATCTTGGTTTGATCGCGGTTGCCCGTGGTGACCCCAGCCGGAAACAAACTGCTGAGAGTTGAGGACTGTGCAATTTCAAGGGTAGACACACCGGGATCGTTGGAAGGCACGTCATAGTAGGCACCCACGACCGCTTTTGGATTCTCAGAGGCGAGCATGGCCTGCGCCAACACCTGACGACTCAGCACCTGGGAGAACTGATCGTGGCGGAAATCATCCCCAGTGAGTTGCAAGCGTAAGAACCCATTTTTGGTTTGATGAGTCCAGACCTCGACGGGCTTCGTGACCTCGGGTTGATTCAGCTTCAGACTGTTCAACTCGGTAGTCGTAAAGGTGTAAGTGCTGGCAGTGAATAAGTTTTTGGCAGGAGGCGTCAAGGTGGGTTGCCAAGTGCCGCTGCGGAGAGCCTGTACCTGCACCTGGCCGGGGGCGGGGGTAGAGCCGTAGCCTGCGTAGTATTTGCTCCAGTCGGGAGGAGGCTCGGTTTCAAAATCAAGGTTCAGATTCAGGCTGGTCAGTCCTTTCTGAAAAATTTCCTGACTCCCGATATAGAAACTGCCGCCGATTTTGGGGAGGGGGCCAAAGGGTTGAAAGGGTTTGGTGGGATCGAGGACGGACAAGTCATTTTGCAGCACCAGGTTACGCACGTTATTGACGGCAACCTTCAGCATGACCTGGGTCAGTTTGGCCGATTGGAAGAAGTAGTAAGGGGCTTTGTTATTGAGTTGGGCATCCGTTTTCAAGCGCAACAAGGCAACGGGCAGTTGGGTGTCGAGCGGTAGCGTGGGTTCTGCTAGATCACCGTGGAAGGGCACTACTGGATCGATGCCTGCGGGCAATTCTACCTGCAACGTTAACTGCCCCCCGGCAAAGCCAGAACTTTTGACGGTGGCGGGCAACCAGGCTTTTTCGCCACTGAAATGCACCTGAAAAAGATCAGCCAGTTTATCCGCAGACGCCTGGGCCTCGGCACTGAAACTGCTGAGAGTGAAGCGGAAAGTAATGGTGCGATCGCCTGCTTGCAGGAAAAAGATCGAATCTGCGATCGCAATCCCAATGTCAGCGGGGTTGAGGAAGCGATTACCCGCGCGATCAAAACTCGCAAAAGGCCTCCAGGCTGTCACCACCTGATCTTTGGGAAACTCACCGCCACTGCCGTCAAAGGAATTGACTACGGGCGAGGCGTATAATCCTGTGAGAGTTTTGGGTAGACCGTCGCCCGGTTCGCTTCGTTCTGTTGAATCTAGAAAAATGCTTTTGAGGCTGGTGATCTGCGCTTTGTCGAGGACGATGTCTTGATCGATCTGGTAAAACAGCTCCATGCCCGTGGCATCTTTGCCCGCTTTGAACTGAATATCGGCTTTGAGGGCAAACTCGGCCTGAAATTTCGCCAACTCGAACAATAGATGCACGTGATCAGGTTCAGCCGGTCGTTCGGGCAGTTGTAGCACCTGCCGATAGAAAAAATCCAGGTGGCGCTGGGTCATGCGGTTCAAATCTTGCTGCGCGGGCTTAAAGACCTCCCAAAAGCCGATGAACATGGCAATGTGGGGCTGATGATCGCGCCGCGCTTCGAGGCTGTGAATTTGATACTGGGGTGCCATCTGAATAATCTGATGGAAATTTTGGAAAAGAACCTGGAACACCTCGTTCAATTCAGTTTGGGCTTGCAATGCCGACCCCGTGAGAGGCGTGGCATCGGGGACGGGCGTCCCCAATGGCAAACCAAAAGCTGTGGCAAAGCTGCGATAAAAGTTCTCGTCTGGCGAGCGATGGAGGCCAAAGCGAGCCGCAAAGGTGGGGTAAAAAGTAGGGAGAACGGCAGGGGCAGCAGCGGCGAGTTCATAGGCGCGATCGAACCCTTGCATGCGATCCAAAGGTGCGGTCAGGTTCGTTTTCACCAACCCGCGAAGGATGGATTTAAGGGGGGTGTAACTCTCCAGGGTTTCGTACCACAGCCGCAGATGACTCAGCAGTTCAGCCCAGGTTTGCAGGATGGATTGCAGATTTTGCTGGGCTCGCGGACTCGACGGCTCGTCAGTGGTCAGGCGGCGCAGCGTGGCTGACAGGGTCGCTAACTGTTGCTTGTAGGTTTGGTTGAGGGCTTGCCCGGGGGTTTTGCTGATCAGGGCAATCCAGACGGGAGTGCTCTTGACGAAGAGAGTCCGCCAGTCGCCATTGCGCTCATTGGGGCAAGGACGGTCGCTGCCGGGTGGTACTTCTCTGGCTTCGTAGTAGTGCACCTGCTGCGCGAGCCGAAAGACAAATACGAGGAAATCGGCCAGGGTGCGATCGTCCACCTGGACATACTCCGGCGGCAGTGCCGGAGCTTGGCGTTGGCGCTGGCTCACCCCATCGCGGATCAGCGGATTGGATATGTCGCAGCAGTTAGTCATAACACCTAAATGGGGGTCAGCTAGGAAGCGAGATTAGCGCCCTCTTCCAGATAGAAGGGGTAGACGAAGCTAAAACGAGAATTTGTACTTCGGATGGTGTAATCGACGGTGATGAGCACGAGGCCCAACTCTTCGGGGGGCATGGTCAGGTCGAGTTTATTCAGGCGAATGCGGGGTTCGTGGTAGAGGATGGCCACGCGCACCAGTTCTTTGATGTTGCTGGTGACGGTGGGACTTAGCGGCTCGAACATCAGCTCGGTCAGGTTGCAGCCATAGGTGGGCTGCAATACCCGCTCGCCGAGACTGGTAGACAGCAAAATTTGCAAACTCTGGCAGATATCTTCTTCCGCACTCACCAGGGTGACTCCGCTGTAAGGCACAAAGGTGGGCGGAAAGCTCCACCCCGTCCCCAGGTAAGCTTTGTCGTTGTTGAGTTCGACCATATCAACCTCCAATCAGCACGGTGAATTCGCCGAGGATGATCGAGCCCCCGTGGGCGGTGGAATCACCCAATCGAGCAGCAGGTTTGCCCCCAATCAGCACCGTTGCCGACCCCAGAATAATGATGTCTGGGGGGCCTGTGCAGGTGCAGGAATCGCCCATCACAGCGGCGGGTAGACCCCCAATTAAAACGGTGGCGGCTCCTGGACCGATGACTGGCCCGCCGACATGGGGCACCACCCCCGTCACCATGGGGCAAACATGCATATCGGAAATTCGAGCGGCGGGTTTTCCCATGGTGAGTGTCCTCAATTAATCTGCACGAGTGAGCCTTTGAGCACGGCGATCGCACTGGTCGAAACCTCTGCCCCCGCCGAACCTTCCGCTTTGAATTGGGCATTGGCCTTCGCCTTCACGTTAAGCCCCTCCATGCTCAGATCTTGGGAGGCTTTCAACGTCAACTTGCCGGTCGCTTCGATGGTGATGTCTTTGGGGCTGCTGAGGGCAATACCGCTGTCGTTCAGGGTCAGGGTATTGCCGTTCTGGTCTTCCAGGCTGATGCCCTTGGCTTCGTCCGAAATGATCAGCTTGTTGCCCCCCGGCGTTTCCAGGGTGATGATTTTCTTCTCGTCATCAAACATCAGCTTGATGGCTGAACGCGTCACGAAGCCTTTTTGGTGGTTGTCGTCAGCGGCGGTGAGGGGGGCCGGTTTGGCACTACTGTTGAGCATACCCAGCACGATCGCATCCCGGGGGTCATCGTTGAGAAATCCCAACACCACCTCATCCCCAATTTCGGGTCGGAAGAAGGAACCCCGGTTTTGTCCGGCATCCAGGGTGGCTACGCGGGCCCAAATACCTTCAGATTGAGTATCCACCACGGGGGCTTTGACCAGAATCCGGTCTTCCCCTTTGGGATCTTCTTGGAGCTGCACCACCACACCAATTTGCAGCCCATTTACCCCCGGCAGCAGGCCCGAGGCTGGCCTCTCCACCACGTCCTTAGCCTGCTGATAGAACCAATCTGGGGCCATACCTAACTGCAGGTGAGTTTGCCATACGCCGCCGCTAAAGTCTTGTCGCACCCCTGAGACGTAGGCCAGTCCATTGAAACGCGCCCCTGTCCCCCCTAACTCAATCAAGGCGTCGGGTTTGGCATCGGGATAGCCTGGGGTTTTGACGCGGCCTTGAATCTTGGCTAAGCGACTTTTCAGGAGTTGGGCATCGGCCCAAGCCTTTAATTCGGGTTGAGTCACTTCCCCACCGTGGTGCAATTCCCACTCGCCCAGACCGATAACATCCGCTAATTTTTTGCCCGACAGATTGCCCTGGTTGTTAATGCTTGGTTCACTGGCAGTGGCTTCTACCAGGGCTTGGTCGGCATAGCTCCAGGCGGACGCCTTCACCGTTTGATACTGGTAGCGGGCATCCATTTCTGCTTCCAGCTCAATCAGATTGGCCCCATAGGTCAGGGTGATCAGCGGACTGCCGCTGGTGGTCGGAGCCTTGACCTTAATCTGGCCATTTTCAACCAACACAATCTGGCCATTCATCTCGGCTCTCGACAAAATGAAGTCCCAATCGGTGCTGTAGTACTGCACGATTTCGGGATGGGTGACGCGGGTCGCTTCTACCTGGGCCGAGACCCCACGGTAGTTGCCGATCACCGCCTCGATCGCGTCACTATCCTTGCTTTCGGTGAAATACTGGCTGTGGCGACCGACGGTAAGCTTGGTGGCAGCGTCCCGACAGTCGATGATCAACCGCGAATTGCCGTCAGCGCTGACCTTGATCGCCTGTTTGATGATGATGCCTTTGAAGATGGGGCGGTTATTACCGTCAAAGCCCACCGAAATTTCCAATTCATTGCCGGGGATGAAATCGTTGCCATCGCTAGCAGCAAAGGTTTCCTCTGCCGCTGAGCCATCCTTCAAAATGATGCGGGCGGTAGGAATCCGATTCACTACCCAATCAACGATGAATGAGAGAACGGCATACTCGTTCGTGATATCTTTGCCGTCGGATCTGAGCTTAAAAGTCGCAATGCCATAGACCGTATCTTGGGGAATGAGGCGATCGCTCATGATTCCACCTCCCGAATGGCGGGGAACCGTAACTCCGCATTCACGGGCGGTCGCCGGAAGTTAATCAGGCCGTTCACCTTCGCCACCTGCAGGTAATACGACGCATCCTGGTAGATGTTGTAGGTCATCAGCGGCAGCGTATCGCCTGCTTTCACCATCCGCACGTGGGTCACATCGGGGGAGTTTTTGCCCTCTTCCCGAACCCGCAATTCGGGTTCGATGTATTGCTTAAAGGTGGCGCTGACTTTGGCTCGCAGGGGCCTGCCTGCTGGAGAAAACAGGGTGTAGTTAATTTGCAGGTCTTGCAGAACACAGTTAAAGCCGCTGCTATTGCCAAAGGAAAAATCGCCCCACAACAGCCGCAGAAAGTTGGGCTTGTGGGTTTCGGGATTCATTACGTAGGCCAACTGGAGCAAATCCTGCACCCGTTGAGCTACATCTTCCCGGTGAAACTTCCCGGCTTCCCCTTTGATGGGCACCACCCCGGTGCCATCCAGGGTGAAGTCCAATTTCAGGTCTTCGGGGGGCGTGAACGTATACTCTGGGTCATTGCCCTGGGATCCCTGGGTTTGCTCGTCGTTATGCTCAATTTTGAAGGTTTGGGAAAACTGTTCGGGATTGATCGGCAGCATAAATTTGCCAATCTCCTCACGATAGGAGTTGTCCTTAAAGGCCCGAATTTCAACTTTAGTCAGTTCGCCCGTCATGTTTTATCGTTCCGCCTTTTCCTTCAAAATGGCGAGTACTTGCTCTACACAGGCCGCCACGATCGCGGCATTATCTTTGCCGCTGCCACCTTTCCCACCCGCGCTATTGTCGCCATCGCCGATGGTGGCTCTAATTACCAATTCTCGAATTTCTAAGGGCATCGTTTTATTAGGCTTTCATCAGTTCGAAATAGCTGTAGTTGAGTTCTAAGGTTTCAATCGCGATCGCGCTTTGCTCCGCGTTGAAATCTGAAATTGACCACTTTTTCGGCCAGGCGTTAATCACCTTCCAGGTCATCAACGGTCCCTTATCACCAGGGGGTTGATTCGGATCGGGACGATTGACATGGAGTAAATGCACCAGCATATCCATCGGTTGAATATCAAAATTCAGTAGGGCATTGTTACACCAATTAATCAATTTTGAATCCTTCACGGTTCCCCGTTTTAAGACTAACGGATTATATTTAGTCCGCACAGGCAAAACATGTTCAAACCGATTTTCTCCACCCTCCTTCAAAGTTTCCGTTTGCATATCCACGCTCAGTCCAGACACGCTCTGAAAACGCGTTTCCACCACCTCTTTATCCAGGGCCACACCGTCTGGAAACTGGCCTTGAAAGATGACTTCAAAAAAGAAGCTAACAGGTGGATAACTAAAGGTCATGATGATTCAGCGAACCTCTGCGAACGGGACTGTATTGCTCAGGCTAGCAGCCGCCTATTTATATTCCACTTGCAGACCTTCGTGGGCAATTTCAATGGTTTCAATCGCCGTTTCGTTGCCATCACTCTTAAGGTCGGTCGACTGCACCTTCGTTGGCCAGGCCGCTTTGATCTTCCACACCACTACAGGTTCGTGGGCTTCGTTTAGTAAACTAATGGTCAGATCTCGACGTTCAATAGTGTTAAGAGCAACGGTATTCCACCAGATCACAAAATCAGCATCCCCCTTAAACGTGCCGCGCTTCATTGTCACATTGCCGTACTTTTGTCGGCCCGGCATTTTTAAGCTGTGATATTCCGGCATATTGCCTTCGCGATACTCAATTACCTCGGTTTCAATGTCTAACCCTGAAACCTCTGTAAAACCGATGCGAGCACCACCCCACTCAACCCCAAAATGGAACTTTGGTAAAGGATATCCGGTCATGATTAATCACCGTAAGAAAGGGCATTTAGAACATCAAAAAAAGAATCAGATGAATTCTATATCCTGGAATTCTGACTAGCTCTCTTGCATCTTGTGAGAGAACTTCAAAATGATAAATTCGGCAGGACGAACGACTGCCATACCGATTTCCACAATCATGCGCCCTTCCAAAATATCGAGGGCCGTCATCGTTTCGTTGAGTCCAACTTTGACATAAAAGGCCTGGTCTGGCTTGGCCCCAGCCAGGGCTCCAGCCCGCCATTGCAAGATCAAAAAGTTCTCGATCATGGCTTTGACTTTCGTCCAGGTGTTGGCATCGTTGGGCTCAAAAACAAACTGTTCTGTCGCTTTTTTGATCGACTCTTCCGCCATATTGAAGAATCGCCGTACGGGCACATAGCGCCATTCATTGCTATTGCCATCTAGGGTACGCGATCCCCAAATCAAGGTGCCTTTGCCCACAAACGAGCGAATGGCGTTGATCGATTTGCCTGAAGTGTGGACGTTAAGGTCTTCTTGTTGTTCGCTGGTGATCTTGAACGTGGGGCGGAGTACCGATCGCAGACTGACATTCGCTGGTGCTTTCCACACCCCGCGCGTGCTATCGACAGCGGCATAGGCCCCCACCACTAACGGAGCAGCAGGCAAGATGACCGGAATCCGCCCGATCGCACTTTTTACTAAGGGATAATACTGGCCGTTGGCAGTGTTTGGGGTCGTGACCGGATTGAGCGTATTCATCGTGGCGGTTGACGCATCGGGTAAGGTCACGGTTACGGCCGCTTCGTCGTAGAGGTAATCAAAAATGGTCTCAATGCGCGGTCCATAGGCGGCCCCATATCGCAGGTCGCCAGTGCCGACCCCGTTGGCGCGAAACGCTGCTGCCGCGTTGGTCAGGGTGTCATCGGCGGGGTCGAGCAAGGCATCCATGACGACGAAGCGGTCTTGCAATTTGCCACACTGCGCCAGCGCCGCATCATAGAGTGCCCCAAAGTCACCGTAGGCCGTAGGGGGATTGGCCAGTTGCGTCGCATCAACTAAATTCAAGCTCTCGGGAAAGACGATCAGGGTGATTTCGTCTTCTTTCTCAATGGCGTTGAGTCCGGCTAACAAACTGCTTTGTTCGATGTCAGCGGAAGCGGCCATAACTCCCACAGACACGATGTAGCAAGGCCCACCGCCATTGGCAAAGTAAGCCTGCAGTGCGTAGTACATATTGTGTGGTGAGGGGTCAGAGATCGCGGCATTCACCTCAGTAGCAGTCACCGTCACGTTAATGCTGGCCCCTTCCGGTAACGTCGTCCCGAAGTACTGTTCATATTCCAGCAATGAGGTAATGCGAATGGGCTCGATCAGATCCTCCGCATGCAGGTCTCGTCCCCGCAACATCGCCATTTGGGTATAGCCAATGAACGCAGGGATCGCAGTTTCAACTTGCGCCACAGACGGTGGAAATTTAGAAATTTCCTCAATGTAGACACCGGGGGTTTTGTAAGTACTGGGCATAGTGGTTCTTGGGTAAGGGGCAAAGATTAGAGATAGATGTCAGAAAACACTTGGGTAACGGGTCGGTTACCGTCGGTTTTGATCTGGGCGGGACTGGGAAACGGTAGATTGCGCTGACCGTTGTTGAGAATGGGCGAACTGAATTGCCGCAGCAATCCTCTCGGAGCCGCAGTGACGTAGGTTTGCTCGTCAATTACAACAAAGCCATCGGGGGGGGAAAGACTGTCAAAGCCATGAGGCGCCAGCGTGCGGTAGCGCCACCGGGTAGCCCGATTCTTGAAGCGAAGGATGTAGTTGAGCGGTTGGATGAGGGTGTCATCACCGTCTGCTTTCAGTAGCGCAAATGCTGCGGGGACGGTGCTAGAGGCGATCGCCAGTTCCACCAACGCAAATGCCCTCGGAGCCGCGAGTGGATCAAAGAAGACAAACTCTCCTGCGATCAAAGTGCCGTTGATCACCAGTTGATAGCGCCCTGGTACCTGTCCCGCAAAATTCAAGCTAAACGTGAGGGGATCACCGGGGGGATGCGTGTCCGGTACTTCAACCACTTGCTCAAAGGAACGGTGATCATTGATATCGGTCAGAGAGAATTTTAGGGTGCTGCCGGGGCTAGCGCTTGCCACAGTTTGGAGGCGGCTGAGATTCTGGCGAGGTAGCTGATCTTGGGCTGACACATACTTGCTGCGGGGTAATGGCTTCCAAGCGTCGGTATTCCCCAAATTCGCGGCCGGGGCTTGATACGTGAGCGACTCAAACACACTGTCATCATCGATGACGAGGTTGCCGAGAAAATACTCGTTGGTCGCGTTAAAGGCCTGCAATGGTTGGCTCAAAAAGAGATATTCGACCGTCTCACTACCGCCCGACTCTGTTTCCCGGTCATAGCTTTGGGTGCTGCCAGAAACATTCGAGAAGTAATAGATTTGCTGATTGTTGGCAGATATCAACGGCAAACTGGTGAAGTTGGCAAAGTAAGGATCATTGACTTCGAGCCAAAAGGTGAGTCGAGTGGGACGATCGGCCGGAATTTTAGTGCGATAGTCGGTGTTGGGATCACTGGGGTCAACGGCTTCGACTTCCGCAAATAGGGTGAGGCCTTGGGGGTGCGATCGCGCGACCCACCGCAAATTCTTTAGCACCTTCTCACACGCCTTTGTCGGCCTCAAAGTTAAAATATCTGAAACGCCATAGCTAGCAGTTAATGCATAAGGCATCTCAGGCTGCCCTAAAGCATAGTCATGCCAAAGTTGAATATTCAGAATAGGCTTGTAAAGAATTTGCATTTAATTATCCTATTCATTGATGAGAATTTCTGTGATGGCTGACCCTTCGGCTTGCTGTTTCTGAGCCTCGACAGCGACCAGTCGAAACTTATATAAAACGAATGGAACTTGTTTCCCTCCCAAAGCCCCCCAGAGATGATTAAGCTGCTCAAAGGTGAGTGTGTAAAGTTCGGCATAGACTTTCACATCTTGAGCGATTAGCCCGACTTGCGGAGTGGTTGTAAATGAAAATTCTTTTCGCCATTGAAAAAATTCGATCACTCTGGTTAGGCGTTTCAGAGAGGTTTCATAATGTTCACGATGCAAAACTGAAAACAGGACGAATAAATTAAGATGGACAGGCGGATTCTTATAGATTGTCCGTCCATTCTCTTGTCGGTAGTGAGGAATGTTTTTGAGCGTTGTCTCCTCTTGGATATTGACAAGACTCATGACAATCTTTCCGTCTAGATTTTCACGAGTCCCGCCCAAATCTTCAGCCAAAGCAATATTGTCGAGAACCATTAGGTTTGGTGCAGGCGCAGGTTCTTCGACTTCAGACACATAAGCCTGAAAAGCTCCTTGTATTATTTTTAGGGCATCAAAAAGCATGATCAGACCCAAGTAAATAACTCAAAATCTTTAAAACAAAGATTCTGAAAATAAAAGATTAGACTGCTGATAAAACCAATGTCTATCAGCAATTCTCGTTAAACGGCATTTGTACCATTGGGGTTCTTCGAGAAAATCTCCTATTGCAGTGTAGAATGCATAACCGCAATTTCTATTGAACTGTTTATTGGGAAGTCCAGTTATCAGGCATTAAGATGGGTGCATTTCATCTTTTCAAGTTCAATTCTTACCTTAAGACTCCTCTCATCTTCCTAAGAAGATGAGAGGAATCGAAATCGTCGAAATCGTGATGTGCCCATAATAAGACTTGCCTGCCTCAGCAGTTCTCTATTGAAAAGATTACCTTTAAGGACAAAATTTGTTCGAAATATTTCAGTAAGGTTAATAATTATTTACGTAAATTTACCTCAGGGAATAAATTTAAACTTGGTAATTAGTCGCTGCAATAAGGCTTCACTATTACGAAGCCCAAGATTGGGGTCAAAGTAATACTAAAAGATTACGGAGCTTTGTAGAATAGCTGGTGCTGAAGTCCTTGTTTAGCAAGGCTTTCATGGTCTAAGCCATGTTCATCTTCACGTTGCTTTGGTATAACGCTCTTCCAAGACTCTAGGCAGAGAATAGGTGAAACAACGCAAACACGTTAATTGTCATACTCAGCAGCCAACCAATCCTCATGGTTTCAGCGCGTTAAGTCCGAGAACCATTGAAGAGCATTAAGCGACATAGTTCCCACACCCCACCCCCTCTCCGACTACCACAACCGTGAACCGTGAACCTGTGAACCATGAACCTGAGCGCAGTCTGGTTGCCTGACACAAGTCCCAAAAGCCTTGAGAATGCGTTGCCGGTACTGGTCTCTAAAAAGGTGATGAACGGTTGAAAAGCTTGCCACACAAGTATTTCAGCCGATTTAGGTCGAGAGGTCTGAAATGCACGTCTGGCTTAGCTTTCAGGTTGCCATCCTCGGTTAACAGTCCAGTTCCCCCTGTAGCGACTGCTGCGTTCATTTTTGAAGAACTCTAATATATCAACAGTCCGGACAGTTTTAAATCGCCAACGACAGAGTGCGGGTTTCAGCCTCCTCGCTGAGGTCAAATGCTAATGGTAGAATGCGGGTTTCAGCCTCTATCTCAAAAACTGTCCGGAGTATTGATATATAGCGGTAGCCATGATCAATAGGACGCATCCCTGTCATTCCCGCGCAGGCGGGAATCCATCTGCTCGATAGGTGCCAGCGTCATTCGCGCCTGCGCGGGAATGACGCTGGCATGTCCTAAGCTTTATGACTATGGCTATATAGCGGTAGCCATGATCAATAGGACGCCTCCCTGTCATTCCCGCGCAGGCGGGAATCCATCTGCTCGATCGGTGCGGAGCTGGATTCCCGCGCAGGCGGGAATGACGCTGGCATGTCCTAAGCTTTATGACTATGGCTATAAAACACTACCGAGCGCCAGCAATAGTATGGACTAGACCCAAAATCTGGTCAAACTGAAAGTTGTGGGTCATTTGCTTGAGCCGATGAGCCAACTCCGACTGAATCTCAGGAATTTGGCGAACTAGGCGCTGTAACTGACGATCATCGCATTGCGCTGCTGCTATTTCTAGCTCAGCCACCCAGGCAACTGGCATCTGTCGCAAAGCATGGGTCAGTGAGAAAGTGGTTTCTGCCCCCACCTGCCGCTGGAGAGGTATTTTTCCATCAGCAGCACTAGAACCGCAAGGCGTATCTTGCTCTTGATAAACATATTGCACGCCCAGATGTTGGCTCAGCTTCGCAAGCAACTCATCTGACTGGAATGGTTTTCGGACAAAATCATCGCAGCCGCTCGTTAAGATGGCTTGCCGCTGCTCCTCAAACACACTGGCTGTTAGTGCAATGATCACCGTTTCTTGCCCTTTGGATGTGGCCTTAATTCGCTTGGTGGCCTCATAGCCATCCATCACAGGCATCTGCATATCCATCCAGATCAGATGCGGCTCCCAATATTCCCACACATCCAGTCCCACCTGGCCATTTTCTGCTTCCATTACCTCAAACCCTAGCCGACTCAAGAGCTTTACCAGCACCAGCCGATTGGTAGAGCTATCTTCTACCACCAGCAGACGGTAAGACGGTTGATTAAGAGCTAGCCCAATCGCTCTTGCTAGGGGGCGTTGAGGCGCTTGAATCATGGGATGGTTAATCAACCGCGCCGAAATTTCGAAGCGAAATAGGGTACCTAAGCCACAGCGGCTGTTCACCGTAATTTTGCCGCCCATCAAGTTCACTAGCTTTTGGCTAATTGGTAAGCCCAATCCACTGCCTTCGCTAGAGCTAATTCCTGTGCTGGTTTGTTCAAAGGGTTCAAATAACTTGTCTAGCTCATTGGGGGCAATGCCCGCGCCTGTGTCCTGTATATCAAATCGCAGGCATGTCTTGCCGGGAAGACCTTGAGCAAACGCGCTGACATGCAATGAGACGCTACCTTTTTCAGTGAACTTGATTGAATTGCTCAATAAGTTGGTGAGCACCTGACGCAGTTTGCCTTCGTCGGCTGTGATAAATTGGGGGACATTGCCCGCCTGCTCAACAGTGAGCGTTAGTCCTTTTGTGCTGGCTTTGAGGCAAAAGAGCTGTTCTAGGCCGTAAAGTAACTCGCTCAGGTTAAAGCTTGTTTCATTCAATCGGATTCGCCCAGTTTCGATTTTGGCCATTTCGAGAACGCTGTTGATCAGATCCATCAGATGTTCACCGCTGCGGCTAATAATCTCTATGTATTGTTGATGCTCAGGATGCAGGGTTGAATCGCGGTGCATCAATTGAGTAAAGCCGAGAATGGCGTTGAGGGGTGTTCTCAGTTCGTGACTCATGTTCGCGAGAAATTCGCTTTTGGCGCGGCTGGCAGAATCGGCCAGTTCTTTGGCTAGTTTGAGTTCTGCGGCTTGCTGTTGGGTTTGAGCTAACAATTCTGCTTGCTGAATGGCCACACCAAGCTGAGCGGCAATTTGCGTTACAAGCTTGATTTCGGGTGTTTCCCAGTGGCGGGGTGCTTTGTTTTGATAGCTAGCCAATAATCCCCAAAGCTTGCTGCCGCAGAAGATAGGGACTGTCATATAGGCGCGGGTCTGAAATTGCTCTAGGCACTCGATGTAGCACGAGGAAAACCCTTCTGCATAGATATCAGAAACGCACAAATGCGGTGTACCTTGGCTGTAGGCACCGCCTTTGGTGCTTTGCAAGTGAGTATCGGAGTTTAAACCAAGGGTAGGGTTTAGAGCCGATTCTCGAAGGGTACATCGATCGCCATTGATGGCCTCATGGGTTGCGATTAAACCAGCGTCCTGCTTTTGCAGCAAGGCTACCCAACCGGGGGCAACGGACTCGGCGACAAACTCGCCGCTCCAGTCGGGATTGAACTGATAAATGACGACGCGATCGCACTGAATGGCTTGGCGTAACTCTTGGGTGGTAGCGCTAAAGATGGATTCTAGATCCAAGGTTTGCCGCATACTTTGAATGATGTGGGCGATCGCTCGTTCTCGCTCGGCGGTTTGGCGCAGCAGTAGCTCGGTTCGTTTTTGCTCAGAGATTGTTTGATCGGGACTGTCGTGCATGCCCGGTTCAAATTGGTTTTGCAGCATCATAACGCTCAGTATGCAGATAACTCGACCGATGTCGCCTGTTGTGGTCAACGTGGGGGTAGCGCTGACTAGTACCCAGCGGAGTGGAGCGTGAGCCTCGGTGCTAATGCCCACGACTACGTTGTGAACGGGCTGGTGTTGGGCGATCGCCTGCTCAACAGGCAGATCTGCAAGTGCAAATGGTGTAGTTGCTTACAAATCATCCGAGTCACCCATTTTTGCAAGTGCCCTACTCCATCGTTCCCATCAACTGCCAGTCAATCGGTATTGACCCGATATCGTTCATAAATGAATATATTTTCTGGGTAGTGATATTGATGTAAGGATTTTTTGATGGGCGGGCGAAGCCCGCCCATCAAAAAATCCTTACTAATTTAGGACTACCCTCAGATTTAAGAGGCGATCGCCCTGAACTAATCGCCTTGAACTAATCGCCTTGAACTAATCGCCTTGAACTATCTGTTGCCTGGAATTTGGTCAACAGGTCAACGCTATGATTGAAAACGACTACTCATGCTAACGCTAGGCGAACAATGGTGCTAGACGAGCAAATAGGTCTACCCGGTGCGGCACCTGACGAGGCTGCGGATGAAATGGTGCTCGTGGAACAGGTGCTCGTGGAACAGGTACTTGTGGAACAGGGCGATCGCCCCTTTGCCCACATCCCAGTGCTGGCGCAGGAGGTAGTGGAAGGATTAGCAGTAAAAGCGGGCGGGCTATACCTCGACGCAACTGTGGGCGGAGGCGGCCACGCGGGGCTGATCTTAGACGCGGCAGCAGGGGCGAGGGTAATTGGCCTAGACCAAGACGAGCAGGCGATCGCAGCGGCGCGGGCTAGTCTGGAAAAATTTGGCGATCGCGTGGTGATTCATCATGCCAACTTTGCCGAATTCGATCCGGGTACGCAGCAGTTTGATGGAATTTTGGCTGACTTGGGTGTTAGTTCTGCCCAGTTTGATATTCCTAATCGCGGCTTCAGCTTCCGTCACACTGCCCCACTTGACATGCGGATGAATCAACAGCAAGAGCTGACGGCAGGGGAAATTATTAACACCTGGGACGAAGTTGAGCTTGCCAATTTGTTTTACACCTATGGCGAAGAACGGCTATCGCGGCGGATCGCTCGGCGCATTGTAGAACGACGACCGATTCAAACCACAACTGACTTGGCCGACGCTATTTTTCACAGCGTGCCGCGCTCCTACCGCTATGGTCGAATTCACCCAGCAACGCGGGTATTCCAAGCCTTACGCATTGCCGTGAATGCCGAACTGACGGTGTTAGAAACGTTGCTCAAGCTGGCTCCTCTGTGGCTCAAACCCGGTGGTCGTATGGCGATTATTAGTTTCCATAGTCTAGAAGATCGGCTAGTAAAACATGCGTTTAGAGAATCTCCAGAGCTGCGGGTGCTGACTAAAAAGCCGATTCAGCCTACGGATCAAGAAGTTGAACATAACCCAAGGGCGCGATCGGCAAAGCTGAGGGTGACAGAGCGGAACGAGGAAGAATGAGTAAACTTATTGTGGACGTTTAGTGTGGACGTTTTTCGGCTTGCCTGAGAAGCTCTCACCTTAACTAGGGCGGCATCAAATATTGCTGCACTAATTGAGAAACCTTGACGGTATTTAACCATTGCGTTGTTCAACGACTCCTCAGCAGGATTTGCACCAGTGAGCTTAATTATAAAAGGGTCAGGAGCGTTGTTAGGAGGTGCGCTGTATCCGCTGCGGGCGCTGCGAATGTTGATCAATACTCCCAAGCTGCGGGGCTATGTGTTGATTCCGATCGCCATCAATCTGCTGTTGGGTATAACGATTTATGCAGGGCTATTGTTTGGGGGGCTGCGGGCGATCGATACGCTGATTGCCGATATTCCAAACTGGACGGCGACCCTGCCGCAGTGGGCACCCAACTTGCCAGCGACAGGGCTTCATCTGCCCCACTTAGCTCTACCCGACTGGATGACCTTACCCGCCTGGATGTTGCCCCATTGGACTCTACCTACTTGGGATTTACCCGCCTGGGATTTACCCGCCTGGAACTTACCCGCCTGGGACTTACCGACTTGGCGGCTTCCGACGTGGATTACCCTACCAGACTGGTTGCCTCAATTACCCAATTTTGAGATTCCTCGTTTGCCCCAGTGGCGGCCTAGTTTGCCCAATTGGATTGCTGGCGTTCCGGGGTGGTTGGCGATCGCCCTCATCTGGCTGCTGCGGGTGGTGCTAACGGTTGTATTGCTGATTGCTACGGGCTTTATTGTGTTGCAGTTTGGGGTGCTGCTGTGTGCGCCCTGGTATGGCAAGCTCTCGGAAGAACTGGAGCGATTGCAAACGGGGAACATTCGGTTGGTAGAGGTTGGGCTGGTGGGCGACATTTGGCGCGCCATTGCCTATGAGCTAAAGAAACTGGTGGTGGGCATAGCCATTGGCATTCCGCTGCTGGTGCTTAATTTTTTCCCTGGTGTCGGAACGGCGATCGCCACGCTGGGGGGCATTGGCCTCGCCGCTACAATCGTCTGCCTAGATTTCTTAGACTCTGCCTTAGAACGTCGCCGCCTTCCCTTTCGGCAAAAACTCAGCATTCTCTGGCGCACGCTTCCTGCTAGCGCTAGTTTCGCCGTGGTCTGTCTGGGGTTGGTCAGCATTCCCCTAATTAACCTGATCGCGATTCCCATTTGTGTCGCCGCCGGAACGCTATTTTTCTGCGATCGCGTCTACCCCTGGCTTGAGCAGGAAAAGTGAGAGGTGTTTGGCGTTGCCGAACACCTCTCACTTGATGACCTCCACTCGTTTTTATTCATCCTTCATCCCTCATCCTTCCTCAATGCCCTACGCAATCGATTTCGGCACTAGCAATACGGTCGTGACCCGCTGGAATGCGGCAACGCAGCAGTCGGAGACGGTAAGTTTAGCGGGGCTGTCACTAAAGCTGGGGCAAAACCCGCCGTTGGTGCCTAGTTTGCTATATGTGCAGGAAGCGATCGCCGGAACCATTGTGGCTGGTCAAGCGGTGCGCGATCGCGGACTAGATATTGGCCAGGATGCTCGGTTTTTTCGTAACTTCAAACGGGGGATTGGCACCCAGATTCAGGGGTTTTTGCCCGAATTGGATGGGCGCACTATCCGGTTTGAGCAGGTGGGAGCGTGGTATTTGCGGGAGGTAATTCAAACCCTCCAGAAAACTGATCCCAGCCTAGATTCATTGGTGTTCACCGTTCCGGTTGACAGCTTTGAAGCCTATCGGCTGTGGCTAGCGCAGGTGTGCGAATCGCTCAACATTCAGCAGGTGCGAATGCTGGACGAACCGACGGCGGCAGCGCTGGGGTATGGCAGCGACACGGCAGATACGCTGCTGGTGATCGATTTTGGCGGCGGCACCTTAGACCTATCGCTGGTGCGGCTGGAAAAGAGCAATTCTGGCGCTAAGCCGCTCGGTTTTTTACTGAAATGGGGACAAAAAAACCTGGCGGAATCTGCCCAAAAACCAAAGGTAGCGCGGGTGCTGGCTAAGGCAGGGCAAAGTCTGGGCGGTTCAGATGTTGACAACTGGATAGTCGATTATTTTGTGGCACAACAGGGACTGGCTGCAACGCCGCTGACACAGCGGTTGGCAGAGCGGTTAAAAATTCAGCTTTCTGACAAAACCGAGGCAACCGAGGCGTTTTTTGACGACGAAACGCTGGAAAGCTATGAGCTAAGCCTAACGCGCGATCGCTTCAATCAGATTTTGCAAGACAATGGATTCTTTCAACGGTTAGACGAGTCGCTTACCCATGTGCAGCAGCAGGCGCGACGGCAAGGCGTAGAGCTAACGGACGTGGACGCGGTGCTAGTGGTGGGTGGTACTGCCCAAATCCCCGCTGTCCAAAACTGGGTGGCGCAGCAGTTTGATGCCGCCAAAATTCGCTCTGATCGACCGTTTGAGGCGATCGCCCACGGAGCGCTACAAATTACACAGGGCATGGAGGTCAAAGATTATCTCTATCACAGCTATGGAGTCCGCTACTGGGATCGGCGCAACCGCTGCCACGGCTGGCATCCGCTGGTGCGCGAAGGGCAACCCTACCCCATGGAAAAGCCCGTTGAACTGCTGCTAGGGGCATCAATGGACAACCAGCCCAGCATTGAGCTAGTGATTGGCGAACTTGGGATAGAAATCGGCAGCACCGAAGTATTTTTTGAAGGCGATCGCCTGATTACTCGTACCCTCAGCAGCGGCAACCCCCAGGTCAAACCCCTCAACGACAGCGACGCTGCCCGCAGCATTGCCCGACTTACCCCGCCAGGGGTACCAGGTAGCGATCGGCTCAAGGTTCTGTTTTCGGTCGATGGCGATCGCTTTCTCCGCATAACTGTCGAAGACCTGCTAACCACTAAAACCTTGGTAGAGAATCAGGCAGTTGTTCAGCTTAGTTAATTGGATGGTGCAACGCGGCAGCTTCCGCCTGTCGGGCTATGCAGGGGCGAAGCATTGGGCCAGTATCTATCGGTTATTGTGAAACGTATCGACCCAATGCTTCGCCCCTACCGCTGTCAGATAACTTGATATAAGCTCTGGGGGGACATTCTATCCAACGTTAAAAATTCTGAGCTATGACTCTCAACGCTGATTGACTGACAAAACTTGTTAGTCAGATCCCCGAAAGCCCTCACCCTAGCCCTCTCCCGAGGGGAGAGGGAACCGGAAGGGTAGATCAACTCCCCTCGCCCTCTGGGAGAGGGGTTGGGGGTGAGGGCTATAGACTTTTGTCAGTCAACCAGGCTCTCAACTCTGTAGGAATTTTGAATAGGAATTTTGAAATAGATGACGGATTTAGGATCTGTTGATACAACCAATCAAAACAGTACAGGTGCGATCGCCGCAGAATCTGCCATTGGAGCTGTTGACTCAGCCCTCCTATCCGTTTTGTCATTGCCGGAGTCGGTAGCGTCTAAATCACGGGCGGTGACCACTCTACTAAATGCATCTAAAGCTGAGATTCGTACTAGTCTAAATGCTTCAACTTGGGACGGAGTCTTTGCCAGTCTATTTTCCAATGTTACAGGTGGTGTCCTCTTAACCAATTTTTTACTAGAACTGGGTGCTAGCCCCACCGAAATTGGGCTATTGGCATCCATTCCCATGCTGGCCAATTTGATGCAACCGATTGGGGCATATTTTTCAGAACGAACTAACAGCCGTCATTACTATTGCCTGTGGGTTTACGGCATTGCGCGATCGCTCTGGGTAGGGTTGGCGATCGCTATCTTCGCTGTCGGACGTAGCCACTCTGCTCCAGCATTGTTGATCGACTTTACTCTGGGGATTGTTTTTCTCAGCTACTTTTTAGGGGCGATCGGCAGTGCTCCGTGGCTGAGTTGGATGGCCGCTCTGGTACCTCGTCCCCTTCGAGGACGCTACTTTAGCTTGCGGAATAGTGCAGCCACTTTAACTAACCTAATCTCAGTACCGTTAATGGGATTGATAGTGTCTAGATGGAAAGGAGGTTCTATTCAAGGCTACGGCTTAGTAGTAGTTTTGGGTATTATTGCGGGATTAATTAGCCTCTGGTTTCAAAACTTTATGGTAGATGTGAACCCTCAGATCAGACAACGGGTCGTGGCTCTACCTGAAACCTCTGATCACACGCCCAATTGTGAGCTTGATCGAGTAAAAGATAGCATAGGCTACATGTCGTCCTTGCAACTGTTGCCCCAAGCCAGTTTTTGGCAAAATCCCAACTTCCTCAAGTTCTTGATTTATTTCAACCTATGGACCTTCTCCGTTAGTCTTAGCGCTCCGTTTTTTAACGTGTATATGCTCAATGATTTGGCGCTCGATTTGAACCAGGTCACAATTTACAATAGCTTGTCTGCTGGAGCAAATCTTTTGCTGCTAATGATTTGGGGCAAGCTGGCCGATCGAATTGGCAACCGTCCGATTTTGCTGGGCGTGGGGATTGCGTTTGCTGTATTTCCCCTTCTATGGCTGATGACAGGTACTAACGCTGTATCGACCTGGGTTTGGCTGCCACTACTGCATATAATTGCAGGCGGAACGGCGGCGGCAATTGACCTCTGCTCTAATAATTTGCAGCTTGACATTGCTCCTGATCACAATCAATCTACTTATTTTGGAGTAGCAGCAGCCTTTGCAGGCATTAGCGGCGCACTGGGCACGACTGCGGGAGGTTTTTTAGCTCAATTTGGCTCTGGTGGCTTACTCGGCCTATTTGCTCTCTCTAGTGTGCTGCGCTTGGTTGCTTTGTTGCCCTTGGTTTTTGTGCATGAACGTCAAACGCCGTAAAACTCTGCACTGTACAGCCGGGATATAAGCATCCAAACCAGCTTTGCCAAGGCGCGGACAATCGTCCGGTCACTAATATCCCCCTCCCAATGCCAGCTCGAAAGGGTGAGCAGCAGAGAAATGGATGGCTTGTACCCTAGACAAATGGCTAGTAGACTTTCATCTCAAGTTGGTTGCAAAATGAGAATTGCTAGAAACCCCAGCTTTTTGACTAACGAGGATTGAATAGCGGTAAGATCGCCTTCAATAGCAACGTTGTCTTACCTACTGAGACTTATCCTGTGGAATCTGATACTAACGTCCCCATTGAACATCAAAATGTTCCAGTCGCGCATCAAGGGCTGCATGGTTTTCTGTACGGCTCAGACAATGAGCATGGTTCATCATCTCTCACAGTTGTGCTTAACCAGGATGGTGCGGATGTAATGTCGGTAGATGAATGGCGATCGCTCACTGCCCAGGTCAAGATAGCGGGTGTTTATGCGGTGTTAGATAGCGATCGCCAGACTCAGTACATTGGCTATTCACGAGATGTGCGACAGTCGCTTGAAAGCCATTTGGCTCAGCATGGTGCAGACGTTTGTGCCTTTATCCAAGTACAAACCTTTAAATTTCCTAAACGTCAGGTGATGGAAGCCCTACGAGACGAGTGGATTGCAGCACTGAACTATGTTCCGGTCGGGAATCAATCGGCGGGAGGAGCGTGGGCTAGTACCATTAGTGAGGCTGCTCAAACAACTATGTCGGCTACTGAGCGCAATGCCTATGAAGAGAAAAAGCTCAAGTTGCGTAAGGCAATGGCAGATAGCAGCCTACTCAATGAATTAGAAAAAAATGATATACCCGATAGCCCGGATGCTGAGCGTCGTCGGAACTTAGAAGCGGCGGTTAAAAATGATGATTGGAGTGATGTAATTGGGACTTAGATGTGATTGGGACTTAGTAGAGTTGTTGGGTAATAAGCTCAAAAATCCTTGAAACTTTTGTCTAGCAAGCATTTCATCGATTTTAGTATAAAATCGATGAAACCCAGTCTGTATAAGCATTTCAGCAATTTTCGTCGTTATTTTCCAACAGCTTTAGTATTTGTTTTGCTATAAATTCACTAGATATAAACGTTATCTAAACACCTAAACAATAAGGCTCAATAGCTGTTCCAGGGAGATGAGCAATGGGGAAAAACTGAAAAGTCTGGGCCAGAGCCGTTCCAGCGTCTTTTGACCTTCGTGTAATTCAAAAATAAACTTCTATACTGACAGGGCTTGAAAGCCTGATTCTACCGTTCAAATTTTTGCTTAAAGTTGTAGACCGAAATTGCTCAAAACCTTGCCAGTCAAGCAAATCAGGTCAGTATACAACTTTGTTTTCATCGCACATCTGAAACCTGCCTAGCTAACATTCCCCCCTTTGCTGTAGATAGCACGCTTTCTCCCCTTCCTCAGAATTAGCTGAAGAGGGCTATAATTCTTCTGACAAATCACTTTTCTGTTCTGAGGTATTGAAATCTGGATCTCCCTTGCCCCACGTTAACAAGTTGTTGGCGATCGCTACCGCATCCTTAAATCGTCCACCTGTGGCTGCTGCCGTTACAGAAAATACAGGAATCTTAGATCATTCCTAGCAATAACGTTCGTGAAAGTCGCCACTCGTTGAGCGGCGACTTTCACAAGCCATGTGAGTGGTTAAAACTGGCATAGAGAGGTAACTGCTCTATGGAGTTACTAGCCACGTTTAAACCTACTGCAATAAACCAAACAGCGATTACAAACAATCAAGAAACGTTTGTAATATCGTGTCCTGCTGCCACAATTAGCTGCTTGAAGGTTTCCTCAGATGCTTGTGAGGTAATTGTTACAGTTTTGGCATCTAAGTCAATCTTGACATTTGCGTTTGGCTCTGTCGTATAGATTGTTTCTTCTAGATACTTAGCAGAGTCAGAGTTGTTAAGGGTTGGAACGTGTAGTTTAATTGCCATGTTTTTAACCTTTAGTAGTGTGGCTAGCATAATCTTCCACTTTCTTCTCAGATTTTACATTCAGCTACAGACAGAGCTTAAAATTACCTTTTGACTTATCTTTTGCCGTTTCTATGACTTGTATGGCGATCGCCCTCTAGGATTTTGACTAAATTAACTATTTTTATAAGAAGAGGTATTTGGCTTGGAATACTTCTCAACTGAGGAGTGTTGGTAATAAGGTGAGGGTTATGGTACCAATTTAATGTGAAGTTGCATAGAACTAGCCCTATGAGGGACGGGGCTTAAGATCCTTTAATCTCCTTATTGTGTGCAGCTTCATATTGATTTGGTATTAGTAATGGCGGGAAAAGCTGTATTATGCTTCCATGTTATTTGATTAGTGCTTTTAACCGATACCTAATATATTTTTGATAGCTTATGTGTTTGACTTGTCACGCTTATGAAGCTTACCTTTTTTTAAGCGGCAATCGGACACTAAAAATTGTGCCTTTAGTTTCAGAAGACTCAATGAGAAGTTCACCGTTATGAGTTTCTACAATTCGTTTTACGATCGCTAAACCTAACCCCGTTCCTTCTGCTTTGGTGGAATAGAAAGGTTGGGTCAAGCGAGGTAAAACATCTTCAGGAATGGGTGAACCACCATTTTGAACAGAAATACAAATGTGTCCCTCTGAGATGTTTACCACCGACCATTGGATGATTTCTTCTGCTTCAACTGCCTCACACGCATTGCGAATCAGATTGATAAACACTTGTTTCAACTTGTCTGGATCGCCCAAAATCCAAGCAGGTGAAGTTAAAGGAAAATATTCGATTGAACATCCTTGTGCTTCGGGCATCGCTCGTAATGAAACCAGCAATTGCTGAATAAATCCATCGACGTTAATTTCAGAAAGCTGCGAAATTTGAGGCTTTGAATAGGATAAAATTTCTTGCAAAAGATGTGCTAATCGCTTAGCCTCATCCATTGCTAAAGAGAGCCGAACTTGAGCAGGTTGGGGCAGGTCGAGTTTTGTAAAGTAACTTAGCCCCATTTGAACAGTGGTCAGAGGATTACGAATTTCATGGACAATCATTGCCGCAAATTCTCCGATCGCTGCAAGTCGCTCATGCTCAATTAGCTCTGCTTGAGCTGCGCGTAATTCTACTGTCTGTTTGGTTATTTCACTTTCTAAATGCTCATTAAATTCTCGCTGTTGTTGATACAGTTGATGATTATCGATTGCCGTTGCCGCTCGTTCTGCAAACAGTTCTATTATAGAAATGGTCTCTCCATCATATTGCTGCGGTTGCTTGCTGAATGAGCAAATAGTGCCGATCACTTCCCCTATTGAAGTTCGCAGTGGTACTCCTAAATAGCAGACATATCCTGCCATGTGTTCTGCTTCTTCTGGATGTTGTTTGATATCCGCAATCAACAAAGGTTGTCCGCTTTGAACGACAATTTTTGAGACGCTTTCGTGAGCTGAGAATCCAGTCTCTAAGTCATTTAGCTCTAGACTACTGGCAATTACTTGTCCCCTTATTCCCGTATGAATCGTTATAATTGACCAATCGGAATTTAACAGTTGACTCACTCCACGGGTAATTTCATACAGATAATTACCGAGATCATGGACTCGATAACTCAATGTGGTCAATGATCTCAAAACAGCTTGCCATTGGTTTGTCCGTTGGATGTTTTGCCAGTCGGTCATGCTATTGCAACTACTTCCAGAATAATTTCAACAGAATTGTAAAGACACTACAACGACATCGCTCCCTTGTCTTTGATTGAAATCAAGTTTGGCAGATTCTTTAGATTCTTTTAAGCAGAACCAATGACTGATTCAGAGTTATGTCTATGATTCGAGGAGTGTGATTCTGCGTTTTTCGCGGGCGATCGCTCCATCACTTACAAGTTGAGTTAGTGTCCGAGATAAGACTTCAGGGCTGATGCTTAAATCAGCAGCAATGTTTTTAAGCGGCTGTACTAGGACTATTGTGTTTTTCTCAGGAGGCACAATCAATCGTAAGTAATGGAGAACGCGCTCTTGGGCGGAGCGAATGCTACGTAACTCTACCATTACTTTTGTGGTGTGCAATCGATAAGACAACTGTTTCATGAATGCAATGGCAAAATCAGGGTATTGCCGAAGAGTACTCAAGAATTCTTGCTTAGGAAAAATTAGGAGTTGAGTGGGTTCTTCTGCGATTGCACTGCATGTATAAGCATCTAGGAAAAGGGCTATCTCAGCACAGATTTCACCACTATAGATGGCGTAATGGCTAATTGATTGGCCACTCTTTGTATAGTGCAGTAATCGAATTTGTCCAGATTTCACCGCATATAATGTTCTTACCTCTTCGTTACGATGAAATAAAGATTGTCCAGTGGATAAATGTTGGTACTTTACAACTGTCTGTAAAGTAGAGGGTAATTGATTAATGTCTGAAAAGTCCATAGCTTTGGATTTTGGAAAAAATAACGATCGCACTTCACCGGTTAACTGACACAGCACTTTTTAAGTGCATGAGGTGTTTTATCCAAGCGCAAAGTACTGTATCTACGCCAGAAATATCTACAGCAGAATATCAGAATTTAGAATTTACAACTCCAAATCAGAAGACATCTTGTTGATTAGTTACAACTAAAATTGATATTGATCTAGTGTTAACGTTTCTTCTAGAAGTTGGCTGAGAAACACTTGAATCTAGCTTAGAAGAAGTTAAGAATTCTTGTTTAAAGTAAAACTGATAAGTGGTTCAACCTATTGGTAGTCCTAAATTGGTAAGGATTTTTG
>JBBQFG010000015.1:0-37886 GCA_038321765.1 Elainellales cyanobacterium
CCCCTAGCCCCCCTACCCTTCGGGAAGCCGCTTCGCGTCTATAAAAAGGGAGGAACTGGATTCAAAGTCCCCCTTTTTTCTAGCGCAGCGGCGCGCCAGCGCGGGGATTTAGGGGGATCGATACCGTTTTTATACCAGCGATGGGACTTTTAAAACATCCTCTTAGCTCCGGAGTCTGGCTTAAATCGTTTGTATTAAATAACTTTGTGAGATATCTAGGTAAACCATCTGATAGGTGAACTATCTAGACCCTTCAGCATCAGGAAATCCGTTGTTTAAGGGACATTAGTTGAACCAGGGTTAGGGTGCAGTCCTACGGGAGTAAAAACGCAGCAATAGTATCAAGGCGAGATGTATGGATGTGTTAAACAGGGCTGAGCCGTCGGTGAGTCCGACTATATCCCACTTTGATTCGATAGAACGGCTGTTACAGCAAACAGTGCAAGCGATCGCCACGGCTTACCAAGCAGATTGCGTGCTGTGGGTTGGTCTGGACGACCCATCAGAGCACTCCCTGCGGGTTTACTCGATTCGGTCAGGACAGCAAAAGAGCGTGGATGACCCAGTGCAGCCTCTAGAACAATTGCCCACCCCCACTGTTTTGCCACAGTGGGTTTTAGAGCAACGGCGATCGCCTCACCTCACCCAGCTAGCATCTGGGGAGTTAGTGGTGCCAGTAGTTTGGCAGCCAAGCTTCGAGCAACCTGACCATCCAGCTACATCTGGCTCCCTACAGCTCCTGCTGCAGCTAGGGCGAGTTGAATTACCTGCCGATCCCATAACTTCAACGTCTCGTCTCCCTGGCGCATCCGGTTCTCAGGAGATACTGGCACCCGCAGACCCGCTCTCAACTGGGTTGCCCGCAGCCGTTTATCCCAGTCCGACAACGCCCACGGTTCTTTGGAGTGCAGACGATTTAACCGCATTGGCTACCCAGTCTCAGCAGTTGGGGTTACTGTATAGCGCCCTCTATGGCCAGCAGCAACGGCTACATCAGTTGCGGCAGCAGGTGGCGCTGCTTGGGCGAACTACGCAGTTACTTAACTCCAGCCTAGATGCCGATGAAATGGTAGAACAAATCATCGCTGAACTGGGGCAAGGACTGGGATGCGATCGCTGTCTCCTGATCCGGCTACACGAAAGACAGGCCAACGTCATGAGCTACTGGGATACACCAGAACAAAAGTTACCTCCCGTCAATCCAGATGCAATTGAGCAAGCACCCTGGCAAGTGGTAGAAGAAGCATTTCTACAAGAGGGTGCATCCTATCTACAAGTAACCCCTGTCAAGAGCAGGTCAGCTCTATCAATAGATGCAGAGACTGATGCAGCTTTAGCAACCGACCCAGAGCCAGAGCTAGACTCGTTACAAGGCTGGTTAAATAATCTGGGGGCAACGTCTGCCTTGGTGATCCCGATTTTTGTACAAACCGAATTTGTAGGCATCGTCGGCTTGTTATCCTATCAGCCCGTAGACACGTATCGACTAGAAGATTTACAAACGGCGCGGCAAGTTGCAGATCATGTGGCGATCGCCCTGACCAACGCTCAGCATTACCAGCATCTTTGGCATCGTCATGATGCATTACGCTTACAGAACCCCACCCTCCAGCAGCAAGCCTTGCGTGACGAGTTAACCCAATTACTCAACCGTAAAGCCCTAGACCGGGAACTCGACCATCTAAGCAACAGAGCGCTGTGGACGGTGCAGTCACCCTTTAGTATTATCTTCTGTGATCTCGATTACTTTAAGCTAATTAACGATACCCACGGCTACCAAACGGGCGATATCGTTCTGCAAAAACTGGCACAGCGGTTTCAAAAACAGCTACGCCAAGAAACTTCGGCCTATCGATATGACGGAGAAGAATTTGTAGTGTTATTAACTGAAACTACTTCAAACCATGCCCTAGATGTAGCTGAGCGGCTACGTCAAGTGATTCAAACCAGCCCAGTAGAAACGCCCTCTGGGTCAATAAGCGTGACTGCTAGCTTTGGCATTGCACAACAAGATTCTAGTCGCGATCGCGATGCCTACAGTGTGCTACATCGCGCTGAACAAGCGCTACGCGAGGCCAAATGTCACGGTCGAGACTGTGTGAAGATGCTTTGATGTAGTTACGATGAAGAGCACATCGCGTTTGAACCATTTATCGGTATAGTTCTGCGGTCAACTGACACAATTAAGCCAATTCCTGAATACAATTTTTCTGAATGTAATTGTATTGGGAGTGATACTCATAGGGTTGTTACTCGCAAAGATGGTTTTCATTCTGTGACTGTGGCGGAATGACGTTGACTTAACCATATTCAAGTTGCCGAAAGCTCTGATAGACCTCAGGGTTGGCAGTGCCCACCAGCTTATGTTCAGTGCCATTTAACTACAGCGTTTTCTACTGAAGCAAAGCCTAGCTCGTTTTTAAGAACTGCGTGTCGCGCGGTGCTCAAAAATGGACTGAATCTCATGCCCTTAAATACGTTTTATAGCAATACGTTACCCAGTTAGGACAATATTTTTTTTGAACCCTAGCCCCTTACTTGAGCGGAGTTGGTCATGGCAGTTCATCTCTCACCTGCATCATTTGTCAATAAGCCCATTGCCTTTGGAACGGATGGTTGGCGGGGCATGATTGCAGCAGACTTCACCTTTGAGCGGGTGATGTACGTAGCTCCCCGCGCCGCGCTGGCACTAGAGCAAGCCTACGGAAACCAGACGGGCAATCGGTTAATAATTGTCGGTTACGATCGCCGCTTCTTGTCGCCAGAATTTGCCCTGGCAGCCGCAGAATCGCTGCAAGCTGCGGGGTTTGATGTCATGCTGTCGGAGTGCTTTGCCCCTACCCCTGCCTTTAGTTGGGCTGCTAAGCAATTCAACGCACTGGGGGCGATTGTGATCACCGCTAGCCATAACCCAGCGGCCTATTCGGGATTGAAGGTAAAGGGCGGTTTTGGTGGGTCTGTACCCCCCGAAATTACCCACAACATTGAGGCATTGCTGTCTCAGCCGATGCCGTCTGCCGCCGAGCGGGGCATGTTGCAATCGTTCAATCCGTGGACTAGCTACTGCGAAGGATTACAGGCCAAGGTGGATATATCTCGACTGAAACAGGCGATCGCCAGCGGTAAGCTTACAGTCTTTGCAGATGTAATGCACGGTGCTGCTGCTGGGGGGTTAGAGCAATTACTTGGCATCTCCATTCGCGAACTCAACGGTGATGCAGACCCGATGTTTGGCGGCGGTGCCCCCGAACCTTTGCCCCGCTATTTGCCTGATTTGCTGCATCAGATCAAAACCTATGAGCGCAAATCTGCCGATGAGCTGGTAGTGGGTCTGGTGTTTGACGGTGATAGCGATCGCATTGCCGCTGTCGATGGCACGGGAAAATTTCTCAGTTCTCAGGTGCTAATCCCCGTCCTAATTCAGCACTTGGCCACTCATCGAGGGTTTACGGGTGAAATTGTCAAAACCATTAGTGGCTCTAACCTAATTCCACTGGTGGCCAAACTGTTCGACCTGTCTGTACACGAAACGCCCATTGGCTATAAGTACATTGCCGATCGGATGCTAGAGGCACCCGTATTTTTGGGCGGCGAAGAATCGGGCGGTATTGGCTACGGCAACCACATTCCCGAACGCGACGCGCTGCTCTCAGCCCTATACGTGCTAGAAGCCGTTGTGGGGGCAGATATGGACTTAAGCGACCAGTATGCAGCCCTCCAGTCTAAAACCAATTTCACATCAGACTACGACCGCATCGATTTACCCTTAGCTAGCATGGACGTGCGATCGCGCTTGCTCACCCAACTGCAAACTCAACCGCCTACGGAAATCGCCGGACAAGCCGTCACCAGTTACATTGATATCGACGGCTACAAATTTCAACTAGCAGACCAAAGCTGGCTACTAATCCGCTTTAGTGGCACTGAACCCGTTTTGCGGCTTTACTCCGAAGCGGCCAATGCAGAACGCGTACAGCAAAACCTGGCCTGGGCAAAAGACTGGGCTAACTCCGTTTCGGCTGGTTGATGGCAGCTTGAGGAACTAACCCAGAGAGGGTGGAGGCAATGCCTCCACCCTCTCTGGGTCATTAAACTTTTTGCGTGAATGTTTTTTCGTGAGCGTGAATCGTTTCCCGGCGAAGTCGGGAAACGATTCACGCAAGAGGTCTATTCCTATGGGCGATCGCTGTATCGTGCCACAATGGGAAGATTCTAAATCTGCGACTGTGCCGCACTATGACGTTGACCAAGCTGCGCTTGCCTCGCTTTTTGACATTTTTGCACCACTCTAGCCTGTCTGTGCAAATGATGTGGGCCGGAATCGTGATTACAGCGCTGTTTGTGGCGATCGCTCTCCTCACCCCTGTGTTCCAATCCTGGGGTTGGCTTCAAGATCCGCTCGATTCACTGTCAAATCCAATTCACGAGCCACCGTCAGCCGCCCACTGGTTTGGCACCAGCCGCGAAGGCTACGACGTGTTTTCTCGTACCTTGTTTGGCAGCCGGATGGCGCTACTGGTGGTCGTGTTAGCAACAATGATCAGCGTGGCGATTGGGGTGCCCCTGGGAATGCTGAGCGGCTATTTAGGCGGCAGACTGGATCGGGTGCTGCTGTTTTTGATGGATACAATTTACACCCTGCCCGGTCTGTTGCTATCGGTGACGCTGGCGTTTGTAGTGGGACGCGGGGTGCTGAATGCGGCGATCGCCCTTAGCATTGCCTACGTGCCGCAGTATTACCGAGTCGTACGAAACCACACGGTCAGCGTCAAAACAGAGCTGTTTATTGAAGCTGCCCAGTCAATGGGCGCATCCACTTGGCGGGTGCTATCGCGCTACCTGTTTTTTAACGTTATTCAAAGCGTTCCTGTACTGTTTACCCTCAACGCTGCCGATGCCGCGCTAACACTAGGCGGGCTAGGCTTTTTGGGACTAGGCTTACCTGACCAAACTCCAGAATGGGGCGCAGATCTGCGCCAAGCCTTAGACGCGCTGCCTACCGGAATCTGGTGGACAGCTCTATTTCCAGGGCTAGCGCTCACATCGCTAGTGGTAGGACTATCGCTAGTTGGCGAAGGGCTAAATGAATTTGTGAATCCCCTGCTGCGCCGCGAAAACTGGAAGAATTAGGATGGGAATCTTGTCAAAAATTCAAAAATAATATGAACTCTGAGCAAAGACTAGATTACCTTTACAAAGAATATGTGCGTTTGAGCCAGCAGGCAGAAGAGTATATCGTAAGTGCTTTTGACGACTTTAAATTAATGGGCGTGATTGGCGCAACCATAGCACTTTGGAAGCCAATCGTAGACGTTATCGTATTGGCAAATCCAAAAATTGACTACAGCAGTCTGCTGTTTTTGGGGTTTCTCAGTCTTCTGTTGATCATTGCAGTGATCGGATTTTGGAATCTAATCAAACAATCGTTCATTATCTTCTTTGCAGATAATCTCCAGGGTTATGAGGCAGAAATTAGAAAAGAATTTAGTGAATTACAAGACCCCAGAGTTTTCAACTTAAACTTTGAAAAAGAAACAAAACTGCTTACTAGCTATAGGATCACCTTTGGCGCTTTTATTGTGGTTTTTGCGCTTACAACTAGCGTCATACCATTCTTGATTCTCTTCTCCTTTAAAGCTGCATATTCGTTTGTATATTTACTACTCTCGTTAACGATTTTTGCAATCTATTTTCGAGTCCTAAAGAAGTCAACTAGAAAATATCTGGATAGGTAGCTTGTAGTGCGATCGCCCTCGCATCTTCAATGTTGCACCTTGGAACTCAATGGTTCGTGCTCTGAACTCGCCCTGTCGAGCTTGGAACGCGAATATCGCAGCTCAAAAACGGGGTGAGGCGATCGCTGGTATACACTCTTGCGATACCCAGCCGCACGGCTTGAGGATTTGGCTTGCTCACTTTTTTTGTGTCCTGGGAAGCGCTAGAGTTTGTACAGAATAAACATTTTTAGCAGGACTCTTATTTGCTTCCTACTTGGCTAAGACGATCGGTTGTGCTCCTGCTGGTGCTAGGTGTCTTTTTCCGGTTTTACCATTTGGATTACAAAGTTTATTGGCTAGACGAAACCTACACGTCCTTAAGGGTTTCAGGGTACACCAGAGAAGAGTTTGTAGAGCAAGTTGTGACAGGCAACGTTGTTGGTGTAGAAACACTACAGCACTATCAATATCCAACTGTTGAAAAAGATTTAACAGATACCCTGAAAAGTATTGCCGTTGAAGATCCGCATAATGCGCCTCTATATTTTGTTCTTGCCAGGATCTGGCTGCAAGGGTTTGGCAATTCAATTACGGTGATTAGAAGTTTATCGACTGTGATTAGCCTGCTCGCGTTTCCTTGTTTGTGGTGGTTGTGTCGCGAGTTATTTCAATCTAGTTTGCCAGGGTGGATAGCGATCGCTCTATTTGCGACCACTCCCTTACACCTGCTTTATGCCCAAGAAGCCCGTTATTACAGCCTGTGGACTGTTCTAACGTTGTTGTCTAGTGCAGTGCTGTTGTGGGCAATTCGTCAGCAATCTCGACTGAGCTGGGCAACCTATGGGCTAACGGTCGCGTTGGGGTTGTATACCCATTTGTTGTTTAGCACAGTGGCGATCGCCCACGGTGTATATATTGCAATTACAGAACTGGCAATTACAGAACTGGCAACTCCAGAACTGGCAGAAACAATCACTACACCGACCCAACCGAAGCTGAGAAAACGGCAATCTGGCAAAATTATCCTGTCCTATCTGCTGGCAACAGGGGCAGCGGTTTTAGCCTTTATTCCCTGGCTCATAATGATTAAGCCAGGATTTGAAAAAGTTGGAAATGATAGTGACTTCTCTACCGAAGCGCACTCGTTAGCTGAGTTGCTAGATCGGTGGTTCTTAAATCTCAATCGAGCTTTTTTGGGTGAGGAGTTGTATTCTGCCAACTTTATCCTTGTGCTACTCGTGGTCTTTGCGCTCTATTTCCTCTGCCGTAAAGCTCCCACTCGTACCTGGCTGTTTATTTTGCTATTAGCGGGGGTTCCATTCCTGATATTTGCCTTTCCAGATGTAGTTCTGGGGGGTGGGCGATCGCTGCGGATTCGCTATCTAATTCCGTCCTATATAGCTATTCAGATTGCTCTAGCTTACCTGTTTGCCAGTCAAGCCGTCTGGACAAGCACCTGGCAAACCAAGCTATGGCGGATGGGATTGATCACGTTCATGGTTAGTAGTATTGTCGGTTGCACTGTGATCTCACAGGCTCAAATCTGGTGGAATAAAGGAGTGGGTAGATGCGGTTATTACGTTCCCGTAACCGATCTGATTAATCAAACGACTAACCCACTCGTAATTGGCAGCAGAGATCCCATGGAAATTTTGGGCTTGAGCGATCGCTTAGATCCAGATGTCAAACTTCAGCTAGTACGTGAGCCACAACAACTCAAAATTTCCGAAGGGTTTGATTCTGTATTTTTGATTAGCCCCTCCCAACCCCTGCGGCGATCGCTTAAACAACAAAACTACCGACTGAAATTGGTTTACGAAGAACCTGATACCGACGATGTAGATAAAGATCGGCTCTGGAAGGCTCTGAAACGCTAATACATTGAGCTTGAAACAAGACATCTCGATTAAGAACTAAGGCTTAAATAAAAGCAATATTTTTTGGAAGTGCCGCGCTCAGCGCGGCACTTCCAAAAAACGGGCATTGGTTCATGGTGGGATGTTTTTGAATGTGAAACCAAAGGTTTCACATTCAAAAACATCCCCAAATTCAGCAACACTAAAAAACGAACCGTCGGGCTTAGTGCCTCTATCTACTTGACAGAACTAAAGTACTTCACTACGATGAGTTGTCTAGACATCTATATGTCTTTAAGATAGGGTTAAGGGCACCTGATGACAAACGTGATACAGCGGCAGTTATGGATCTCCACTCTGGCTAAGGCACCTTTAGAGCACTTAGAACAGCAGTTTGGCTTGCTCGATCAATTGCCCAGCTATGATTTCCTCCGCTCTCCAGAGATTGGGCTGACGATGGTACAGGGGCGATCGGGCGGCACAGGGCAACCGTTTTATTTGGGAGAGATGACGTTGACCCGCTGTGTTGTGCGCCTGTTCACCAGTGCTGCGACCGATGATAGTCCAGATGATACGGGCGCGATCGCCGGATATGGCTATATCACAGGGCGATCGCACCGTCATGCGGAATTAGCGGCTGTGTGCGACGCGCTGCTGCAACATCCAGATTGGCACGACACGGTATTCACCACCGTGATCGAACCGCTTTGGCATCTGGCACAACAACGGCAACACCAGCAAGAACGCCAGGTTGAATCCACCCGAGTCAACTTTTTTACCCTAGTGCGGGGCACATGATGGTCACTACTACCACGCCTGGATTTCGAGATAGCGTCCACGATGCTCAGCAAACCTTTAGAACCTTGCTAGATGCCTTGTCCTGTCCGGGGGAGGTAAAGGCGATCGCTCCTCTCCTGACACCCCCTCACGGGTTAACGCCCGCCTGTGCTGCTGCCTGTTTGACCCTGTTGGATTTGGAGACACGGGTGTGGCTGCAATCGGGACTGGATGCCGCCGTAGCAGCATGGCTGATGTTCCATACGGGGTGCCGATTTACTCCAGATCCACAAACTGCCAACTTCGCGATCGTTTGGGATCTAGCTCAACTGCCCGATTTAGACAGCTTTAATTGGGGCACAGCAGCATGTCCTGAGGCATCCACCTCGGTTTTGGTGCAAGTGGAGCAAATCAGCCACGGTATTCCCGTTGTGCTAAAGGGGCCAGGTATTTTGCAAGAACGGGCGATCGCTCCACACCTGCCTGAGCGATTTTGGCACCAGTGGCAGCACAACAGCCAAGCCTACCCGCGCGGCATTGACGTGTTTTTGTTTGATCAGCACTGTGTCATGGGATTACCCCGCACATCCACCCTGACAAACTATTCGCAAAATATTCTAGACGGTTGATTGTTTGGACGCGTTACGTCCAAACAATCAACTTTTGGTAGTCCTAAATTGGTAAGGATTTTTTGATGGGCGGGCTTCGCCTGCCCATCAAAAAATCCTTACATCAATACCACTACCCAACTTTTAAAACAATCTCTGAGCCGGAGTTAACCAGCATGGCATATGTAGCGGTCAAAGGTGGAGAGCAGGCGATTCAAAATGCTGAGGCACTGCTCAAGGCAAAGCGGCGAGGCGATCCAGCCATCCCAACTTTAACGCTGGAGCAAATTAAACAGCAAATGAAGCTGGCGGTCGATCGGGTGATGTGTGAGGGCAGCCTGTACGATCCTGATTTGGCTGCCTTGGCAATTCAGCAATCCTGGGGCGATTTGGTTGAAGCCATTTTTTTGCTACGCGCCTATCGCACGACGCTGCCCCGGCTCTATTACAGTCAACCGATTGATACCAGTCAGATGCGCCTCCAGCGACGAATTTCATCGATTTTCAAAGATGTACCGGGCGGGCAACGGCTGGGGGCAACGTTTGATTACGTGCATCGGCTGCTGGACTTTAAACTTGCGGCTGAAGGTGCAGCATTTTTGGCACCAGAGGCAGACCCGCAGGATGACACGCATCAAGCCGCACCTCAGATGATGGAGACGCTGGGGCAAGAGGGCTTAATCCAACCTGAGCAGGCGATCGCTTCCTCCAATTCCTCTGGCTCCAATTCCTCTGGCTCCAATTCCTCTGGCTCCAATTCCTCTGGCTCCAATTCCCTTGGCTCCAATTTCTCTGGCTCCAATTTCTCTGGCTCTCAGACCCCTAGCTCCAATGCTCCTGAACCCTTCGACCTAACTCGGCAACCTCTGACTATTCCGGCAGAGCGAGATGCGCGCCTGCAAAATTTAACCCGTGCCGACGAAGGGTTTCTGTTGGGGTTGGCGTACTCTACCCAACGGGGCTACGGCAGAAATCATCCCTTTGCAGGGGAAATTCGCGTTGGCAGCGTTGAAGTGGTGATTTGTCCAGACGAGCTAGGGTTTGAAGTGGCGATCGCCGACATCACCGTCACCGAAGTGCAAATGGTCAACCAATTTAAAGGCAGTCAAACCATGCCGCCCCAATTTACGCGGGGCTACGGACTAACCTTTGGCTATAACGAGCGCAAAGCAATGGCGATGGCCTTGGTCGATCGCGCCTTACGCGCCGAAGAATTTGGCGAAGAAATTGTCGGCCCCGCTCAGCAAGAAGAATTTGTCCTCTCCCATTCCGATAATGTCGAGGCGCAGGGCTTTGTTCAGCACTTAAAACTGCCGCACTATATTGACTTTCAGGCAGAGCTAAATCTACTGCGTCGGCTGCGGCAGGAGCACGAGAAGTCAATCGATCCACAGGTTGCTGCAACTGACGAGGCACCCAATCCGCCATCCGCCACTGGTCGAGACGCGATTCATCGCGTCTCGACTGATTGAGTGGAGGCAGACGCAATGAATCGCGTCTTTACGAGTGACATCTTTCAACCGAGAAGCATTGCATTATGAGTCCCTCTTATCCGATCGATTTGACCCAGCCTGCTACAGCAGGTCTGTCCTCGTCAAACAGTTCCCCGCCCGCTCTAGAGTCAGGTTTTAACTTTGCGTATTTAGATGAACAAACCAAGCGATCGATTCGGCGGGGGCTGCTGAAAGCGGTGGCGATTCCAGGGCATCAAATTCCGTTTAGTTCGCGTGAGATGCCGATGTCTTACGGTTGGGGAACGGGCGGCATTCAGGTAACCGCTTCGGTGATTGGCCAAAATGATGTACTCAAAGTGATCGACCAAGGGGCAGACGACACCACAAATGCCGTCAATATTCGCCGCTTTTTTAAGCGGGTGTGTGGGGTAGAAACGACCGAGCACACAGAGCACGCTACCCTGATTCAGACGCGGCACCGAATTCCCGAAACGCCGCTGCAAGCAGGGCAAATTATGGTGTACCAGGTGCCCATTCCTGAACCTCTGCGTTGGATTGAACCGTCTGAGGTTGAAACCTGCAAGATGCACGCCCTAGAAGAATATGGGGCGATGTATGTGCGGCTGTACGAAGACATTACGACCTTTGGCCAGATTGCAACCGCCTACGACTATCCGGTGATGGTGCACAGCCGTTACATGATGCGTCCCAGCCCCATTCCCCGATTTGACAATCCCAAACTGCACATGAGTCCAGCGTTGCAGTTGTTTGGCGCAGGCCGCGAAAAACGGCTGTACGCGGTGCCACCCTACACCCAGGTCAAAAGTCTAGATTTTGACGATCATCCGTTCACGGTCGAAACCTGGGATAAAGCCTGTGAGTTTTGCGGTTCCACCACCAGCTATCTAGACGAAGTGATCACTAACGACCAGGGCGATCGCCTCTGGATTTGTTCTGATACCGACTATTGCCAGCAGCACCTATCCGTCCAATCGCCCTCTTCCTAAATGCCATGCAACCGTTACTTGTAGTCGAAACCCTCAGCAAATCCTACGGCGCGATTCAAGCCTGCGATCGCATCTCGTTTGATTTGTATCCCGGTCAGGTGTTGGGTATTATTGGCGAATCGGGTTCAGGAAAGACCACGCTGCTCCATGCGATCGCGGGCAACGTAGCTATTGATCAGGGTCGCTTGACGTACAGTGGCAGCACTGGAGAAACTCTGGATCTAAGCCAGATTGCGGAAGGGCAACGGCGGCTATTAATGCGTACCGAGTGGGGGTTTGTGCATCAAAACCCTAGAGATGGGTTACGAATGAATGTCACCGCCGGAGCCAACATCGCAGAACGGTTAATGAACGTTGGTGCACGACACTATGGCAATCTCCGCAACGCCGCTGCCCATTGGTTGAGCCAGGTGGAAATCTCAAGCAATCGGATGGATGATCTGCCCAGCACTTTTTCTGGAGGGATGCAGCAACGGTTGCAGTTGGCGCGTGTTCTGGTAACGCAGCCCCGTTTAATTTTAATGGACGAACCCACCGGGGGGCTGGATGTTTCGGTGCAAGCGCGACTGTTAGATCTAATGCGATCGCTAGTGCGAACGTTTGATCTGAGCGTTATTCTAGTCACCCACGATATCGGTGTCGTACGGCTGTTGGCACATCGTTTAATCGTGATGCAAAACGGCACTATTGTTGAATCTGGGTTAACCGATCAGGTGCTGGATGATCCACAACATCCCTACACACAACAGCTTGTTAACTCAACGCTTATTCCATAACAGTTTCTATAGCAGCGCTATTCTAGTTATGACTCGATCGCCATCGACAAGTGATTCACATTCAATTATTCCAGCTATCAAACTATCCGACGATACTACGTCTGAAGATGTTGTATTAAACGCCGAAAAGTTGTACAAGAGTTTTGTTATACACCATCAAGGTGGCGTTCAGCTACCTGTTCTTCAGGGTGTATCTCTGAGTGTTAAAGCAGGTGAATGTGTGGCCTTGACAGGCAGCTCTGGCTCAGGAAAATCGACCTTTATGCGATCGCTCTACGGCAACTACCGGATCGATCGCGGCTCCATTTGGCTCAAGCATGAAAACACCTGGGTTGATTTACCCCAGCTTAAACCCCATGAGCTAATCGAGGTGCGGCAAAAAACTATTGGCTATGTCAGCCAGTTTTTGCGCGTAATCCCACGGGTGTCTACTCTGGATGTGGCCGCAGAGCCATTGGTTGAACTGGGGGTGGCCACAGAAATTGCCCACGCTAAGGTAAAAGAATTACTGAGCCGATTGAATTTGCCAGAGCGGCTATGGCAGCTCTCGCCCACTTCTTTTTCGGGCGGCGAAAAGCAACGCGTCAACATTGCGCGCGCTTTCTCAGTCAACTATCCCATTTTGCTGCTAGACGAACCGACATCTGCGCTAGATGCGGCAAATCGAGACATCGTGGTGCAGCTGATTGAAGAACGCAAGGCGGTCGGCTGCGCCATGATTGGAATTTTTCATGATGATGAGGTGCGCGATCGCGTTTGTAATCGAAATTTAACCTTTGGCACTCAAAATTAGTGAATCGTTTATCAGCGCATGGTTTCAAAATGAGCGAGCAAATCTACACCAACTATCGTCTTCAGCTTCCTGATCAAGACCTGTTAGGAACATTGGTCGTTCGAGATGGGCAGATTGCCGACATTCAGCCAGGGACGGTGGCTCAGGGGCAAGATGGCCACGGCGATTACCTGTTGCCAGGGCTGATTGAACTGCACACCGATAACTTAGAACAGTGCATTTCTCCCCGTCCCAAAGTGCGGTGGCCGCTTGAGGCAGCGGTTGTGTATCACGATCGCGAGTTAATCAGCGCTGGCGTTACCACCGTTTGTGATGCGATCGCGGTGGGAGATATTACCCCCACATCAATGCGATTAACGCAATTTGACTCCATGATTGATGCTATTACCCACGGGCAAACCCATCAACGCTTTGCCGCAGATCATCGGCTGCATCTGCGCTGCGAACTGGTGTACGAGCATGTATGTGACGTGGTGACACAGTTTATTGATCATCCATTATTGTCATTGGTATCGCTGATGGATCACACCCCCGGTCAACGGCAATTTGCTCAGGTTGAAAAATACCGAGAGTACTACATGGGCAAACACGGTATTTCTAGAGACAAAATAGACGACTTTATTCAAGATCGGATGGATGCACAGCAGCGGTATGGAGAGCGCAATCGCCAGGGGTTGGTAAGTCTGATGCAGTCTAGAGGCGTGGCATTGGCCAGTCATGATGATGCCACGATCGCCCATGTGCAAGCAGCGGTTGAAGACGGTGCCGCGATCGCCGAATTTCCCACCACGCTGGATGCGGCTAAAGCATCCCATCACCACGGCCTGAACGTGTTAATGGGCGCGCCCAATTTAGTACTGGGAGGCTCTCATTCTGGCAACGTATCAGCGCTGGAATTGTTAGAGCACGATTTAGTCGATATCTTTTCATCGGACTACGTCCCTCAAAGCTTATTGCAAGCCATGTTTTTAATGGTTCGCCATACCGAAAAACCTTTGTATGAAGCCGCAAAATTGTTTACGCTCAATCCGGCTAAAGCAATTGGCTTGGAGGGCGATCGCGGTAGTTTGACAGTCGGTAAACGAGCTGATTTTATTACTGTCGTTGATGATGGCACTGTGCCGCGTCTCACATCTGTCATGCGGGCAGGGCGACGAGTCGCCTAACACCAACCATCGGTTCCAGCGCATAAACGGTTCTGACCAATCTGACGACAAATCTGGCGACAAATCTGACGACAAATCTGACGACAAATTATGAAACCATCGACGGCTTTAAGACTGGCAGTGCAAGGGGCAAAGGTTTTGACTCCACAGGGTTGGATTCAAGAGGCAACGGTGCTGATCGAAGACGGTCAGTTTGTTTGCATCGATCAGGCCATGAAGCCCAGCGGTTACCTTGCCATTGATGCCACAGGACTGTGGATGCTACCCGGTATGGTAGATATTCATGGCGATGCGTTTGAACGGATGATTTGCCCGCGACCAGGGGTGAATTTTCCGCTAGAAATGGCGATCGCCGACAACGATCGCACCCTGCTGGCTGCCGGAATTACCACTTTCTTTTACTCCATTACCGATTCCTTTGAACCGGGTTTACGCAGCCGAGATACGCTGCGACAGCTCGTAGACATTGTGCTAAATCCACAGACAGGGTTACAGGTGAATAGCCGCATCCATGTGCGTCATGAGCAAGCCAACACCGACTGCTACGACGAGTTAGCACACTGGTTAGAAACGGGTCACATTCATTTGTTATCGCTGAATAATCATTTGCCCGATGCAATCGACGATAGCAGCGTAGCACGCTATATCCAAGGACTAATGCAGCGGATAAAACGCTCTGAAACCGAAGTTCGCACCATGATTGAAGCGGCTATGGCACGTCAGGAAGACGGACTACAACAGCTTGAGCAATTGGTGAAAACAGCACATCAAGTCGGTGTGCCAGTCGCGTCTCATGATGATGAGTCTGATGCGGATGTGGCGACGAGTGAGCGACGGGGGGTGGCGATCGCCGAATTCCCGGCCTCGATTGCGTTGGCCGCAAAATCTCGTGACTACGGAGCGGCGGTCTTAATGGGCGCACCCAATTTAGTGCGAGGTGGCTCCCATGTCGGTTACATGAGCGTAGCCGCAGCGGCTGAAGCTGAGGTATTGGATTGCTTGTGCTCCGATTACCATTACCCGTCTCTCTTCCATGCCCCGTTTAAGCTAGCCGAATTAGGACTCATGCCCTTTGAAGCCGCCTGGAAGGTCGTCTCAACCCATCCAGCAAACGCCGCCGGAATTGGAGATAGCAAGGGGGCGATCGCACCGGGACTGGATGCAGATTTTCTCTTAGTCAAGCCCAATCAGTCACTGCCATCGGCGATCGCCACGGTCTATATCAAGGGTCAAGACGTTGCCCGCTATGCCTGAGAATAGATGCCTGAGAATATATGCCTGAGAATAGATGCCTGAGCAATTCATCATTTATGCTTGCCCAGTGGGGGAACTGGCGGATCAGTTAGGCCGCTACTTTACCGCTAGCCTCAACGCCTGTGGGCGCAATGCCGCGCACGACTATATGCCACACTGTTCACTCACTGGTTTTTTTTGGGATGAGCCGGGGGCTGTAGGGATGTACAGGGAGGCGATCGCCAAGGCTCTGACTGCACAGCTTGCCATTGCTCCAAACCCGCTAATCACGATTAAAGCTATGACCTTTCACCCCGATTGGCACGGCCTAGAACTCCAGTCCGACTGGCTCCCCCTACTAATGGCGCAGGTAGCCCAATTTGCCATTTCTCCCACTCGCACAGCACCGCTGCGGTTCAAAACCTGGCTGCACCTGAGCCTTGCCTACGAATTTTTGCCAGAGCACGCTCAAGCCTTAAAGCAGCTTGCCCAGGCGCATATCAACTTACAATCGACGGTGGACTGGGAACTGCGGTTCTATCAACGACACCCTGACCATCAATGGACATGCCATCAATCTTGGCCTCTACCGACAAACTCAGCATTGCTGAACTCACCGTGACATCTAGTCGCAAAACATCGTTACCCAATCTCTATTCAGTAGACCTCTTGCGTGAATCGTTTTCCGGCTTCGCCGGAAAACGATTCACGCTCGCGAAAAAGCATTCACGCAAGAAGTCCAGTCATTATCCACCCACTTAAACCATGCAACATTCACTCACCGATATTCTCGACCTGCTTACCACCAAAGGCTGCGCTCAATATGGTCAAGAGGCCGTCAGCCAACTCGAACACGCCCTGCAATGTGCCACATTGGCTGAAACGGCAAATCGCAGTGATGACCTGATCACAGCCTGTTTGCTGCACGACTTTGGCCATTTAGTTCACAACTTAGGCGAAAATGCCGCCGTGCGCGGGCTAGACGATCGGCACGAATACCGCGCAATTCCATTTCTACAAAGCTTGTTCAGCCCCGCTGTGACCGAACCCATCCGGCTTCACGTCGAGGCAAAACGCTATTTGTGTGCGGTCGATCCAGCCTACTGGGCATCGCTTTCTCCTGCATCCCAGCGCAGTTTAGAACTCCAAGGCGGCATTTTCTCACCAACAGCAGCAGCAGAGTTTATTCAGCAGCCCTATGCCAAAGATGCAGTTCAGCTAAGAATTTGGGACGATCGCGCCAAAGTTGCCCATCTAAAAACCCCGCCGCTAGAACATTTCACGTCCGTACTGCAACAAAGTTTCTAGAGACGAACCCACACCCTTGGAGAATAGTTTCCCCCACCATCCTCCGATGAAAGTTTGGCCAAGCGTGATGTTATAGCCATAGTCATAAAGCTTAGAACATGCCAGCGTCATTCCCGCGCAGGCGGGAATCCACCCCCGCACCTATCGAGTAGATGGATTCCCGCCTGCGCGGGAATGACAGGGAGGCGTTCTATTGATCATGGCTACCGCTATATATCACCAAGAAAGCTACGCATTGAGGCTAAGACAGAGGATGCGGGAGCAAATCAAAAACAAACATCCCTTCCTACCACTGCAATGCGTAGCGCAACATTCCCAGCGACCTTTGATGCTCACCGACGCGGCCTTGCAGAGGGGGTGTGGGGGACGGGCTTCGTCCCCTGCTGGGGGTTTGGGGGAACCCCCCAAGGCTGTTGGCTCGAAAACCCAACTTAACTCCCAGTTCTGAAGGCGATCGCCCAACCTTTTTACTCGAAACTCCGAGTTCCGAGCCTAAATGCCCAACCTTTTTACTCGAAACTCCGAGTTCCGAGCCTGAATGCCCACCCTTTTTACTCAAAACTCCGAGTTCTGAAGGCGATCGCCCGACCTTTTTGCTCAAAACTCCAAGTTCCGAGCCTGAATGCCCGACCTTTTTACTCAAAACTCCGAGTTCCGAGCCCGAATGCCCAACCTTTTTGCTCAAAACTCCGAGTTCCGAGCCTGAATGCCCAACCTTTTTACTCGAAACTCCGAGTTCTGAAGCTGAACGGTAACAGTCTCAGCAAATCTTAAAGATGAATCCCAACGAACGCTGGGTAGTCCTAAATGGGTAAGGATTTTTTGATGGGCAGGCTTCGCCCGCCCATCAAAAAATCCCTACATCAATACCACTACCCAAACGCTGAACTGACAGACTGCATTCGTCAGCCCAAGTCGCAGTTAAATTAGCTTCTGGCGCAGCTTAGAGGAAAGCGTATCAATAATCGACACCGCTAGAATCAAAATAATCAAAATGGCACAGACTTTTGGATACTTAAACGAGCGAAAGCTCTGATACAGCGAGATGCCAATCCCACCAGCACCCACAATACCAAGTACCGATGCCGATCGCACATTTGACTCAAATCGGTAGAGCGTGAATGATGTCCACAGGGGCAAAACCTGAGGGATAACCCCAAAGATAATTTCCTGCATTTTGCTGGCTCCCGTAGCGCGAATCCCTTCTACAGGGCCTTGCTCAATCGTTTCGATCGCCTCCGAAAAGAGCTTGCCGAGAATTCCCGCCGTGTGAACAAACAGAGCTAAAACTCCAGCAAAGGGCCCCAAACCAACAGCCACCACAAACACTAACGCAAACACAACTTCGTTAATGGCACGCAAGGCATCCAAAAAGCGCCGCACCGGGAACACAATCCACTGCGGGCAGATATTATCGGATGCCAAAATTGCTAGCGGAACGCTAACGATCGCCGCCAACAGCGTTCCCCAAATTCCCATAGAAATAGTTTCGATGGTGTCTGCTAGATATGAACGCCAGTCGGTAAAATCTGGCGGAAAATAGCGACTGCTATACTCCGCCATATTGCCACCCCCTTGAATCAGTTCAATTACACTGATGTCACTTTGAATACCAGCAAAAATCAGGGCGGCGATCGCCACCACCGCATAAACAATGCGATTAGACGTGACCAACTTTGCTTCGCGAGCCAACATCTCTTGAACAGACGGAGTAGTAGAGGTGATAGGCGAGGTAAGACCAGCGTCTGGTTTCATGGAATGTGGAAATAGGGAATCATTAACATCGCAATCTAATATTCGCAGAGACGCGATTAATCGCGTCTCTACGGAACGTGTATAGAGACGCGATTAATCGCGTCTCTGCGGAACGTGTATAGAGACGCGATTAATCGCGTCTCTACAATTTGAATTCACGTTTTTGACTAACTGTTAGAGCGCTTCTAACTTCTTCTTCAGTTCGTCAACCTGCGTCTGCTTGTCGGCATCGCTGAGATTCTTGTTGTTTTGCACGTCTAGAATCTCTTTACCGATGTTCAATTCCCGGATGGTGTCCCACTTTGAATCATCAGCAGGAACAAATTTTGACCAGTCCAATGCCCCTAAAACGGCAGCGTCAGAGTAGCCGTAGAAGAAGTCTTTGATTTGTGTCTTAAGGCAATCGGGCAGATCGTTGCGGTAAGCCAGCGGGTCGCTTGGAATCACTTCGGAAGTCCAGATAATCTGAATCTTCTCTAGGGCAGCGGGATCAGATTCCTTCAGTGCCCTCAGCGATTCGCTGTTGTTGGTTGCTACATCTACCTGGTTGTTAGCAACAGCCTGAGCAGTGGCTTCGTGGCTACCGGCAAAGATCAATTCTTTGAAGGCTTCATTGGGGTTGATGCCATTCTTAGCAAATACATAGTAGCTTGGCACCAGGTAACCCGACGTCGATTCTGGATCGTTGAAGGCGAAGGTCAATTCCGATGAGTTATCGATGACGTACTGATCGCCATTCCCTTTTTCCACATCAATCTTGGCCACGATAGGGTTTTCTTTGTTAGTAATCAGGTGGGAGTAATACCCATCCGTTCCATCAGCGGCAATGGTTTGAGCAAAGGCTTCCGCATCGGAATTTTCTGCTGCCGTCACGTAGGACTTACCACCGTACCAAGCTATCTGCACCTTGCCTGCACCCATCGCTTCAATTACACCGGCGTAGTCTGTCGCATAGGAGGCTTGCACCGGACGACCCAGAGCCTCTTCCATGGCATCAATGAACGGTTCCCACTTAGGCTTCTGGTTATCTTGAGACTCGGTGGAGATAATCCCAAACTCCAGGGTGGCGATTTCGGGTGCACACGCTGCACCTTCAGCCGCTGTGGTAGCGGTTCCCGTTGTACCCGTGTCTTGAGATGCTTGAGGGGTTGTGCAGCTTGCCAGCAGATTTGCCAGAATCAAGGCACTCACCAAAGCGGACGTAGATTTGGTCACCAATCGCTGTAGCATATAAACCTTCCTAAAACTAGTTAAACAGAGCGTAAATAACGTGTGAGGATGCTGAACTGTGAGGACGCTGGAGGCTCTCGTGAATAAGCCTTAGTGAACAAAAACCTCTCCATGACCAGACCGCACTAATTCTTCGGCGGCTGAACCGTAGATTTGACCAAGCTTGTTATCAGTTAGATCAGCGGTGTTGCCGTCAAACCTAACGTCACCCCCTTGCAAGGCGACCGCTCGCTCAAAGTAGCGTTGCACCATCTGAACTTGGTGTAGAGAGGTGATTACCGTGATGCCATATTCTCGGTTGAGATAAACCAACAGCTCCATAATTTTGCGAGCCGATTCTGGATCGAGAGACGCGATCGGCTCGTCGGCTAGAATAATCTCGGCTCCTTGCATTAAACAGCGGGCGATCGCCACCCGTTGCTGTTGGCCACCTGACAGCGCCGATGCTCGTTTGTAAGCCTGACTCAAAATTCCGACGCGCTCCAGAGCCGTTAGAGCCTTCTCTTTTTCTTCCTTGCTAAACTGCCGCACTAGCGATCGCATTAGAGAAACATCAGACAGGTTACCCACCAGCACGTTCTCAATGACGGTCAACCGGTTTACCAGATTAAACTGCTGAAAAATGAAGCCGATCTGGCTCCGCAGATTTCTGACCTTTGAATGCAGCACCCCATTCGTTTGAATCGGCGTACCAAAAATCTCCACGCTGCCACTGTCGGCTTTCTGAAGACCGTTGATATTTCGCAACAGCGTAGATTTTCCAGAGCCAGATGCGCCCACCAAAGCCAGCATCTCCCCCTTAGTAGCCAAGAAGCTGACATTTTTTAAAACATTAACGCTGGAAGAAGACTGAACTTTGAAGGATTTGCTTAAATCGATGACCTCAACGGCATTCGGCACTGAATGGCTTTGCATAACCTGCTACGCTACGTCTTCTACCTAAAAGTGACACCGATTTAAATTGCCTCTGTGTCAGACAGTTTTGCAACGCTATGCTCTGCACGGCTTTGCAAAATCATCTGCCGCATTTGCCCTTTAAATGGCATGAAGAATCCAGAAAATAACGTGAGCCTAACAAAGACCCACTTGTCTAGACAACTAGACTCTAGACACCTCGCTCATAATTTTCTGGCATCAATATTAAGTAGATAGAAAGTTTAGGTTAAGCTTCTCTGAACTGCATACTGGGGTAGCCCCTAATTAGCCGCGCTCGTCTTCAAACACAAGCTCCATGCGATCGCCCCGAAATCGGGTCAGTCCATACTCAATCACATGCCCCTGCTGATCCACATTGATCGATTCGGTCAATAAAATTGGTGCATTCAACGGCAACTCTAACAGCCGTGCGTCTTTTGCTTGCACCGTGCGGGCAGAAATGCGGGTACTACGACGAATGTGGTCACAGCCATACTCCTGTTGGAGCAGTTTAGAAATGGAGTGATAGTGAGGGTAGTGTTCTGCTAATCGCGGAAAGCGATCGCTGACAAAATAGCTGCTGGCGATACTAATTGGGTGATCGTCTGCACAACTCAATCGTTCTAGCAAAATCACAGAACTACCAACATCCGTTTCCAAGCATTTGGCGATCGATTGACTGGCAAGAATTTCCATCAGACCAAGCAGCGTGTGGCTGACCTTCAGACCTTGAGCCTTCAACGCCTCGTTGTATCGCACTCGCTTGCCAATGGCATAGGAAATCGGCGCTGCCGCCACAAACATTCCCCGTCCCCGATCGATCCTCACGACCCCCTCCGTTCGCAAAACCTCCACAGCTCGCCGAATGGTATGGCGATTGACCCCAAACCGCAGACTTAACTCCGTTTCTGTTGGCATCTGATCGCCCAGCCGATACACTGATTCTGCAATATTCTGCCGGAGTTCATTTGCAATTTGGATATATAGAGGAAAAGCCTCCTGAGTCATACACACCGATAGCAATCAGCTTCTAAATAGGGCAGGAATGTCATCTTGCACTATAGCGCTGTAAAGTATGAGCCTGCCTATCGACACTTGGCATTTAGCGTAGATTCTTGCTCGTGCCTTCCTCGGCATTGCTTAATCTGGGTATGATTTTTTTAGAAAGGGGCGCTCAGCGCCCCTTTCTAAAAAAAATCATACATGAAATCAGCAACACCTTCCCCTAGGAAGTGCGCTGGACGTGCCTCGCAAACTAAAACTTACAAGTAGTTCAACTTAAATAAAAACAAGATTCTAAAAGTCTGCGCCGCCAGCGCAGCGGGCGGCGCAGACTTCTAGGGTTTTATGCTTAATTACGCCCGCCTACTTAGCTGAATTAATCAACGCTCATAAATCCTAGCCATTAAGTTTTACAACATTAACGCTATAAGCTTTGAAGTTTTAAGTTGCTTGCAGGAACAATTGAAGAGGCCCTCTTGGATATGGACTAGCCTCAGTGTCTAAACGCCCTTCCCGGCAGCCTTCAAGGTCTGGCAAGCAACGTTCCAGGCGGCAGGGCTTAATGCAGACAAAGTTGCACCATCAACAGCAACGGGTTGAACTGTTTTCGGACGTAATGCTCAAAATTCGACAGTCGCTCCAAGTCGAAGACATCTTGCAAACGACCGTTACCGCAGCGCAGCAAATTTTGCAGGCAGATCGGGTGTTGATTTACCATGTCCTACCGAATCGGACGGGTAAGACAATCAGCGAGGTGGTTTTGCCGGAGTATCCGACCCTGATGCATCTGGAATTTGCTGAAGAAGTATTGCCAGAACATTACCATCAGCTCTATGCCCAAGGACGGGTGCGGGCGATCGCCGACGTGCATGATCCAGCAGCGGGTTTAGCAGACTGTTTGGTCGAGTTTATCAATCAGTTCGATATCAAAGCAAAACTGATTGTGCCCATCGTCCAAACGCTAAACGTTCATTCTTTGGGCAGTTCGCCGCACAATTCCCAGGATGATTCTCAGCACATTTCCCAGGGTAAGTCTAAAAAAAACTCTTTGACTCACAACCATCTTTGGGGCTTGTTGATTGCCCATCAGTGCCGCAGTACGCGGCATTGGGTCGAGTTTGACCTAAGGCTAATGCAACAGCTCGCGAATCAAATTGGCATGGCTCTGTCGCACGCACAATTGCTGGAGCAGTGGGAAGAGCTAATGAACACTCGCACGGCAGAGTTGACAGAAATAAACCACAATTTACAACAGGAAATTAACGCGCGGATGCACGCAGAAGCGGCTCTACACCGGGGCAATGAGTTTATTTCTGTTATTAGTCACGAACTGCGGACACCGCTGACCTCGCTGCACAGTGCCCTCAAACTATTGGCAACAGGGCGCTTAGGTCATCTCTCAGCTACAGGGCAACAAATGCTGGCGATCGCTGATGAAAGTACCGAGCGGCTGGTGCGATTGGTCAATAACGTGCTCGACTTACAGCGGATTGAGTCTGGCAACCTTGTCATAGAACGGCAAATGTGCCATGCCGCCACCTTAATCACTCATGCAGTAGAGTCCATGCAGGCAACGGCGCAGCAGTCTGAGATAACGCTAGTGACGCAGCCAGACGATATCTCAATCTGGGCAGATCCGGATTACATTTTGCAAGTCCTGACCAATCTCCTCAGCAATGCCATCAAGTTTTCTTCTCCCGGTGGAAAAGTCTGGTTAATCGTCACCCGTTGCGACAGTTCCCCCACCCTGCCCCACGCTTCTGTTCCCGAAATTGTCTTCCGCGTTCGCGACGAAGGGCAGGGAATTCCTACTGATCAGCTAGAGCGTATTTTTGAACGATTTCAACAGGTTAATGCTGCGGATCGCAAAAAAGGAGGCACTGGCTTAGGGCTGTCAATCTGTCGCACCATTATTGAGCAGCACGGTGGCAAAATTTGGGCTGAAAGTACACCAGGAAATGGGAGTACCTTTACGTTTACCCTACCGGCACAGGTCAGAGCAGGCCATACTTCAAATCAGCAATGCTGAACAAATCTAATCTAGAAGAGATATGAATGCCCACTAAACGAATTTTAATTATTGACGACGAAGAAACTATTCAAACCGTAGTTCAGTTTGGGATCAAAATGTCGGCAGGCTGGGACGTGTTGACGGCTGGGTCGGGGGCGCAAGGGATTCAAATCGCCCAACTAGAGAAACCTGATGTAATTTTGTTAGATGTCATGATGAACGACATGGATGGCATTGCCACGTTTAAGGCACTCCAAGCCCATGCCAAAACAGGGCAAATTCCCGTTATTTTTCTAACAGCTAAAGCGCAAACGGGAGAAAAGCGTCAATTTAACGATTTAGGAGTCAGTGGTGTGATTACTAAACCCTTCAATTCCTTAAATTTACCAGAGCAAATTGCCCACATTCTCCATTGGGTAACGTTCTAGGCTTAAAGCACTGCGCCGCGCCTTAGAATCTGGATTTTTATTTAGGCTGTATCACTTAAGTAGTTCAACCCAAATAAAAACAAGATTCTAAAAGTCTGCGCCGCCAGCGCAGCGGGCGGCGCAGACTTTTAGGGTTTTATGTTTAATTACGCCCACCTACTTAGCAACGTCGATGAAAATTTTGCTGGTTGAAGATGATGAGGTAGCGATCAAAGTTCTCACAAGAACGTTGAAAGCACATCATTACATCATCGATACCGTCACAGATGGTGAGATGGGGTGGACCTATGGTTCTACCTTTGACTATGACTTGATGGTGATCGACATCGTATTGCCCAAACTCGATGGTATTAGTTTGTGCAAACGGTTCCGAGCTGAGCAATACGACACCCCTATTTTGCTATTGACCTCCCAAGACACGAGTGTTTCTAGGGTACAGGGCTTCGATGCAGGCGCTGATGACTATGTGGTAAAACCGTTTGATCAAGCAGAGCTGGTGGCTCGAATTCGAGCCTTGGTGCGGCGCAGCAGTACAAATCCTTTTCCGCTGATGACTTGGGGTGATTTGATGCTAAACCCAAGCACCTGTGAAGTTAGCTATAGGGGGCAACAACTGGCGCTGACTACAAAAGAATATGAGCTGCTAGAACTGATGATGCGAGATAGTCAGCATGTATTCAGCACAGACGAGCTGTTGGATCACCTGTGGTCGTCAGAAAAATTTCCGTCTGAGGCCACCGTGCGATCGCATATTCGGCGAGTGCGTCAGAAATTGGTGGCGATCGGGGCACCTCCAGATTTTGTAGCGACTCTGCATGGACGGGGCTATTACCTGAAAGCGCCTCAGTCAGATTTATCAGTGGCTTCGCCCACTGCTCAACCCGTGCGATCGCCCCAAGATCTGTCTGCCTGGACATCTGAAACCGATACCCACTTTACCTTGGCAAGCGAAGGAATCAATCCATCGCCCGACCACCCGCGATCGCTCGATGCCCAACAGCAGTACTTGGCGTTTCTTAACGAGCTTTGGATCACCACGAAACCTAACAGTCTTGACCAAGTTAGAGGGTTGCTTCAGGTAATTCAGGCTTTGCAGGCCAATCAGTTCACGGCTCAACACCACATCCAAGCAGAACGACTGGCACACAAATTAGCCGGAACTCTGGGCATTTTTGGATTGCACAAAGCTGTTCATCTGAGCCGTCAATTGGAACATTGGCTGGGCAGTCAAAACCCCTTGCCCCCACACCAGGCCCCGTTGATGCACGATCTGGTGATGGCACTTCAGCAGACTATTGAAGATGCAACCCAGATTCAGTTATCCCAAATTCCTGCGGGACACTCGCCGCTGCTGCTACTCGTGAGCGCTGATGATGCGTTTAATCAATCGTTGCAGGCGATCGCAGCCAGCCGGAGCCTTCAGGTTGAACAGGTATCGCCGCATGAGCTAGACGCAACGTTAACCTGTTTAGACGCGACAATTGATGCAATGGGGCAAACCCCAGATGTCATTCTATTACGGCTGTCTGCCGACCCATTAGACCTCAATAAATTAGACCTCAATAAATTAGACCTCAATAAAACAGAATTCAGCAATACAGAATTCAGCAACACAGATCAGGTTTCCTCCCAAAGGCATGGTCAATTACAGCACTTGCAGACTTGCACTCAGCGTTATCCGACGCTGCCGATTGTAGTCATGAGCGATCGCTTGGAGTTGTGCGATCGCCTGGACATAGCGCGGCAGGGCGGCAAGCTGTTTCTGGACACCTCCACCCCGCCAGAGCGCGTCATCGCCGCCGCTGTAGAGCTATTGAAGGGATCGAAACTTCCCCCAAAGGTCATGATTGTGGATGACGATCTCACCTGGTTATGCACCCTGCCCACCCTGCTGAAACCGTGGGGATTTAAAGTGACAACCTTGGCTGATCCACAGCAGTTTTGGACAGTATTGCAGGCCGTCAACCCAGATGTGTTGGTCTTAGATGTGAACATACCTGAGATTAACGGCTTTGAACTGTGTCAGATTCTTCGCAGTGACCCTCAGTGGCAGCGATTACCAGTATTATTTTTAAGTGTGCTAACAGACTCCACCCATCAGCAACAAGCCTTTAGCGCTGGGGCAGATGATTATTTGTGCAAGCCGCTAATGGGGAGCGAACTCGCCAGTCGAATACTAAGCCGCCTACAGCGTGTTCGAGCTTGGGCGAGTACAACGAATACAAATAGATGAACCCGGTTTGTTCAAAGTAGAAACAACGTTTCTGATTGCAGCTATAAATTCTAATTTGAGAAGCGTGCTGAGCATAATTTCCAAATTAAAATCCATAGCTAGATTAAGTAAGTAGGTGGGCTTAATTAAATATAAGATTCTAAAACCCTGCGCTGCCCGCACAGCGGGCGGCGCAGGGTTTTAGAATTTGGTTTCTATTTAGGTTGAACTACTTAATGCCAATAAAAAACATGACTCAGAGTTTATGCAAGTGTCGTTAAGAAATCACCAGCATTCCCTAATTCACCGATTAGCAGACTGCATCGAAGACGTGTGGCGGCAACATCTTGATCTGTCGCCCTACTCGGTTCCGAAAGATTTGGGCTTCATTGAAGGGAGTTTGGAAGGCGAACGGTTAACCATTGAAAATCATTGTTATCAAACGCCACAATTTCGCAAATTGCACCTAGAGCTGGCTCAGGTGGGCAGTAACTTAGATATTCTCCACTGCGTCATGTTTCCCAATTCTGACTACGCGCTGCCGATTTTTGGCACCGATTTGGTGGGAAATCAAAAGGCGGGAATTAGTGCGGCGATCGCTGATCTATCCCCCATCAATGGCGATCGCTCCCTGCCCCGTCGCTATCAGCAATCGCTATCAGAGTTGCCTCAAATCCAATTTTCCCAGCCTCGCGCCTTACCCGAATGGGGCAATATTTTCTCAGACTATTGCCTGTTTGTTCGTCCAGTGGGTGCTCAAGAAGAAGATCAATTTCTCCAACGGGTACAAGAATTTCTCACGCTCCACTGCCAGATTGCCAGTGCCGAAACGCCTCTAACATCACATCTCGACATTACAAACGTTTTAGTAGGACAGCAAAACTACTGCACCAAACAACAGCAGAATGACAAAACCCGGCGCGTGTTAGAAAAATCCTTTGGGGCAGAGTGGACTGAGCGCTACATGACCACCATGCTGTTTGACTATGTAGCGGTTTGAGTAACGTAGCGGCTTGAGTAACGGCTTGAGCACTAAAATCCCATCCCTTGCAAACTGACTAAACGCACATCAGTAAGCGTTAAGTAGATGGGCATAATTAAATATAAAACCTTAAAAGTCTGCGCCGCCCGCTGCGCGGGCGGCGCAGACTTTTAGAATCTTGTTTTCATTTAGGTTGAACTACTGACTGACTTAATGGGAGTTCTCTACACTGTTTCTGATTTTTTGAAGCTAGATAGTCTATCCACGGGTGCCATATCTGTGGACAGGTTTACTCATGCTGCGGGTTTAGCTGATAGGGCAGATCCTAATCGGGTGAAGTGTTCTGAGGCAACCGCAACCTACTGGTATGAGGGGGTCTGCCCCCAGAGCGATCGCCTCCTGCGGTTACCGCGCACACCGTTAGCAGAGGCGATCGCTCAAGGCTTAATGCGGCAATTAGGTGGTGCATCAGCGAGTCCAGACCGTAATCTTGATCAGATTCATAACGGTAAAATGTACGGCATTCTCTTAGTGGCATTGCCCTCAGGAGAATACGGCGTGCTGAAGGCATTTTCGGGGTTGTTAAACGGCCATGGCGAGGTAGCAGGCTGGGTGCCCCCACTGCCAGGACGGGGGCAGATCGCCCTAGCCGAAGCCCATACGCTGGAACGATTAGAAGGATTAAAGCAACAACTCATCGCTTTTAAACAGCGTCCAGAACAACACGACTACACTACGCTGCTGCAAACCTGTAGAGTACAGTTGCAGGAACTAGGCGATCGCCATCGCGATCGCAAGCAGCAACGCCAACACCAACGCCAGATACTCTGCAATACAGTACAGGGTGAAGCGTTAGCGTTGGCGTTAGAAACACTGAATCAACAAAGTCAACAAGACGGTATAGAACGTCGTCGATTAAAGCAGCAGCAGACTAGTCAAATCCAACCACTCGCACAAAAAATAGAACAGATTGAAATTGCAATTCGCACGCTCAAGCAACAGCGTAAAGATCTATCGCGACAGCTTCAAACGCAAATGCACAACGCCTATTGGATGACTAACTTCTTAGGCGAATCGCGATCGCTGCAACAGGTCGTGATGGGAGACGCAATGCCCACGGGTACGGGAGACTGCTGCGCCCCCAAACTGCTGCACTACGCAGCGACTCACCATCTGACTCCACTGGCGATGGCAGAGTTTTGGTGGGGAGCCGATTCGCCCAAGCGAGATAAGGTACAGGGAGAATTCTACGGGGCTTGCAGCGATCGCTGTCAGCCCCTGATGGGGTTTTTACTGGCGGGCTTATCGCCTAGCGGCCTGTCGGATACCCCCCCAGATCCTCTTAAAAATGGGGGCTTTCAGAGTGGCTCCCCCGTTTTCAAAAGGAATTGGGAAGCAAACCCGTTTCTCCAAGTGCCTACTAGCGATTCCTACTCACTAGACCTGGCGATTCTTTATGAAGATGACTGGCTAATAGCAGTTAATAAGCCTGCTGGACTACTCTCGGTTCCTGGTCGATACCGTCACACTCAAGACAGCGTGCTCAGTCGCTTGCAATGGCTGCATTCTCAACATCAGCTATCAGCCGTGCATCGGTTAGATCAAGATACCTCTGGCATTTTGCTGCTGGCGCGCCATCGCGATACCCACCGAAATCTCAGCCTACAATTTCAACAGCGCCAGGTGCATAAGGTGTATGAGGCGCTCTTGGCAGGTTCAGTCACTATCGATGACGGTGTGATTGAGCTGCCTGTTTGGGGCGATCCGCAACACGCCCCTTATCAACGGGTGGATTGGGCACGGGGCAAGCCCAGCACCACCCAGTTTCGTAAAATGGGCACCGTTGGAACTTACACCCGGATGGAGTTGATTCCGCTTACCGGACGCACCCATCAGCTTCGAGTACACACTGCCGATTCGCGAGGGCTAGGGGTACCTATTGTGGGCGATCGCCTCTACGGGATTCCGTCCGAGGGCGCTGCGTCCCAGGGCGCTGCATCCCAGGGCGATCGCCTATATCTCCATGCCAGAGAACTCACCATTCAACACCCTCACTCTCAACAGACGTTACACCTACAGACCCAAACACCCTTCTAGAGCGAACCCAGCAAAGGGCAAGCAGGCTAGCTTCGGCTTCGCTCAGCTAGCCTTTCTGTACTACTTTTCTGTACTACTTTTCTGTACTACTTTTCTGTCATCTGCCATAGCTCCCTGAGCGAAGTCGAAGGGAGCTATGGCAGATGACGTTAGGTTAATTAACAGCCGCCTAGACCAGGCTATCGATTACATCAACTAACTGATCAATTTCCGATTCCAGCGTGAAGTAGTGAACACAGGCGCGAATACAGTCTGGATCAAGGATAGTACGGAGCAGATACCCCTGTTTTTCAAGAGTTTGTGCCAGTTGGTTGTGGTTGCCCTGCTGAAGCTGAAAGGACACTAAACCCGCTTCGGGTGGCGTGGTGCGAAGGCAAGTAATGTGGGGATTATCGTTGAGGCGTTGCCACAGATATTCGCTAAGCGTGCAGATGCGTTGATAGCGATCGCCCACCGTACCCCAGCGCTGATGAGTGGCGATCGCCTCTCGCAGCGCCCCGCACAGCGTAAAGTCCGATGTCGCCACCTCGTATCGCCGCGCATCGGGCAGCCAGCCTGTGGGATGTCCTTGGGCATTTTTGGTGACACTGCGCCAGCCAATAAACACCGGGCTTAACTGCGCGATCGCCTCAGGCCGGATATACAGCCCGCCTAGCCCAGCCGCACCACACAGCCATTTGTGCCCCGTAAACGCATAAAAATCTGCGCCGATTTCCGTTAAATTGAGCGGCAGCACTCCAACAGACTGAGCTGCATCAACCATGACCCAAACCAAGCCGCGCTGACCGGGATACTCGTGACAGACTGCCACAATCTCTGCCAAAGGCAACACCTGACCTGTATTCCACAAAATGTGGCTGATCACAACCATCCGCGTTGTGGGGCGCAAGTGAGCCGCGATCACCGCTGTGGGATCGCCCTGGTTCAGCGTCGCCATTAGCGGACAGAACGAAAATTCCACCCCAAACCGCCGCCCAATTTCGTGTACTGCCGCCACAATACCGGGATGTTCACAATCTGACAGTAAAATGTGATCTCCTTCGTGCCAGTCAATGCCCCACAGGGCAATGTTACAGCCCACCGACACCGATTCTGTCAGTGTTATTGTTTCTGGCGCAACCTGAAGGTCTGAGGCGATCGCCCCGCGCACCAGGTTCGTTTCTTGCGTTGCCCACGCGTTTACTTCATTTGAAAAGGGTCCCTGCTGCTGAGTGTAAGCGTGCGCTGTTTGAATCGCGGCGATCGCCCCTTGGGGCATAGGGCCTTGCCCACCAAAGTTAAAATAAACCTTATTCGCTAACGCCGGAAACTGCTGACGGTGCTGCTCTAAAGAGGTCAAAACGGAAGAATGAGTCATGGAAAACCTAGAGCGGAAACTCTCGAAATTCTAACTCTTTCCCCATGTTCATAGCGCTACGAGCCACGGCAGGTAACTTGGACGAGTGCTCCTGGTTACTATACAAAGCTTCATACGTGTAGTTCTCAAATAAACATAGATTTTTGGGTGTTTTTTTATACATGCAGGTTGGCAGTTGGCGCATGTTTTGTCTAGGTTATGCAAGACGAAACTATGTCATTTCCAACGATGTAATGCCCAGTGACGTAATGCCCAGTGACGTGATACCTGTGATGCCGAATCATGCCGAATCATGCGGCCAAATCATTTAGCCAAATTATGCAGTTGTGTAAAGCGGTTAGTTTCGTTTCTATGCGATCGCCTGATCTTACCTGATCTTAAAGGTTGCATAACCGTAGCTGGGCTATGATGGCATCACCCATATACTCTGTTCGCATAATTTTAGTCTAACTCGTCAATCTAAGCGTCCCGATATCGTTCATTCATCTTTGAAGCATGAGGTTTTAACCATGTACTCAGACAGTGCCCGCAGCATTCCAGATGTGATTCAAAACGGCTACACCGTAGACATTGGTAAATATCTGGGAGAAGGCTGGGAAATTTTCAAGAAAAATATCGGTGGCTTCGTCGGGTTTACAGTAATCACACTACTGATCGGTGTGTTGACTGGCTTTTTGCCCGACAACGCTAAACCGCTAGGAAACATTGCTAGCGTTGTGCTAGCAGGCCCTTTGAATGCCGGGTTGTTCATTGTTGCCTTCAAGTTGCTAAAGCAGCGGCCAACTACTTTTGGTGACTTCTTTTTGGGCTTTAACAACTTCTTGCAGTTCTTCATCGCCAACCTGCTGATGGGCATTTTGGTTGTTGCTGCTTCCTTTTTATTACTCCTACCCGGCATCTACTTGGGGGTAGCCTACAGCTTCACCACAGCGCTAATTGTCGATCGCAAGTTTGACTTTTGGGAGGCGATGGAAACTAGCCGTAAGGTGATCACCAAGCGCTGGTTTTCCTTCTTTGGTTTTGTCATAGTGTTAGTTTTAATCAACCTCGTTGGTCTTGCGTTGGCGGGGGTCGGTTTATTGCTCACTCTTCCCTTGACCGTGTGTGCGATCGCCGCCGCGTATCAAGACATCTTGGGACTTTCCCCCACCAGCATGATTGAAGACCCTGCCTAGAAAACGCCCTAGAAAACGTCCTAGAAAACGCATTGAGGTTTTAGCATAGAAGGAGACAAGCAAAGCTTTTAGCTGTTCAAACGTCTTTAACCTCCTGATTCGTGAAGCGTACCCGAACCCTCCTCCTTTTTGCTCTCTTAGCGGCTGTTTACTGTGGCTCGCTCTCCACTCTAGAGACAAGTTTTATATTCAAAGGTTTAGCTGTCTTGCTGCCTGTACAGGTAGGGGGCAGCTTTTATTTGCTCTATCTTTACTGGACTGGAAAGATTCCTGGGACAGGCCGCGCCGAAAAAAAGACGAGGGATGATGCTGCATCTAGTCAGGTGCTCAGGAGGAAAATTTAACGATTTGATTGGTTGCCCGATCGGCATAGGGGGCAAAGCATTGGGTCAGTCTATTCAAATATGACCGACCCCTAGTGACTCAAAGCATTGACTCTATAGTAGATAAGTAGGTGGTATTATTTAAATATAAGATTATAAAACCCTGCGCCGCCCGCTGTGCGGACGGCGCAGGGTTTTAGAATTTGGTTTTTATGTAGGTTGAACTACTTAGGGATCAGCAAACAAAAATCATCCCGGTGTCATTCCCGCGCAGGCGGGAATCCATGATCAGCCTTCTGCTTGAGCCGGTATCTTATTTCAACGCAGTTCCCTTATTTGATTCCGTACAAAATTCCCTCGCAAAATTCCACTAACCCAGTTTCTCCTTGATCCCCACGCACTTGATCCCCATGCAATTGATCCCCAACATGCCATCTGCGATCGCCCCTTCTACCCCTGCTAACTTCACCAGGCTGACCTTCGATGTGGGCGGGATGAAATGCGCTGGGTGTGTGAAGGCGGTCGAGGATGTGCTGTTGCAGCAGCCCGGTGTGCAGTCTGCCACCGTCAACTTGGTAACCGAAGTGGCGCTGGTGGAATGTGATAGAGCGGCAGTGAATCCAATTGAGCTAGCGGCTAAGCTGACCGAGGCGGGCTTTCCCTCGCAGCCGCGCTGGAGTCCGGGTGAGGCTCCGGCAGAGGCAGCAGATCGGGAAACGCCAGCCGAGCGGCAGCAGCGGGAAACGACAGACCGACAAAAACAGTTGGCGATCGCTGCTCTGCTGCTGGTGCTATCTGCGGCGGGGCATCTCAGCCTGTTTAACCTCACCATCCCTGGGCTGAGCAATATCTGGTTTCATTGCGGGCTAGCTACTCTAGCGCTGATTTTTCCGGGACGCGCCATGATTGTAGACGGCTGGCGGGGCATACGGCGCAACGCCCCTAACATGAACACCCTGGTGAGCTTGGGAACTCTCACTGCCTACACCACGAGCCTCGTAGCTCTCTTGTTTCCTAATTTGGGTTGGGAGTGCTTTTTTGATGAACCTGTAATGCTCGTCGGCTTTATTTTGCTGGGGCGCACCCTCGAACAACAGGCGCGCAGCCGAGCGGCGGCTTCACTGCAATCGCTCGTAGCGCTGCAACCCGCGATCGCCAAGCGCATCCTCAACGATGAAGTTCTACTCAATCCCGCTGCAATCAACCCGTCTAAGACCGTTGAATTACCGACTGCCCAGGTCAACGTTGGCGATTGGCTCCAGGTATTGCCCGGTGAAAAAATGCCAGTGGATGGCGAAATTGTTCTGGGTCAAACCACGGTCGATGAGTCGATGCTAACCGGAGAAGCCACGCCCGTATTCAAACAGCCGGGAGCGTTGGTGGCAGCAGGGACGCTAAACCAGACGGGGGCGATCGCCATCCGCGCCACTCGCACGGGCAAAGATACTACCCTGGCTCAGATCATTGCCCTGGTCGAAACCGCCCAAACCCGCAAAGCTCCAATTCAAGGTTTGGCAGACACCGTCGCCGGATACTTTACCTACGGCGTTCTGGCGATCGCCCTCTTCACCTTCTTGTTTTGGTATTTTGTCGGTACCCCGCTGTGGGGAGCAGATATTAGCAGCCTTAGCACTGGGATCGGACACATGGCTCACATGTCCCCCGCACATATGTCTCCTGCACATATGTCTCCTGCCTATGTCCCTTCGTTCTCGTCTCCGTCTCCGCTTCTGCTCAGTTTGAAGCTGGCGATCGCTGTCCTTGTGATTGCCTGCCCTTGTGCGTTGGGATTAGCCACCCCAACCGCTATTTTGGTGGGTTCTGGGGTGGGAGCCGAGCGCGGGCTATTGATTCGTGGCGGCGATGTCTTAGAAAAAATGCATCAACTGCAAACGATTGTGTTCGACAAAACGGGAACACTAACCACCGGGCATCCCAGTATTACAGATTGTGTACCTGTTGGTAATGCGCTATCTGCCAGTCAACTTCTGCAACTGGCCGCCACCGTAGAGAGCGGCACCAATCATCCGTTAGCAGTGGCCATGCGTCAGCAGGCAGAGCGGCAAGCGCTGCCGTTGCTACATGCCGAGGCGTTTCTGACGGAGCCAGGGATGGGGGTGTCGGGTCAAGTGGATGGCCAACTGATTCAGCTAGGCAGCCCAGAGTGGTTGGCACAGCATGGGGTAAGCATTCCCCTAGACGTTCAGAATCAATCGGCTGCCCTGGCATCTACGGGCAAAACGGTGATTTATGTTGGGGCTGGTTCTGTGCTGGTGGGAATTATTGCTGCACAAGATACCCTGCGTCCCGATGCAGCGCAGACAGTGACGCACCTACGACAAATGGGAATGCGTCTGGTACTCTTAACGGGAGATCATCCCTTAGCGGCTGACGCGATCGCCCGTCCTCTGGGGTTTGCGCCTGCAGAGATTCAAGCGGGTGTCTCGCCCCAAGGCAAGGTGGACGCGATCGCCCGTCTAAAAGCAACCGGAACCCCGCAAGAGCAAGTAGTCGCCATGGTGGGAGATGGCATCAACGACGCGCCTGCCCTGGCAGAAGCCGATGTGAGCCTGTCGCTGCACTCTGGTACCGATGCTGCCATAGAGGCATCGGAGATTGTACTAATGCGCGATCGCCTCACGGATGTGGTCGAAGCTATTTACCTCAGCCGCGCCATTTTCAATAAAATTCGTCAAAACTTATTCTGGGCGTTTGCCTACAATGTGCTTGGTATCCCAGTTGCGGCTGGCATTTTGCTGCCTTCCTTGGGCATTTCGCTCAACCCCTCTGCCGCCGGAGCATTGATGGCACTCAGTTCCGTCAGCGTTTTGACCAACTCACTGCTACTCCGCCGCACGCCTCAGCGCATAAGCCAGACGTAGGCCAGCGCCAACGTGATTAGAGTCAGCGGCAGGCCAATATTTTGAGGATTGCCCGTTACGGCGGCGACTGAGCCAAGATTTGTCGCGCCTGCCAAGGCCAGTAAGTAGGGAATTGGATTCAGGTTTAAGGATTGCGCCAGTCCGAGTACAAGCGGTGTCAAAATCAGGGCGATCGTGTCGTTTAGAAATAGAGCCGATAGCACACCACTGCCAAAGGTCAACACCACTAGCAACCCCAACGGACTGTGTACCCATCGCAGCAAGTAATCTAAGTAGTTCAACCTAAATAAAAACAAGATTCTAAAAGTCTGCGCCGCCCGCTGCGCGGGCGGCGCAGACTTTTAAGGTTTTATATTTAATTACGCTCATCTACTTAGCGCAAGCTGAAAAAAACCAATATTGCCAAACTGTTGCTAATCACCATCATGCCAAACAGAAAGACAAAGGTTTTGTAGTCGATCGCCATCCAAGCTGTTTTTAGATCTAATACTCCTAGTGCCATCAACAGAGCTGCACCTGCGATCGCGATCGTTGCCTTTAGGATAAAACCTGCCAGGATGAGGACACTTTTTCAACTTTTTTCAACTCTATAGGCACAAACAGATTTCATTCTGCTTCAGAGTAGGTACACTAGGTAAAGCTTCCAGATGAATCTTTATTGGGTTCTTAGAATAACCCCTGGGGTTGTTGATTTACCCTAAACGGTGTCCCTGTTTTCATAACTTGGTAGCTTCACGGCTTGTTGCACCATCTAGTCATTGCACTCACTTAGTTGTCACATGTCAGGATCGCACTACAACCATTTGCTGATTATCGAAGACAACAAGGGGCGGCGTGAGTACACATTGCGTAGCGCAGTCTACTCTATTGGGAGAGATCCAAAGTGCGACATCCGCCTAATCTCCCAGTTTGTCTCACGCCGCCATGCGACTTTGGTTCAACTGCCCAATGAAGATGGTAGCCACTACTACCGCATCGTCGATGGTAATCTCAAGGGCAAACCCAGCGCTAATGGCCTGTTGATTAATGGTCGTAAGCTTCAAGCCCATGACTTAGAAGACGAAGACAAAGTGGTATTTGGGCCTCAAGTGCACGCGCTTTACTACTTACTTAAGCGAGATGCCGATTCAACAGTTCCGCCCGATGAATTCGATATCACCTTGATTAGCCCCAATATGACGGGTGAGCCAGAAGATGACGACATTGAATCCACCATGGAAATTGACGAAGAGGATGAAGACGACTTGGATACGCCTTACCGTTAACCAGTTGTCCCAGTTTCTTTGCTAGCCAAAACACCTTGCGGTAACATCAAATTCTGGTATAGCAATAGTCACAAAGCTTAGGACATGCCAGCGTCATTCTCGCGCAGGCGGGAATCCACCCCCGCACCTATCGAGCAGATGGATTCCCGCCTGCGCGGGAATGACAGGAAGGCGTCCTATTGATTATGGCTACCGCTATAAGTAGATAGGCTTAATTAAGCTTAATTGAAAACCAAATCCTAAAACCCTGCGCCGCCCGCTGTGCGGGCGGCGCAGGGTTTTAGGATTTGGTTTTTATGTAGGTTGAACTACTTAGTCCTAAATTGGTAAGGATTTTTTGATGGGCGGGCGAAGCCCGCCCATCAAAAAATCATTGCATCAATACCACTATCCAAGTTCTAAAGATCTAATTAATTCCCCAGCGCCGTCGCCAACTAGACGTAGATTCAGCATCGCATTGCTGTTGCTCGTGTTGGTGCCGAGTATTGATTAAATCGGCTGAATCGAAGAGATTAGGATCACGGTAAGGAACTGCCGCCCTAGTTTTCAGGTGTTCCTGCTCCATCAGAGAGAGCGGGTGTAAGTGTTGCCCAGACAGCGCTGCCACTGTACCTTGTGACCATGCGTGAGAGCTGTGGGATTGGTCAAGAGGAATGGTACCAATGGATAGCCCTGCCGCCTGCATTGCCGTTCGTGCCGCAGCCGATCGCGAGTAGGTAGCTAAGGTGCCATCGGTTGCCAAACAGCGTACGACTTGAGTAAAAAACTCAACTGTCCAGAGTTGAGGGCAGCGTTGGGGCGAAAACGGGTCAAAAAAGATAGCGTTGGCTTGAAAGCCAGTTTGAGCCAGCCGTTGAATCGTCTGACGAGCGTCGCCAATCAGCAAGGTCGCTTGTAAAATGGGCGTTGTATAACGGTGGTGCAGGGCGATCGCCTCTAGAACCCTCTGTACATCTGGCGACCAACTTTCGATGAGAGCAGGGGCGATCGCCGCTTGAGGCACCGTCTCGTCTAACTCCAACCCATAGAGTTCTACCTGGCAGATTGGATTAGCTGCCCAAATAGTCTCTAACGCCGCCGCCGTGTTATGTCCCAAGCCATAACAGATATCTAGTAGCCGCAGCGAACCGCTTTGGGCACGCTCCGTCAGCGCTGTAACCTGAGAGAACTTGGTAAAAGCCTCTGTCTTGGCTCCAGCTTGGCTATGAAACGACTCCCCAAACTCGTCTGAAAAGAATGTAAAAGAGCCATCGTCGGTTAAAAGTGGCGTCCAGTTCATGAAAAATTGGTAGTCCTAACCTGGTAAGGATTGCGTACAAAATAAAACCTAATCTTTTTTTGGAAGTGGGGGGCGGGGGGGGGGGCGGCAACCAAAACAATAACAGTATATTTATTTTAGTTAGGAGGGTTTTTTGGGTGGGGGTGGTGGGTAGGTTGCCCAACTTCTGGGGGGCCAATCAGGAGGTGCCGAAGGGGGGGGGGTTCTGGGGTGGGTGGATGTTCGTGGTTATCTGGATGATCGGAGTACGGGTGCGGGGTATCGATCGTGACTACGGG
>JBBQFG010000016.1:0-37121 GCA_038321765.1 Elainellales cyanobacterium
TTAGATCCCCCTAAATCCCCCTTAAAAAGGGGGACTTTGAGTCCAGTTCCCCCCTTTTTATAGACGCGAAGCGGCTTCCCGAAGGGTAGGGGGCTAGGGGGATCAACAGGTGCCTAAAATCACAGCAGACCACTTTTCAAACATCCTCTTAGAACGTTTAATGTTTAGAACCCAGTTTCAGGCTCAGATCAGAAACCGATTGCCGATTACGATACTGAGACAACTGGGAGAGAATCAGATCGTAGAAATGGCGAATGGGGGGAATTTGGAGGCGATCGCTAGTGGTCACCATCACCACTTGACGGGTCAAGGGTGGATCGCTCACAGGATGAGGGTGACCCGTATCGATTTCGCGAATTGCCAGCGTTGGGTCGGTGTAGGCTTCTAGCAACGCTGATTCGGGCAATAGCGCCACCATCGTGCCTTGACGTACCACGCCGCGAAAGGCATCGGGGGTATTTAGCTCTAGGGCCGCATAGAGGGGGGTACCTCGGCGAGCAAACTGCTCTTGCACAATGCGCTGCATCCCGTAGCCGTCTTTGAACACCACCTGCGGAAATTTAGCAAGCTCTAGCCAGGGTACAGATTGGTAAACGGTGAGGGGGTGATCGGCTGCCATCAATACTTTGATCGGCTCATCATACAGCGCTTGCACAATCATTTCGGGGCTAGCCACCAAAAAGCGATTATTCATCACGATCGCCAGATCCACCAGCCCATCTTTTAAGACCTTAAGGGCGCGATCGCTGCCTAAGGCCGTCACCCGTAGCTGCACCTCTGGATAATCTCGACAAAACTGCTGCAAAACAGGCGGCAGGTGATAAGAGCAAATTGAATGAATAGCTGCCACACAGAGTTCTGGCTGCTTGCCAGCTTTCAGTTCTGCCAATTCTTGAACGGCGGTGTGCCATTCTTGCCAGATTTTGCGAACACGAGGCACGAGGCGATCGCCCGCTACCGTTAATTTCACCTGGGCAGTGCGATGAAATAAAGAAATTCCCAGATCGCTTTCCAGCGCTTGTACCTGACGGCTAATCGTGGACTGGGTTACGCCACACCGTACGGCTGCCTGCTGAAAACTGCCGGTTTCCGCCACTGCTAAAAATGCTTGCAATTGTTCCAGGCGCATACGAGATGTGATCGGGATAACATTCCTGAAATCGCTATGACCATAGCGGATCTAGCGATTGGGTTCGGTAGAGCCTGATACAGCATTGAAGACAATATTTTCTGATAAAAGTTATGAGCGATCGCGGCGGGCACTCTCTCTAATGCCGATTTATAGCCATAGACGGATTGGTTAGGACGGGGTGCAGGGGTGGAACCCCTGGCTGGGGGCAAAGCCCCCACACCCCCTTTGATCCCAGTGTCCTAACCTTTGTGGCGACAGCTATAGATAGGCTGGCGTTGCTGAATGGGTAATGATTTGGAAGTATTTTTGAAAAACATTTCAGATTCAGCTCTACCAGATAATCAGCTCTGCCAGATAATCAGCTCTGCCAGATAAATAGATGGGCGTAATTAAATGTAAAACCTTAAAAGTCTGCGCCGCCCGCGCAGCGGGCGACGCAGACTTTTAGAATCTTGTTTTTATTTAGGTTGAGCTACTTAGTTGTAGGGCAGGTAGCCACAGCTCTCAGTTTGAAAGCCCCAGGGAGAATTGCTGGTCAGATGGCTTTGATTCGATTCTCTATACCCTAAAGACGATAGAATATCTTCTCGATCCCTTGGGGATCAACCGAGATGTTAAGTTGTGGCGCGATCGCATGGTTCAGTTGAACAGTGTTCTGACCCTTTTCTTCAGTTTGCTGGTAGAAGCGATGCCATTTTTGCTGCTAGGGGTTCTATTCTCTAGTGTGCTGCTGCTCTTCATAGATGAACGCCGACTGATTGCAGCCGTGCCCAAAAATCCTCTATTAGCAGCGCTAATGGGAAGCAGCATTGGGTTTTTGTTTCCGGTTTGCGAATGTGGCAATGTGCCCGTGGCGCGGCGGTTATTAGTGCAGGGAGCCTCTCCTGCAATGGCGATCGGCTACTTGTTAGCAGCACCAACGGTCAACCCAATTGTTTTTTGGGCTACCTGGACAGCGTTTCGCGATCAACCGGAAGTGGTATTTCTGCGGGTGGGGTTTTCGCTGCTGATTGCGGTCATCCTCGGCTGTGTCTTTAGTACCCAAGCTGACTTACGGCCTCTGCTACAACCCTCTGTGGCGCGTGCCATGCCAACCACCAGGGCACAACGGCTGCCGCAGAACCGACTTGGCAGCGAACCCGTGTCAAACCTATTGCAGTCGGGCACGTTTTTGTTGGGAAAGGCAGGCGAACCACTGCGATTGGATGGGGGTGGAGTGCAGATGGCTGCGTTGGTCAGCAACCCAATGCTGACAAAATCACTGCCCGAGAAATTGCGGCTGATGGTAGACAATATGGTGCAAGAGCTGCGGGAGCTGGGTGGCATCCTGATCTTAGGTGCGGCGATCGCCGCTGTTCTGCAAGTTGCTATTCCCCGTGAGGCGATACTGGGGTTGGGTCAAGGGCCAGTCACGTCCATTTTGGTCATGATGGGGCTTGCTTGGATTGTCTCAATTTGCGCCACTGTCGATTCATTCTTTGCACTATCGTTTGCCTCTACCTTTACCAGCGGCTCTCTGCTGGCATTTTTGGTATTTGGTCCCATGATCGACCTGAAAAACATCGCCCTTTTACTCTCCGTCTTCAAAGGACGGGCGATCGCCTACATGTTTATCCTGGCAGGTCAGTTAACCTTCATTCTCACCCTGCTAGTCAACTTATACGTGAGCTAAGAATACGTGAGCTAAGAAAAGCCTTACTGTTGGATGACGTTGTGAGCGCTCCGCATCCGCAACGTCATGCAACTCCTCTTAATTTCAGGTGAGATTACAGCTCAGGTGAGATTACAGCTCAGGTGAGATTACGACGAAACCGTTAGCCTTGCTTGCTCCTTGCGTATACATCCGTTGTCCTCTATCTTTCTTTCCTATGCCGTCTTCCCGCTCAACGTCAGTCTTACGGTTACTTTGGCTAGATGTCTTGGCAACTCTGGCCTGGGGCATTTTGCTCTTGCAGTTTTGGCTAACTGGGCGAATCAACATTTTGCTCCATCCAAACTACGTATGGCTGGTAATCGTCGCTGGTGTTACCTTGGTTGGCTTAGGGCTTGTGAAGCTAATAGATGTCGTGCGGCTAATGCGATCGCGTCAGCCGCTGGTACAGGCAGCACACGTCAACATTCTGCCGCCGGGATGGGGCAGTATGTTGATGCTGGCGGTTGCGCTGTTTGGATTGCAGTTTACGCCGCGTGCATTTGCTAGCCAGGTGGCATTAGATCGAGGGGTGACAGATACCCTCACTCTGACGCGATCGCAGCCCCAGGCTTTTCGCGCCAACGTTCGTACTGAAGACAAATCCTTAGTCGATTGGGTACGAACCCTAAACGTATATCCTGAACCGGATGCCTATACAGGGCAGGCTGCCCGAATTGAGGGATTTGTAATCCATACTCCAAACCTGCCCGACACCTACCTGACTCTCGCTCGCTTTGTCATCACGTGCTGTGCCGCAGACACTTACCCGGTTGGTCTCCCCATCAAATTAGCAACTAGCCGCAGTGCGTATCCGCAAGATCAATGGCTTCGAATAGAAGGCACAATGATCACTGAAACGGTTGGTGGAACGCGGCAACTTGTCCTGCAAGCCAAGACGTTGACACAAATTTCTGAGCCTGAGAACCCTTACGACTCTTGAAGAATGGCGCTACGCACCTGGACTTGCTTCTCTTTTTGTAAAATTGTAAGTAGGTGGGCTTAAGCAAATATAAAATCCTAAAACCCTGTGCCGCCCGCTGTGCGGGCGGCACAGGGTTTTAGGATTTGGTTTTTATTTAGGTTGAACTACGTAAGGATTTTCAGATGGGCGGGCTTCGCCCGCCCATCTGAAAATCCTTACAAGCTTTATGACTATAGCCATAGTCATAAAGCTTAGGACATGCTAGCGTCATTCCCGCGCAGGCGGGAATCCACCCCCGCACCTATCGAGCAGATGGATTCCCGCCGGCGCGGGAATGACAGGGAGGCGTCCTATTGATCATGGCTACCGCTATACCTTTGTATTAAGTGGGGTGGTGAGGTTGGTAAGAAAACAGCGTGGGGTTAGGAATCGTAGTTCTTCGCTAGTTCCCCACTTGCCTACGGAATATAATGATAAGTGCGATTATTTCAGGTGTATTCCGTTTAAGTGGGCTAAGTTAAGTGGGCTAAGTGGGCACCATTTCTATGGAACTAATCAGTTAGACTTAATTAGCTTCTTCACTAGAAGCCGCACTCCACACGGGTCTTGGTGAAGAAGGTGCTTCAATCTTTATGGCAGTAGCTGTAATATAGCCATAGACGGATTGGTTAGGACGGGGTGCAGGGGTGGAACCCCTGGCTGGGGGCAAAGCCCCCACACCCCCTTTGATCCCAGTGTCCTAACCTTTGTGGCGACAGCTATAACTTCTTTTTAGTGTGCTAGGGATTTTTTTGTAACGGTGAGTAATGCTTATCCGTTTAGGAAAATTATCAAAAAAGACCCTTGATCTGTTGATTTCACCCTCGATCCCTTGGTCACACTCATGGTGTATTTCCGGAACTCTTTGTTGGCGTACCCTTTGGTACATTCATGAAACCGTTCCGCCTGTTCATCCAACAACTAGGGCAGCGGCGATGGACTAGTGCATTTGGCATTACGTCTAATCGCTCTCAAAGTCATCGCGCTCAAAGAGCTAATTTCAAGATCGATGCACAGGCGGCTTCAGATCAGGGTAATGGTTTGAAGCTAGTCGGGGCATGGCAAAAACGGTTACTTCGCCTGTCGGATTGGAGCTGGAAATACCTGCGGCATTCTCAGCCACCCCGCCGTAAGGATGTGTCGCTAAGACGGCGATCGCACAATAGCCTTTACTACGTTTTAGCGGTTTTGTTGCTGACTAGCGCAATTGGCTATCGGTTTTATAATGAGCCGCAGCTAGCGGTGGATACAATCGCTCCCAGTACCCTGAGGGCACCGGATTCAGTGCAGATAACAGATGCTAAATCGACCGAAGAAAAACGAGTCGCAGCCCGACTAGGCGCTGTTCCGGTCTTAAAGATTGATCAAGCGGTCAATCAGCGAATTTATCAATCGCTGCAAGGGCTGTTAGATGAGGGCGATGGGTTGCGTCAGAAGGCGGGTACATTTCCGTTTGTGTCTACCTCCACGCTGTCAACGGCTACCCAGCGGTATTTACGCCAAACCTCAGAGGCCGAGTGGCAAGTGGCGATCGCCCGCGTAGAGGGTAGCAATCCGTCTAGTAAACCCTCAACCCGCCTGCCGTCATCCGCTGGGGCATCTGGTGAGGCTAATAGTTCGGTTGCCTCAATTCAGCAATTGGCAATTCTAGAACTCGAAAACCATCGGCGCACCGTTTCAGCCGAGGATTTCTCTACCCTGAAGCGACTGATTTTGCAAAATCGCCAAAGCTATAGCTTGGCGTTAACAGCGCTAAATGCATCCTCTAGCGTGGGAGCCGGACGTGATGCCGTAAAAAGCATATATATCAGCCAAATTTTTAGCCTGACAGATACAGACTGGCTCACCGCCAAAGTGGAAATGCGCCGAATTTTGGAGCGCGTATTGACTCAGGGCGTGGCTCCGGGATTGCCTGATGCACTGCTTGAAAATGCCGTAAAAGCGCAGGCGATCGCCGATATTCCACCTGCTGCGGTGCCGCTGGCTGTAGGAACCCTAATGGCGGCAATTGAACCGAATCTGACACAAGATGTAGACCAAACACGGTTACAGGCAGAGCAGGCCGCTCAGGCAGTGGAACCTGTGCAGGTCGATGTGCGCCGGGGCGAGTTGATTGTGAGCGCAGGTGAAACCATTACCCAAGAAGATTTTGTCTTGCTGGACTATTTTGGCTTGAGCCAGCGCGGCATTAACTGGTTTGGGTTGACAGGATTTGCCGCCTTAATTAGCGGCGGGATTGCCGTGTTTTTGCTGGTAGAACGGCGGTTTCACCCAGGGTTGCGGCGCAGAGACTACATTCTGATCCTGCTCCTGACCCTAACCACACCGCTGTTACTTGCGTTGGGGCTATCTGCCACTAGCCTGCCTGCAATTGGGCTGCTGGTCAGCAGTTTTTACGGGTCGCCGTTGGGAGTGGTGGTCGTCTTGCTGCTTAGCGTTAGCCTGCCGGTTGGCTTAGAGGTGAGCGGGCGGCATCTAATTGCAAGTGCGGTTGGCAGCTTATTGGGTGCTGTAATGGCAGGTCGGCTGCGATCGCGTGAGGAGCTAGCCCTGCTGGGGGGTGCGGTTGGTCTCACCCAAGGAACGGTTTACCTGATCGCCAGCTTGGCTTTGAGTGCTGGCACAGGCTCCGTTTGGTACACCATCCTGACGGCATCGGCTCTGCAAGGTCTGTTGGGGGTGGCCTGGAGTGTGGTGGCGTTGGGGATCAGCCCCTATTTAGAACAAGTGTTTGATTTGATTACTCCGAGTCGGCTGGTAGAACTCGCCAATCCGAATCGTCCCTTGCTTAAGCGACTGGCGGCAGAGGCTCCTGGTACGTTTCAGCACACTCTGTTCGTGGCGACTCTGGCGGAAGCGGCGGCTCGTGCCCTCGGCTGTAATGTAGAGCTGGTGAGAACTGGAACGCTGTATCACGACATTGGCAAAATGCACGATGCCCAGGGGTTTATTGAAAATCAGATGGGCGCACCCAATAAGCATGATCTGATCGACGATCCGTGGAAAAGTGCAGACATTATTAAAAAGCATGTCAGTGCAGGTCTAGTGATGGCGCGTAAATATCGCCTGCCTAAGGCGATTCGGGCATTTATTCCTGAACATCAGGGCACCATGTTAATTGCCTACTTTTTTCATGAGGCGCAGCAGCGATCGCAACAAAACCCCCAGATTCAGGTCAACGAAGCCACCTTCCGCTACGATGGCCCCATTCCCCAATCGCGGGAAACCGGTATTGTCATGCTGGCCGACTCTTGTGAAGCTGCCCTGCGATCGCTCAAAGATGCCACTCCCGAAGAAGCACTGGCCATGGTCAACCGCATCCTGCGCGCGCGCTGGCAAGACAACCAACTGGTGGAGTCTGGACTCCACCGCTCTGAGATGCACTGCATTGCCGAAATCTTCGTTCAAGTCTGGCAACAGTTCAACCACAAGCGCATCGCCTATCCCAAGGCCATATCATCTGTATCGCTTACCAAGTAGAGAATTGAGAGATGGTAGTGGTATTGATGTAAGGATTTTTTGATGGGCTGACTTCGCCTGCCCATCAGAAAATCCTTACCAATTTAGGACTACCTTGAGAGATTAAGATTAGATATTAGGCAAACACTTTCACGAAGCATGTTAGACACCATCGAAATTAAACGCGACGTTGATCTGTTATCTGAGCGCCTGGGTAAAACCCAGGACTATCTTTGACGTTCCTGCACTGACGGCAAAAATTCAAGACTTAGAGCAAGTCGCCTCGCAGCCCGCTTTTTGGGATGACCAAGACAAAGCGCAAACCGTTCTACAAGAAATGAACGATTTGAAGTCGCACCTAGAGCAAATGGAGCGATGGCACTCTAGCCTCAACGATGCCAGGGCTGTCCTAGAGCTGCTGGAGTTAGAATCCGACGAAACGCTGCTCCAAGAAGCCCGGACTAACCTGACCCGCTTGAGCCAAGAGCTTGATCAGTGGGAGCTACAGCAAATGTTGTCAGAACCCTACGACGACGGCGGTGCTGTCGTGACGATTAACGCAGGCGCAGGGGGCACCGACGCTCAAGACTGGGCTGAGATGTTGCTGCGAATGTATACTCGCTGGGGTGAAAGCCACGGCTACAAGGTTTACCTGTCGGAACTGTCAGAAGGGGACGAAGCGGGAGTCAAATCGGCCACCCTAGAACTCAATGGGCGGTATGCCTATGGCTACCTCAAAAACGAAAAGGGTACCCACCGACTGGTGCGAATTTCGCCCTTTAATGCCAATGACAAGCGGCAAACTAGTTTTGCTGGGGTGGAAGTGATGCCAATTCTGGATCATTCGGTGGAGTTAAACATTCCCGATAAGGATTTGGAAATTACGACCACTCGCTCAGGTGGTAAAGGCGGGCAAAACGTCAACAAGGTAGAAACGGCGGTGATTATCAAGCATGTGCCAACTGGGTTAATGGTGCGCTGTACCGAAGAGCGATCGCAACTGCAAAATAAAGAAAAGGCACTGGCTCGCCTTAAGGCCAAGCTGTTGATCATTGCTAAAGAACAGCGCGCCCAAGAAATTGCCGACATTCGCGGCGACATGGTAGAAGCGGCCTGGGGAAACCAAATCCGTAACTATGTCTTTCATCCATACCAGCTCGTTAAAGATTTACGCACTGGCGTAGAAACCACGGCGATTATCGATGTAATGAACGGCGAATTAGATCCTTTTATTGAAGCCAGCTTACGACACGGCAATCAGGTCGTGGAAGACAGCACCGTTTAGATTAATTGTAGAGACGCGATTAATCGTAGAGACGCGATTAATCGCGTCTCTACGATTAATTTAGACAGAAATAGCAGGAGTGGTGGTAGGCATTGCAGTTAGATCTTGCGATCGCCATACTTGCCCATCTAGCGCCATCTGTTCAATCAAACTAGCTAGACGTAGCGCCTTCAACGCTTGTTCGCCACCCACCGAGGGTTGGTTGCCACCCCGAACGCAGTTAACGAAATGCTCTAATTCTGCGTGCAGCGGTTCAATATTACTGGTGTAAACCTTTTCAATTAGGCCATCTTGACGATAAAGCACCTGCCCATAATCCGTCAGGTAGTTGGCCGTCGTTTGGCGATGAATCAGAATCTCGTTATTGAGAAAATCGGCTTCAGTGAGAGAGCTTTTACAGTGGGCAGCAATGCGGCGAATTTTGCGATGCGTTACCTTGCTGGCGGTCAGGGTAGCCACAATGCCATTGACAAAGCCCAAGGTTGCCGTCACGTAATCTAGATAGCCCGAATCGGACGCACGGCTGCCGCTGGCAGTAAGCTTAGCAACGGGTGACCCGGCCAATTCTAATAGCAGGTCGATGTCGTGGATCATCAAATCGAGCACCACAGATACATCGTTAGCCCGCTGAGAATAGGGACTCATGCGATGCGCTTCAAGTGCCAGTAGCTCTTCGGTCTTGAGCACTTTGCTGAGTTCTTGAAACGCTGGGTTAAAGCGCTCAATGTGCCCCACCTGCAAAATGCAATTAAACTCAGCCGCTGCGTTCACTAATGATTCCGCCTCGGCAATGCTGGCAGCAATGGGCTTTTCGATCAACACATGCACCCCAGCATGGAGGCAAGTCATCCCGACTGTATGGTGTAGACGAGTCGGCACGGCAATGCAAACGGCATCGACCCGATTTAGCAACTCGTGGTAGTCTTCAAAAAACCGAACGCGGTACTTGCTGGCGGTGTCTAGCCCTCGCTCAACATTGACATCTGAAATGCCGACCAGTTCTACATCTTTTAGTAAACTGAGAACACGGGTGTGATGTTGACCCATGTTGCCAACACCGATTACCCCAATTCGGATGAGTTCATGCGGGCTGCGCTGTGCATGAGCACTGGCAGAACCAATGGATGTTTTATGCACTCCTGTCCTTCTCCTACACCACAAGAATCGTCCCAGATTTGCATTAGGCTGCTGTTATGCTAGTCGCTAAACCAGACAGCCGACTGCGAAAACGTTAGAAAAGTCAAAGCATTAAACGAAACTTAAAAATCTAAATTCTTTTTAAGAACTATCATATCAGCGGTTTGCTTTCATTTTCTGGGGTTGTTTAGTAGGACATAAATGGAGATGTGGCAGTTTCTGACCTGTCCTTAAAGCCTATGGGGAAAAATGCCAACCCTAACGCGCATCACACAAAACGCCCTCATTCGAATGAGCAAACCCAAATTACCCATCTTCTTTGATCTCTGGAGCTTATAAAAATGTGGTAGTCCTAAACTTGTAAGGATTTTCAGATGGGCGGGCTTCGCCCGCCCATCTGAAAATCCTTACGTAGTTCAACCTAAATAAAAACCAAATCCTAAAACCCTGCGCCGCCCGCGCAGGGTTTTAGGATCTTAATATAGCCATAGTCATAAAGCTTAGGACATGCCAGCATCATTCCCGCGCAGGCGGGAATCCACCCCCGCACCTATCGAGTAGATGGATTCCCGCCTGCGCGGGAATGACAGGGAGGCGTCCTATTGATCATGGCTACCGCTATATTTACTTAAGCCCACCTACTTACCTCAATACCACTACCAAAATGTCAGCGAGGACAGAGAATCGAGGAAATATGCTTAGGATTATGGATTTAATTAAGATCGGGAATTTGATTGCTGGTAGGGGCGAACGGCCGTTCGCCCCTACAGAAGAATGGCGGAGTTATTTAATTCTCATTCCTTAGCAGCAGCAATTTTTTTGAAGATTTGATTTAGGCTAGGGATGTTCATCATTCGCTACCTAGTCTTTATGCAATGCCTCTAACAATTTTGGTGGCAGATGACGATTTGGGAACTCGTCTGGCTGTGAGTGATTACTTAGAGCTGGCAGGCTATCTTGTGGTGATGGCAGAAGACGGTAAGAAAGCGCTGGCTCAAGTCGATCAGTTTCAACCCCATCTGATTGTGACGGATGTGGTGATGCCACAAATGGATGGCTATGAGCTAGTGCGGCAGGTGCGTCTGAAGCCCTCTTTGCGACTACTGCCTGTAATTTTCTTGACAGCCCGAACCAATACGGAAGAGCGGATTAGGGGCTATCAACTTGGCTGTGATGCCTACTTGCCAAAGCCATTTGAGCTGCCCGAATTAGGTGCTGTAATTCGAAATTTGCTAGAGCGATCGCAATTGATTCAGTCAGAATGGCGACTGCATACGCAATCTCAATCCGATGACAGAGTCGCAGACGATAGGCTGCTCCACAGAACTCACGCGATCGCCATGGTCAAAAATCTTGACTTGACGCTGCGAGAGCAGGGAGTGTTGTCCTTACTCACCGATGGGTTATCGAATAATCAGATCGGCGATCGCCTCCATCTCAGCTCTCGCACGGTCGAAAAATACGTTAGCAGCCTCCTCCGCAAAACCAATACCAGCAACCGTGCCGAGCTAGTACGCTTTGCGATGGATCATCATTTAATTGAATGAGGTTGAAAGAACGTGAAGGCTGATGTTTCTGATGTAAAGCGTACGAAACATCAACCTTGCAAACCGCTTATGCCTTTAATTCTTCTAGCAGACCCCCACAGGAATCCATCAGTAAATCAATCACATAATCGAAGCCTTCAGCACCACCGTAGTAAGGGTCAGGCACATCGCGATCGGGGTACTTGCGGCAATAATCGCACATCAGTTTTACCTTGTGGTCATATTTCCCCTGGGGCGCAAGACATAAGATATTGGCATAATTTTCATGATCCATGGCCAAAATTAGATCAAATGCTTCAAAATCTGATGGCTGAAACTGGCGGGCAGCCCCCTCTAGCTGAATGCCTAGCTTTTTAAAGGCAGCGGCTGCCATTGGGGGATTGGGTGGGCTGCCTACGTGCCAACTCCCGGTACCTGCCGAATCACAGACAATTTCCCCCTCTAGCCCGTTTTCTCGAACCAGCAGATTCATGATATTTTCAGCAGACGGCGAACGACAGATATTACCCAGACAGACAAACAACAGCTTAGAGGGCATAATTTAAGCTCAGTAAATAATGTTTTTTGAGTAGCTGCACCACGTTTTAGAGTGCGTGGGATACAGATGTTGGTAGTCCTAAATTGGTAAGGATTTTTTGATGGGCGAAGCCCGCCCATCAAAAAATCCTTACATCAATACCACTACCCAGATGTTTTGTAGAGAGTGGCAAAGGGCGCAACTCTCTACAAAACATCTGGGTTGTTCAAGGCAGAGGCTTAGGAAACAGCGGCTCGATTAACATTTGGCCAAGAATTTAGCCAAATGTCACGGTGGTTCTACCCAACACCCGAAACGACTATCTCATAAACCTTTAGAGAAAGTCACACCAGACGCATTCTTCAAAGTGCTATACTCAGCAAGTGAACGAGGGCATGTAGCTCAGTGGATAGAGCATCAGATTCCGGTTCTGAGGGTCGGGGGTTCGAGTCCCTCCATGCTCGTTGATGTTGTCATTTGACTCAATAAGTGTCGTTGTTGGCAAGGTTTTGTCGCTCCGACACTTTTTTTGTCGTTTGCCATATTGCTGTCGCTCAAAACACCGTTGAGGCATTGCTTACAGCAATTTTCAATTGCATAGACCACAGTTGTTTTGTAGAAGCCACGCTCCGCGTGGCTTCTACAAAACAACCCACATTCAACCAAGCGCAAAGCGCTGTAATCTGGGTGTGATTTTTTTTGAAAGGGGCGTGGAGCGCCCCTTTCAAAAAAAAATCACACATGAAATCAGGAACACCAACACGCTAGCTGTCGTTTGTTAGTCAATGTGATTGCATCTAAATTCTTGCTTAGAACCTGATGCTCCATCCTTTCAACCCTCTCTAATTTTGTAGCTTTTAAGCGGTTATTTCCCGCTTTAGACCCTATATTTTGCTGCACAAACTTTACGCAAGGTCTGCTGCGATACAAAGACGAGACTGCACTGAACGCTCGGAAGAATCATCACGTTAGACCCATCCCTATACAAGGAAGGGCGATCGCGATCGCAGCTCAAACCCCTATCAGGCTTGCTTTCTAGAAACGTTTTTTGCAAAACTGCTAAACCGTTCAGTGTTGTCGTAATAGAGTTGCAACTCGCTTCTTTAGAATTAGAAAAACCCAACTAAAATACGGCTTCTGAGGATTCTGCGGCTTGGCAAACCTTAGTGAAAGGTACTTATGTCTTTTGTCGCATTCGAGACTTTCTTTCCACTCTCAAAAAGCAGGGACGTAATCTGCTAAATGCTCTAGAAAATCTATTACTCGGGCATCCAATTTTCCATCAATCTTCAGCCTGAATAGTTACTATTAAACTAAATAAATGAGCATCTGCTTCAAGATCTACGCATGTCTAGATCACTCAGGGTTTGTCAGGCATCGATTGATAACGTTAAACTGTCCGTTCGTCGCAGTGGCTTCCCCAGTCAGCGTGCGTTGGCGGAAGAGATTGGCTTATCACTAGCAACCATCAGTAACTTCCTCACCGGCAAACCCGTCGATCGTGCCACCTTCCTGGAACTGTGCGACAAACTATCTCTCGATGCTGATGCGATCGCCGACCGAGATCCAGAACCAACTGATCCCCTAAGCCAGCGAACCCTAGCCGCGATCGTCTTTACGGATGTCGTGTCCTCCACTCAGCGCATGGCTACCAATGAGCGTCACACCCTAACCCTGATGCAGCAAGACTTTCAGCAGATGCGAACCCTCTGTCAACAGTCTGGTGGCCGGGTGCTAAAGAACCTAGGCGATGGGCTACTCCTTTATTTTCACAGTGCAGAGCAAGCTGTATCCTGTGCGATCGCCATCCAACAAACGCTGAGGGCGATCGCCACCGAACTGCCGCCTGAAGGTAGTTTGCAACACCGGATTGGAATTGACCTGGGTGACGTGGTGTATGGCAACAACGATGTCATGGGCAACTGCGTTAACATGGCCGCTCGCCTACAGGCTGAAGCAGAACCAGGCAGCATTTGCCTATCTCAATCTGTGTATGATGTCGTAAAGTCTCACTTGCCCGTCCCGATTCGCTACGCTGGAGAACGGCACTTAAAGGGCTTACCCGATCCATCACCCATTTATCAGATTGATCCCCTTGATTCTGCGCCTTCCTCCTCTCCCCAACCTGGCCTACCCCTGAGTGCTGCCACCGCTACCCCTGCTGCGGCCAAACAAGACTGGGGCGAAGCCATGGACGTCTCTATATTTTACGGACGTGCTACAGAACTGACGACATTGACACAGTGGATTGCAGCAGATCGCTGCCGCCTGATCACGCTAATAGGCATGGGTGGCATTGGTAAAACAGCTCTAGCGATCAAACTGGCAGAACAGGTTCAAGCCGAATTTGACTATGTAATCTGGCGATCGCTACGCAATGCCCCACCGCTGCTAGATTTATTAGCAGATCTGCTGAATGTCCTTTCTCGTCGGCAACAGCTAGACTTACCAGAGGCAATTGGAGGCAGAATCACGCGCTTGATTGAGCACTTGCGGATGTCTCGTTGTTTGCTAGTGCTAGATAATGCAGAATCGATTTTATCTACAGGTGACAGTTCAGCAGACAAGTCTCACGCGCGAGCTGGTGCATACCGAGAAGGCTATGAAGTGTATGCCCACCTGTTTCAAAGTGTAGGAGAAGGCCGTCATCAGAGCTGCCTGGTAGTCACAAGTCGCGAAAAGCCTAGCGGTTTGACAGCCAAAGAGGGCAAAACATCACCGATTCGCTCGCTGCGCTTGGCGGGTCTAGACCCCAACAACGCCCAAGCCATGCTTGAAGAGAAAGGGGTTTCAATTCTGGCAACTGACGGTCAAGCCTTAATTGATCACTATTCTGGCAATCCTCTAGCCCTAAAAATTGTCGCGACCACCATTCAAGAACTATTTGATGGCGATGTAGCTCAGTTTCTAGCCCAGGGTACCGCTGTATTCGGCGATATATCTGATTTACTAGAGCAACAATTCAATCGTCTTACCCAGTTTGAACAGCAGGTGATGTATTGGCTGGCAATCAATCGTGAATGGGTTTCACTGGCAGAATTGCGTACAGACATCTTATCAACTACGTCCCCACGGCTTGTTTTGGACGCGTTAGACTCCCTGCGGCAGCGATCGCTAATCGAAAAAGCGACAGCCACTGCACCCGATGGCAAAGTTGCCACCTTTACCCAACAGCCCGTGGTCATGGAATATGTCAGCGATTGCTTAATTGAACGAGTGTGTGACGAGTTAATGTACGGAGACATAACTTTAATTGATAGTCATGCCCTCAGCAAAGCCCAAACAAAAGACTACTTGCGCCACACCCAAGCTCGATTACTTCTAACGCCAGTCATAGATCGATTACAGCAGCGATTAGGAACGAAAGCACTAGTAACTCAACAGTTAAATCAAACCCTATCCATCCTCAAAGCGCGATCGGCTCAACCACCAGGCTATGCGGCTGGCAATCTGCTAAACCTGTTGAATCGGCTGGATATCAACCTAAGCGGCTATGATTTCTCTCATTTAACCGTGTGGCAGGTTTACCTACAAGGAGTGAACTTACATCGCGTCAATTTTGCCCATGCTGATCTCACCCGTTCTGTATTTACTCAAACGCTAGGAGATGTGTTGGCGATCGCCTTTAGCCCTAGTAGTGCACTACTAGCCACGGGTATTGACCGGGATATTCTGCTATGGCGCATTGCCGAGCGGCGACAGATTGCCACCTTTGAAGGGCATACTGCCTGGGTACGCTGTGTCGCATACAGCCCTGACGGCAACCTGCTAGCGAGCGGCAGCAATGACCAGACGATCCGCCTCTGGGATGTACAAACAGGACAATGCCTCAAAACTCTGCATGGTCATACGAGTGGAATTCAAACACTCGCTTTCAGTCCCGATGGCACCCTGCTCGCTAGTGGGAGTCATGAACCGACTATTTGCGTATGGGATGTGAAAACACACCAATGTATTAAAACATTGAAAGGACATGGCGATCGCATTCTCACCGTCATCTTTACTCCCGACCATCAGACATTAATCAGCACTAGTGATGATCAGACTATTCGCGTGTGGAACCTGACATCCGGTGAGTGTATTCAAACCATTGCCACTCACGTTAATTGGATGTTATCTACTGCGTTGAGTCCCGATGGTAAAACATTAGTGACTGGCAGCGATCGCGACACCGTGAAATTTTGGAACGTGCAGACCGGAAACTGTGTGGCGACCCTGCCAGACTATCATGCTACTGTGTGGGCGATCGCCTTTAGCCCCGACGGTCAACTGCTGGCAACGGGTAGCGATGACAAAACCGTACGTCTGTGGGACGTAGAGACGCGCCAATGTCTCAGAATCTTACCAGACCATCAGCATCAGGTGTGGCTAGTCAGCTTCAGTGCTGATGGTCGGCTATTGGTCAGCGGTGGTGAGGATCAGACCGTCAGGCTATGGGATGTAGAATTGGGACAATGTTTGACCACGATTAAATCCTACCGAAATTGGGTAGCGGCTGTTGCCTTTAGCTCCGACGATCGGATTTTAGCCAGTGGCAGCAAAGACCAACTCGTGCGGCTATGGGATGTGGAAACGGGGGTTTGCACACATGTGCAGAAAGGCCATAGCGATGTAGTTACCGCCGTAGCCTTTAACCCGGCTGCTTCAGTTCCCTTGATGAAGCAAACTAGCAGCAGCCTCCTAGCCAGCGCCAGTGATGACCACACGATCAAACTCTGGCACGCTTCTACCCTTGACTATGTGAAAACGCTGGCGGGGCATACAGGCTGGGTGCAGGCGATCGCCTTTAGCCCCACGGGTCAAACGTTAGCCAGTGCTAGCAGCGACAAAACGGTGAAGCTGTGGGAAGTCCGCTCTGGTGAATGTTTACACACATGGTCAGAGCACACTCACCGAGTCACATCGGTCGCTTTTCATCCGCAGGGATTAGCAATTGCCAGCGGCAGCGATGATCACACTGTAAAACTCTGGGCGGTGAGTACAGGCACCTGTGTGCGAACTTTGCATGGACACACCGATCGGGTGCGTACAGTGGCCTATAGCCCCGACGGAACGCGGCTGGCTAGTGGCAGTGGCGATCGCAGCATCAAGCTCTGGGATTTGCAATCCGGCCAATGCCTCCACACATTGGCACAGCATACTCAGGGAGTGCGATCGCTAGCCTTTAGTCCCGACGGCTTAACCTTAGCTAGTGGTGGCGAAGATTGCTTGGTGAAACTATGGGATGTCACCACCGCCACCTGTCGGCAGACCCTGCACGGTCATGACCAAGTGGTCTGGATGGTTACGTTTAATCACAAAGGAAGAATAATTGCCAGTTGCAGTGATGACGGTACCATTCGTCTGTGGGATAGTAAAACCGGAGAACCCATGAATAGCCTCAGCGCCGATCGCCCCTACGAAGGCATGACTATTACCGGCGCGATCGGGTTAACATCTGCCCAACGTGCAACCCTTTGTGCTTTGGGGGCGATCGCAGAGTAAGGAATTTCCCATAAAACAATTACCTCCGCACTGCGGACATCTTGTCGCTGTGAGCGAGACGTTCATGCAACTCTTGAGACATTCTTTGCTAGAAATCTCTTCAATTCTTTGCTAGAAATCTCTTATAGCCATAGACGGATTGGTTAGGACGGGGTGCAGGGGTGGAACCCCTGGCTGGGGGCAAAGCCCCCACACCCCATTTGATCCCAGTGTCCTAACCTTTGTGGCGACAGCTATAAGTAATCACCTACGTCAACTAAAAGGAAACTAACCATGAGCAACGAGCCAAAAAAAACCGACATAACTGAAACCGAAGTCATTCGGAAACTAGTCATTCCTATCCCTGAAACGGATGCCAACGATGGCTCCCGTTCCGTCACAAAAGACAGAGATCTGGGAGATAGCATCATTTCTCAGACAAACGATACTACAACGGATGACAAACCCCTCGTGATCAGAAAACCGATCGTGATTGAGGATCATCCTGAAGCATGAATCAATTAGATTCAGCAGCATTCAGCTACTATTAGGCAGCTAGCAACAGTACAGGGTGGACGCGATCGCAACTCATAGCACCACACGGCTACCAATCAGCACAAGTCAGGTATTCTCAGGTTTGAACTCAGGCACGTGTGACCTTGAATAGAGAGAGGTCACCAAAGGTTATCGAACGTCATTTCGTGTGAGAACAACAGCATGAATCAGGCTAAGGGATATCAGGGTTGGTATGTTGGGGTTCTTGTGGCCTGGGGGTTACTTGGGGCGATCGCCGCTCCTTGTGCTACTGCACAGATTACGCCCGATAGCACGCTGGGGAATGAGGGGTCTCGTGTTACTCGCAATGTGACAATTCGAGGGGGAAATGCCGACCGGATTGATGGCGGCGCACCACGGGGATCAAATCTATTCCACAGCTTCTCAAACTTTAATGTGAATGCAGGTCAGCGGGTTTATTTTGCCAACCCGGCTGGCGTCCAAAATATTTTGACGCGGGTAACGGGGAATACGGCATCTGACATTATGGGCACGCTGGGGGTAGACGGCAGCGCCAATTTGTTTTTACTCAACCCCAATGGCATCATTTTTGGGCCAAATGCTCAGTTAGATGTGGGTGGTTCGTTTACGGCGAGTACGGCCAATAGCTTTACGTTTCCCGGTGGCAGTGAGTTTAGTGCGACTACGCCTGGGGATGGGTCTTTGTTGAGTGTGGCGGTGCCGTTGGGGGTGCAGTATGGCGCTATTCCACCGGGGGCGATCGCGAATGCTGGCAATCTAGCAGTGGGGCAAAACCTGAGCTTAGCTGGAGGCAGTGTCACCAGCACAGGGCAACTGGCGGCTCCTGCTGGTCAGCTATTGGTAGAAGGGGTGGCTGGCGATGTGCAGGTGCGGCAGGCAGTTGCACAAACGGCAACGCTTTCGGCTAGCAATAATCTGATTTTGCAGGATAGTCAACTTCAGACGGCAGGGGATCTGAATTTGCTGGCAGGAAATACGGTACAGGTGCGGGATAGTGTGGCGAATCCCTTTGTTGCCTATGCTGGCGGAAATCTAACAGTGCAGGGCAATCAAGCTGTTGATATTTTTGCGTTAAACCATCCGTCGAGTGGGCTGGTTTCTGGTGGAGATATGGTGTTGCGATCGGCTAACACGGTTGGAGGGGATGCTCATTATTGGACAGGTGGGAGTTTTCGGATTGAGCGATTAGATGGCAATCCTGGCAATCTGTTCAGTCCTTATGACCCAATCATTCGTTCTAGTGGAGATGTCGTCTTTGGTGACTACACTGGGGCTTCCTTGCATATCTTTGCAGGGGGAAGCGTAACAGCAGGCAACATCACGATTACGGGTGGAGATCCAAACGGGATTCAAGAAACAGTAACTTTGTCGAATCCGATCGATCCGCTAAGACCTGTAGATCAAGTACCAATCGATGGGAGAGACCCAACGCTTGATATTCGAGCGGGAACAACTGCGTTTGGTACTCCATCGCTGATACCACCAGATCCGGGCTTTCCAGGAAGTGGGAATCAATTTACACCTCCCAATCCCAGTATTAATATTCCAGGAACGAGGGCTGATATTGTTATCAACTCTATTAAGGTTCCATCCGCTGGTAATGCTCAAGTTTTTCTGACCAATCAGTACTCTCCCAACTCTCTCGATCCGTTAACTGGTCTTGTCGAGGTTGCCAGCCCTATTGAATCTTTTGCAAGTTCAGTAATCATTGACTCCAGAGGAGATATCACGCTCAATGGAGTCTTTGCTAGTAGTGGGGTAAACGCGGTAGGAAGCATTCTGCTCTTAAGCGGAGGAAATATCCATGCCAGTGGGTTTTACTCAACTGGTAGCACTGTGACCAATGGAGGACCAATCACTTTTAATGCTGCTGGTAACATCATCACAACGGATACTTTGGTGTCTGACGTTAGCGGCGGAAATAGCAATCGTAGAACGGCAGGCTCTATTAATTTCTTCAGTAATGGTTTCATTCGCGCAGACTCTATCATCGCTTCAAATAATATCGATATACTTGGCGGCGGTAACGGAGGAAATATTACACTTAATGCCCTCTATAACATCACTACTGGCGAGGGTACATTCATTGGTGGTGGTGGCATACCAGTTACCGCTGGTTTGGCATCCTTCGCACAGAACGGTACTAGTGGAGATATTACGCTAACTAGTCGCGCAGGCAGCATTGATACCACACGAGGTGCTATACGTTCTGCGTCTCGGAATGGTCGAGCTGGAGATGTATCGTTAGAAGCTCCTCTCGACATCCATGTTGGCGACATAGAAGCAGATAGCGTTACCGATAATACTAATGATTTCAACGAAATTACAGTTCGTTCAACAAACGGATCTGTTTTTATAGACAACGCTACTCTAAATACTACAAATAGGGGTGCTGGGCTTGCGGGTGTGATAGATATTGATGGGGGCGATCGAGTTGGAATCCGTGGTAGCAGACTTGAAACTAATGGATATGCAGGATACATTATTGTACAAGCTCCCACTAGTGTTCGTATTATCAATAGTCAACTCAGTGCTACAACCAATAATCAACAAGTTGCTCCTGAATTTTTCAGTACAATTGCAATCGCATCGGAAGGTACAGTTACTCTAAGTAACTCAAATTTATCTACCACAAACAGAACGAATACTAATACTCCCAGAGCTATTGCGGGATATGTAGTTGTTACTGCTGGGGATCGGGTTTTAATTAGGAATCGGTCTGAACTCTCTAGCGAGGGATATTTTGGGCAAATTTCTATTGGAAGAATTCCCGATTTTAGTGATTCTTACTTACAACCCTTTGAGAGTAACTTCAGCAGAGTTGTACCTGAACATGTCGTAATCAATGGCTCCTCTAGAGTAACCTCCAACACCACAACAGCAGTAGTAGAACGAAATAGTAATGGAGAGCGATTAAATAATAGAGGAGAGATCAATATTACAGCCAGGGATAGTATCCGAATCCTAAATGGAAGCCGAGTTACATCTGTCACTATCTCTGATGACCCAGATGCAAATAATGGAGGAAATATTAACATTACTACGCGAAGGTTTAGTCTTACAGGTGCTGATGCGTTTGGACCAAATGCTACTAATTTAGAGGCAAGCACTTACGGTCAAGGTAATGCTGGAGATGTTAGTATCCTGGCGAATGACATACTTTTCAGAAATGCTATTGTCTTCAACAATGCAGAATCAGCCGAGATATTTAATAATGTATTCCCTTCGGAACCTCTTAGAACTATAGGAGCAAGGGGAGATGCTGGCGATATTACAATTGGAAGAGTATTTGATACTAACAATAATCTTTTGCCGGCACATACGTTCAGGCTGCTTAGTAGATCTGAAATTCAATCTCTTATACGTAGTGGAGCAGATAGTAGATCAGCAGCCCGTGGAAATGGTGGCGTAATTACTATTAATGTTCGCGACCTTATCCTGAATAATGGGAGCCAGTTTGTATCTGCTGTAGATGGAAACGCGATCGGGACTGGTGGCGATATTGACATCACTACCAACTCACTTCGTCTCACAGATAGCTCTTTAGATGCTCGAGCATTTAATAGGCGTAGTGTTGCTGGTAGTATCGCCATCAATACTAACCAACTTAATCTTCAGAACAGTAGTGTGACAGTTAGTAATAGGGCAGGAGCGGCAGGCAGTTTAGACATTACGGCGGGTTCTATCGGTTTAGGTAATAGTTCAGATAACAGTATTTTCGAAGCAGTAGCTGGTGGTAACAACCAGAGAAGTGGTGGCAACATCACTCTTACAACATCAACATCCCTGCTATTCTTGCAGAACGTAGAAAACCAACGAGTGATCTCTGCTCAAGCTTTAGGGAATGCCACTGGGGGTAACGTTACGCTGAATGTACGTGATGGCTTTATTTTGACAAATGCAAACGACAATACTGATATTGTTGCCGATGCCGGAGCAGGTAATGGAGGGGTGATTACGATCAACACCAATCAAATTTTTGGTTTTGAAGAGCGTCGTGCTTCTCCCCTCAGTGATCTGGATGCCAGTTCTGAATCTGGTATTCCTGGCATAATCACCCTTAACACCCTCAACGTTGATCCCACGCGAGGGCTGGGTGAGCTGCCAGTTGATCTCGTTAATACTGCCGATTTGGTTGCCGATGGTTGCGTCGGTCGTAACCGATCGGGTGTCACCGACCAGGGAGAATTCACCCAAACTGGACGCGGTGGCCTGTCTACCAATCCCAGTGACCCCCTGACCAATGAAGCCACAATCGATCGCCTAGCCACCCTCGACCCCAACACCACCCCATCTGGTTCTGCATCCATTCCCGATGCGCCAATAGTTGAATCCTTACTCGTTGAAGCCCAAGGCTTAGCCCTAAATCCTCAAGGCAAAATTTCTCTTGTTTCTAATTCGTTTAGCTCAACCCCCTCCCCCTCTGTTGAGCAACCTGCGACCTGTATTGCTCCTTAGAGGATTGTTGTAACCCTATTTCCACCATCGACCTTATCCTATTTATTTGTAATGCCCCCCAAAAAATATGGATGCCTCTACTGTTCCATCCTATTGACAGTAGGAACCTCAGCCCTGAGCCTAAACTGGAACCTGCGTTCTGCTCAAGCAGATGAAATCAGCCCCCGTCTTGATCAAAGAGTCCATCTTGATCAAAGAGTCCATCTTGATCAAAGAGCAAGAGAATCGCCTACTCTTCTGCGATCCCCTGTCATGCTTGCCCAAAACCCAGTTTCAGCGCCAAACTCGACAGTAACTGGATCACCCGCCCTCACAGCCCAAACCCTTCAAGATATTCCTCGCAATCCGCCGTCTAACATAATTCCCCGCATTCCGCCCCCTTCCACCACGCCACCGCCGCCGCAACAACTGCCTCCTCCCTTACCTCCCCCTGGCGAACTGCTGCAACCGACTGCACCATCGCCAATTGAACCAGAACCACCTAGCGATGTGCTTCAAACTGTAGAAGTGCAGCAATTTGAAGTGCGGGGCAGCACTGTATTTGATGCAGAACAACTGGCAGCATTGGCGTGGCAGGCGGCACGCTCAGACCTAGAAATTCCAGAGCTGGTTCAATCTTACTGCCCATCCGCAGCATCCCCATCACCCGATCCAGCGGTAACCTCAACCGCCACAGAAGACGAAGGCAGTACTGCAACAGGTGTCTCAAGTTGCTGTCCTAACGCCATCAGCCTTGCCAATTTACAATATCCGCAGCAGCCGATTCCTCTGACGTTTGAGCAACTGCTACGGGCGCGTGCTGCCATCACCCAGCTCTACCTCAACTGTGGCTACATTACCTCTGGAGCCATTCTGCCGCCCCAAACCCCGGCTGATCAAAACAACATTGTTACCCTTCAGGTGGTTGAAGGTAGCCTGGAATTAATCAACGTTACCGGAACAGATCGACTTAATTCCAGCTATGTACGTAGTCGATTGGCGATCGCCACCACAGCGCCAGTGCAACGACAGCGGCTACTGCAAGCTTTGCAGCTATTGCAGCTTGATCCCTTAATTCAGCGCATCTCTGCCGAGCTTCAGGCAGGCACCCGCCCTAGCACCAACATTCTGTTTGTAGAAGTCACTGAGGCCGATAGTTTTCGTACAGAGGTGGCTTTAAACAACAACCGTACTCCCAGTGTGGGTAGCGTTGAACGTGGCATTAGCGCGACTGAAGCCAACCTGCTAGGGTTTGGTGATGGGCTAACCGTTGGCTATACCAACACCGATGGCAGCAATGGAGTTAATGCCAGCTATCGAATTCCTATTAACCCGCGCAATGGTGTGATTAGCCTCGGCTATGGGTATACCCACAGTAATGTGATCGAACCGCCCTTCGATATTCTAGATATTTCATCCGACTCTTTTTACTACGACCTCACGTTTCGGCAGCCGCTTTACCAAACCCCAAATACAGAATTTGCCCTGGGGTTAACGCTGTCTCGGCAAGAAAGCCAAACTAGTCTGGGGTTCGATGATATTGGGCCGTTTCCGCTTTCGCCCGGTGCCGATGACGAGGGTCGGACTCGTGTTACAGCCATTCGCTTTATGCAAGATTGGCTGCGTCGATCGCCCAGTCAAGTGCTAGCAGCTCGTTCTCAATTTAGCCTGGGCTTAGATCTGTTCGACTCTACAGTTAATGAAGTTGCGCCCGATAGTCGCTTCCTCTCTTGGCGTGGTCAAGGGCAGTGGGTACGCCAACTGGATGAGGCTGGAACGTTGCTGCTGGCACGAACAGATATGCAGCTCACTAACGATCCACTTGTACCGCTCGAACAATTTGGCCTGGGTGGACAAGACAGCGTCCGGGGCTATCGTCAAGATGCATTGCTAACGGATAGTGGCATCTTCGCCTCGATCGAATTACAGTACCCAATTTTGCGATCGCGTCAACTAGGCGGAAAACTGTTTTTGGTGCCTTTTTTGAATGCAGGAATAGGCTGGAATGTAACGTCGAAAGACCCAGATCCAAGCACGATAGCGGGAACAGGCTTGGGATTGATCTGGCGACCTGAGAATAACAATCTATCTGCTCAACTGTACGTTGGTATTCCATTGGTTTCTATTGAAAACGCAGGAGACAGCACATGGCAGGAAAGTGGGGTTTATTTTTCCATCGTGTATTCACCTTTCTAAGCAGTCGTAACCTGTGCAGGAAAAGTCAATTGTCGATACCTCGCCGTCTACGCCGCAGTATTTACATCGTGCTGGGGGGCATCACTGTTCTGTGTTGCCTATTGGTTTCACCGGGCTTGGCCAGAATCTCGATCGCCAATATCACTATTACCAACAGCATCACCAACCCAAATGAAACGGCGATCGCCCAAACACCTCCAACGGCAAATCTAGCAGGCGCTAGTGCCGAGCAAGCCGATCAGATTGCCAGAGAACGCTACACAGCCAGACAGTTTAGCGAAGCGGCGATCGCTTTCGATCAAGCTGCCCAGCGATATGCGGCGCAAGGAGACTCCCTACGGCAAGCACTCAGCCTCAGTAACCTGTCTTTGACCCATCAACAGCTTAGTTTGTGGAACGAAGCCGAGCAGGCGATTTCAGCCAGTTTAGTTTTGCTCAAAACCGAACTACAACAGCAAGACTCTCCCGCTCACCAATCGGCTTACGCTCAAGCATTAGATATTCGCGCCAAACTCGAACTATCACGTGGAAAGGCAGAGGAGGCGATCGATACTTGGGAACAAGCTGTCACGATTCATCAACAGTTGGGTGAGTTAGAACGAGCAGTAGAGAGCCAAATTAATCAAGCGCGTGCCCTTCAGCACTTGGGTTTATATCAACGCTCAATCGTGGTGCTACAAGATGTTCTAAAAACACCGGAGCATCCTACGTTACTGCTAGCAGGATTACAAGATGAGTCGTCAGTCTTGCCTGACGAGGAAATGGCTCAAGAATTGAACCGCCGACTGCAACTGCTCCCTGCTTCTGTAACGACTACTATTGCATTGCAAAGTCTAGGGAAATCGCTGCAAGTAGTAGGGGATTTAGCGCAAGCTCATACAATCTTGCAGTACAGCTTAGACATGGCTAAATCCTTAGCGTCTGTTAACACGAAGGATTTAACCCTAACCGACGCGATCGCCTCTGCACATCTCAGTTTAGGAAATATTGTGCGTGCCCAAGCGATCGCTGAACTGAGACTAAACAACACATCGGTTGAGCAGGCAGTAGACCAACTAGAGAAAACGTCTAGCCTTAGCCCAGTTCAGAAAGAATTTCAGCATCAATGGATTAAATCGGCTGAACGGTTTGACGAGCAAACTCAGAAAGCCCTTGATTCTTACCAGCAGGCTGCTGACAGTTCCAGTCCCGACCTCATCCAAGTGCAAGCACTGCTGAATCGCTTAAATTTGTTTTTAGATAAACACCAGGCGTTAGACGCAGAAACAGCCATCGCTCAAATTAATCCACTGCTTGACCGTTTACCCGCAAACCGAACCGCAATTGATGCCCGCATCAACTTCGCTCAAACCCTAAGCCGAATGGCACAGAGCGCAGTAGAAAACTTTTTTACCGCTAACTCTGGTTCTAGTGCAGCGGCTCAACGGCTTCAAGCAGCTCAACTGCTGGCAACTGCCCATCAGCAGGCGATCGCTCTGGGTGATACCCAAGCAGAATCCTACGCGTTAGGTAGCCTCGGTACGTTGTATGAACATACCCAGCAGTGGACTGAAGCGGCAAACCTAACTCAGCAGGCACTTGAAAAGGTCAGTGCAGCCTCTGTTACCAACCTGCCACGTACTATCAATGATGCTGACTTAGCCTACCGCTGGCAACACCAGTTAGGGCGCATTCGTGCTATCCAAGGGGATCGAGCAGAGGCAATCAAGGCATATGAATCGGCAGTTAAAACCCTCCAAGATCGACTTCGCAAAGATGTTGCAACTAGCAACTTGAACTACCAGTTCTCGTTTGATGAGGATGCCCAGAAACCAGTCCATCAAGATTTTATAGAGTTGTTGCTGCGCCCAGAAACAGAACAACCCAGTCAAAAGGACTTACAGCGGGTTCGAGAAGTCAGCTCCTTGCTGCTAGAATCCCAGTTGACCAGCTTCTTGCAAGAGCCTTGTGCCGTAGTTACCCCCCAGCAAGTTGATACCGTTGTTAAAGAGAAAGCACCAAACACAGCCCTTTTCTATCCCGTTATCTTGCCCGATCGCTTAGACGTTGTTGTTAAGATGGCCGGGAAAGATCAGCTATTGCACTACAGCACCTTAATTCCTCAGGACAAACTGTTAGAAATCCTGAAGAACCTTCAGGTTGCGTTAGAGGAAGAGTATACGTTTGAAGCGGTGCAAACTCTCTCGAAACAACTCTATGGCTTGCTGATTCAACCAGTCGAGGCAGAGCTACAAGCAAACCAGGTAGACACCCTCATTTTCACACTGGATCGGCGACTCCAGTCTATTCCGATGGCTGCTCTGTACGACGGAACGGAGTACCTAATTGATCGGTATGCCATCTCTGAAGTGTTGGGTTTGAGGTTTGCTGATACCATTAAGCCCCTCCAGCCAGAGGAGTTAAAGGTAATCGGAGCCGGTCTCTCGACCATCCCTACCTCGCTCCCTCAAGAGATTCGAGAGAAGTTCTCCCCGTTGAGCAATGTCGAGGCTGAAATGGTAGTACTTAAAGATTCAGGGATCAATACAACTATCCTCATTAATGAGAACTTTACTCTGAGCAACTTCAATGCCAAGCTCAACGAGCAAAAGTTTCCGGTGGTTCACCTGGCTACCCATGGACAATTTAGTCTTGATCCTCAAAAAACATTTTTATTGACATCTCAAGATTCATCGAGCCAAGATTCATCCAAAAATGGTCTGATCAATGTGAATGAATTGGGTGCGCTGTTTCGGGTTAGAGGACAGATCAGGCTAGATTCAATCGAACTACTGGTGCTGAATGCTTGTGAAACGGCCAGTGGAGATGACTTAGCCACATTAGGACTAGCCGGAACCGCCGTTAGAGCCGGGGCACGCAGTGCGATCGCCTCGCTTTGGACATTGGATGATGCGCCGAGTGCGACCTTTACGCAGCGGCTTTATCAAAACCTGCAACAACCGGATGTTAGTAAGGCCGAAGCGCTGCGCCGGGTTCAGTTGGCACTCAAGCAAGATCCCCAATATAAGCACCCCCGCTATTGGTCGCCTTATATCCTAGCTGGCAATTGGTTACAACTAACATCAGCCGCCAAACCATCAGCCTGACTGGCTGATAAACCACACGCGACTTTTTCTTGCTTGAGTGGTTTCGTAGATTCTAAAAGATAGAGTTGATTGACATCTGGAATCTGTAGTTCTGTTAATAAGCTAATCCATGCTTCTTCGTTGATGTTGGGAAACTCACGGTAAATCTTTACCAGTGAGTTGATAGTTTCAAACCAGATTCCGTGGTCTGCATAAGTCGTATACTGCTGTAGAGCAGACGCTTCTCTCAAGGCTGTTTCTAGTTCGGGAGTAGATTCTACTCGTTGTACCCATCCCTGAACAACAGGGTTGCGAGAAAGTTTTTCAGAATCACAAATCACTGAAAAATACCAGTGATACAGCTTATCTGTTTCTAGTTCATAAGACAGGGGATATTCGACCAGTCTCGGCTGATTCAATAACTCGATCGTCATCAATTCATTCCAAACTGGGCGATCGGCATCATCCAGCAGTACAAATTGAGCAACGCGCTGGTCAATGCGATCGCGGGAAGTTTCAGGAGTTGAAACATAGGGAATGTAGAACCAAAAAGTAGGTCGGGCCTCGACGGTTAACCCGCCTACTTCTGTATCGGAGCCTGTCTTAGTCTCCTGCTTTTCCTGATTGTTTACTTGAACGTTACGTAGGGCAGGTATCAAGGCCCTAACAGAATTCTCCTTCTGGCCATTATCAACCAATGCACAAATTGGACCTCGCCCTGCTCCGCCCACTCGTCTACCTCTCGGAGCCGTTCCCTTTCGAGGGGGGGTATACAGTCCGGTACGCTCAAGCAGGTCTTGAAATATAGAAATTCCACTCCTTTGAGCATTAGCAACTGGGGTTAACCAGGGTGAGAACGGATTAGTTTGAGAAACTGGAAATAACGGAAATAGAATGAAGCTGGCAGCTACAAGTGTAAGTACCAGAGTCAGTAGTTTGGTTCGGACAAATCCCTTAAGCCAAGTCATCATCACGACAAAAGCCTCTCAACCTGGTTGATAGATTGTTGTTTTACAGGCTTAACAGACGCGGCTGACCTCAGCCGCGCATTAGACCAAAATACATAGCTACTGGTGGTTAATAGCGCTAAAAAGTGAGGCATTAAAGGTACCCAACCACCAAACTGGAAGATAGCCACGCTGACGGCCAGAATAGCACTACCGCTCAGCACCACAATCACCCCTAATTGTCGAGGCGAAAGGAACCACCATCCCAATCCACCACCGATCAGAGCAGAAATTAAAATCAAAAGCAAATCTACTTGTCCAGGCAAAACCCAGATTAATGAGTTGTCCTTTAAAGCAGCATCAATAATCTGATCGATCATCTGAGCCTGTATGATAACTCCTGTGGTTACTTGGTCTGAACCTTGATCATAAGGGGTTCTAAAATTATCGCTGATGCCATCAGAGCGAGCAATCCCAATCAAAACAATAGAGTTTTTGTAATCTTGAGCTGGGAAGTCTGGTTTCAGAAACTCTTCTAGGGTGACAGTTTTATACGTTTGGCTCTCTTGCTGATCTCGATAGTTCAAAAGAACTTGGCATCCACTGAAGAGATCACGCGCATCACCCGAATAACCTTGATATCCTCCTGTGTTAGATAAAAAATTTGGTAGTGCTACTCCAGTATTAAACTCTATTTGACAGGCTTGTTCTGTTAGATCAACGTTGGTTTGAATTTTTTCCTTACTCTGTAAATAGCGTTCTGCTATCAATAAATTAAATGATTTGGTTGATGAACATTTTGAACCAGCTAAATTACTAGGATAAAATGCTAATAAATGACGACGCATAATTCCGTCACTATCTAGAGAAACATCACTAAAACCAACCTGCTCTGATTTAGCACCAAATGGAGGTGAAACTCCATTTGGATCTTTCTGATCGGGAGCCTTACAAACAGTGAAGAGATCTGGTTGCTGAAATAGAGCTTCCAAACGCTGCTTTTCAGCTGAGTTAGTTTGGATTAGCGTTTGATCTCGGTAGACATCTAAACCGATGGCGATCGGCTTAAGAGTTTCAATTTTTTGTAACAGTCGGATTAACGTTACATTCGATAAAGAATACTTTGGGTTCTCTTGCCTGTTTTCCTGTGCTTCAGCGTCTTGTTTTGTAATTGTGACAATTAAGAAGCGATCGCTTGGTTTTGGTGGATTCAGCCGATTTCGCATCAACGTATCATAAAAACCAAATTCAATCGGCTGAAAGACTTGAAAAGCTCGAACAAGTACGACCAGAGCCGTCATTCCCAAACTTGCCAAAACAACAGTACGAGGTTTACAGCGAGGTAGAAGCAAATTGCGCCAACGGTGGTCTTTCTTGTGAAATGCTCTTTGCTCTTGCTTAAGACCATCAACGGCTGTCAAAATCGTTGCGGCAGAAGTGGCTTTTCCCACCATCACATCATCGTACTGATCTGGCATAGTCCTGATGTGATCGTGTGTGGATTGGACAATACCGCAAACTTTCAGTGTTTTCCAATTCAACAGCGGTGAACTCTGTAATTTCAAAGAGTTCTGATGGGTTTCAAACTCCATGACATCTCGGTTTCGCCCAGTTTGCTTTTGACACTTACCGACACCATAGCCACCTTTAGCCAATAGCTTGGAATAACCATAGGTACAGAATGGATCATCCACCCGAAAGGACTGATCCAAATAAACACAGGGATGGCTAGAGTGAGGCGATGTCAATTTTAAGATCGCTAACGTATCCGACTGAAAGAGGCGATCGATTGTAGCTTCGTTAACGTTAATGTTCTTTTGGTCTTGCCAAGTCGCTTTAATGGGTTGTGCTCCTGCCGCCGTGATCTCAGAAGCACAGGTCAAAATCTTTCCAGGCGCAACAAAGAAGCCTGTACTTGCTCCAGCTTGACCAGGAAGGCTCAGCTTAACCGTACAGGATTCTAGCAGTTCCATCAAAGCAGCTCTTCGGTCGTCCCCCGCTGCTATGCGGATTTTCAGCTCTCGCTGCTTTTGCTCCTCTTTTTTGCGCTCGGCAAATCCTACACTGGCATCAATAAATTGATTAGCATCGGGGTGAAAGCCGCCTAGTATCTCAATAAACTCTCGATCTTCTCTCAGCCTCACCACATTGTCTAGCTTTCGCCCACTCCACAATTCATCATCCGATTGTGTCGTTTGCCATTGCTTAACGTCGTCGTTCAGGCGATTTCGCAGGGTAATCGCTTCCCGGTGTTGTTTAATCCAGTTATTCAACTGCGTCCACGAAGTTAGTAGAACTTCATGAGCAATTTCCACAGTAGCGTGTTGAACGACCGACTGCGGATCGTCTGATGTCGGATTTGACTCACCACTTACCAGCAGATGTGCGTCAATCAAAGTTCGGAGAACTGTTTTTTCTTGCTGGCTTGTAAATTCAGAGAGATCGGCACGACGACGAAAGGGCTTCCATTCCGTTCCGGCTCCTTCATTCGTACCAATTTGCACGAGTTTCAGAAAAATGCGCTGCGCCGCCAATTTTTCCAGCGGAGACAATGCTTGATAAATTTGATCCACCCGCTGTTGCAGTGCCCCACGAACCCCGCCTAACCGACGATAGCAACTGATGCTTAAGAGGCGATCTTGAATTCCACCATTTTGCGTTTCGATGTCCCACAGCAGATCTAGCGTGTATTGCAACAACGGCAAATAACCCGCCTGTCCCTGCACGTCTTTAGTGATTTCTTCCACCAACCCCTTCTCAAACACCACCCCATGCTGAGCGGCGGGTTGCTCGATCGCCAACCGCAACTCATCCGGTTGCATCTGTGTAATTAGAGGACGGTGTTTCTGTGTCAGGTGGGCCAACTGATTTGCCGGAGATGGATCAAGCTGATCTAAAAAATCGGCTCGCATTGTTGCCACAATCTTGATTGATGGATCAGTGGCTCGTTCTTGACTTAGCTGTACCAGACTGAGAATAAAGCGATCGCGCTTATCTGGATCACTAACGGTAAACAGTTCCTCAAATTGGTCAATGAAGATCAACCAAAATGACTCCGGTGGTTTCAATCGATTCGCTACTTGGCTTAAGGTATCGACTGCTCCGGTTCTGGCAATTTGAGCCTCAGACTGTTTATAGCGACGGGTTAGCAAACTGCCGTAGAGTGAATCAAACGGATCGTGGTCAGGGGTTAGCAGCAAGCTTTCAAACTGATTTCCCCACTTCTGCTGAAGCCAGGGAACCAACCCAGCTCGTACCACTGACGACTTGCCACTGCCCGATGCACCTAGCAGCAGCACTAAATTTGTTTGTTCTAGTTCATTGATTAAACTTGCAAGGAACTGATCTCGCCCAAAAAAGCGATCGCCATCCTCCGGCTCAAACGTCTTCAACCCTTTATAGGGCGATGTAGGGATTAACTTACGGGTTTTGATCTCATCCACCGAGATCTGAATAATTTTGGTTTGAGTTAAGGTGACAACCTGTGCCTGAATCACGTTAAAGGTATTGTCATCTCCATGCACCTGCACATCGCCCAGTGCTTGCTGTTGGCTAGATACTGGATCCCCTAAAGCATCCTGGTTTTGATTCTCGTTCATGGCAGACCTACCCAAGCTTTTGCCACAAGTCCGGCTACTTGTGTTACTGGACCTGCAAGAGTTGCCACCCCATTCAACCCTTGCTTTAGCGCATCCACCACTTCATCCACAAAACCCTTGTCCGGTTTAGATTTCTGCAACTCCTCCTCGATCATATTGATTTTTGACTCTGTGTCTTTTCTGGCAAACGCACTAAGCGCGTCTGTTGCCGAAACCTCTTGCTTAAGCTTTACTAACGATTCCAATGCCGCTTGCAGGTCGGTATTACTGCCGCTGGTCTGAGTACTCGTTTGGTTCAGGTTGACACTGTCTCCCGACTGAATCGCATTGAAGGGGTTATTGCTGCCACTCATCGAAATATTGCCAAACGATTGTGACTTCTGGGCATGGGGTGAAGGCGAAGGTTCAGCAACCTGGCTCTGTTGGGTTTGAATAGCATCTGGTGTTGCGATCGCCAACGGATTGTTGCCCTCGTTACGATTCAACAGTTCTGGAGTGGAAGATTCTTTGCTGCCTGACAGATCGAGCGCTGTACAGGCATATTCGTAAGCAGACTGAAACGATTCCCCATCCACTAACGCCTGATAAAATTTAGCTGCAAACTTAATGGCTGATTGATCCCCGATCGCCTGATTCATACCGATTACGCAGTCAATATTTCGGTGAATTGCTTCAGCTTGTACTTGGGAATAGCAAGCATTCAGAAAAACACACTTGACGCTGTTTCTAGCCCATTTGAATAGTCTGCTCAATGCCTCTGTTGTTACGAGTTGAATCTTTCCAGCATCATCTTCTAAAACTAACCCCTGTTCCCCAGCACCATGCCCTGAGAAGTGGACAATATCTGGCTTATGTTGCAGCAGGGCACGCGATAAGTCATCAACCCGCACAGCTCCTTCATTGATGAACTCAAAGCGATCGCGGTATCTAGCTCGTTCTAGCTCTTCTTTGATGCCTCGAACTTCCTCATCCAAGCGTAGAAGGCTTGTATTAGTCGGATTTGACCTAAGAACTAGAATCTTGATAATTTTCATTTTTTACAATCCTGATGGGAAGTAAAGGAATAAGAAATCTTACCCAAGTAGGTGGGCTTAAGTAAATATAAGATCCTAAAACCCTGCGCCGCCCGCGCAGCGGGCGGCGCAGGGTTTTAGGATTTGGTTTTTATTTAGGTTGAACTACTTATAACTTGTACATAATTTTGGAGAGGTCTGTTGGTAATCTTCAAAGCAGTTGAGTTTTATCATATTTTGCTTGAGTTTTATCATATTTTGCTTTAAATAATCGGTAGGGGTATTGAGGTAAGGATTTTTTGATGGGCGGGCGAAGCCCGCCCATCAAAAAATCCTTACCAATTTAGGACTACCAACACTCCAAAATTTGAAAAGTAGTTGGTTGTAGCTCAGGTTTGACTTGTTTAAGGTCAATCCGGTTTTTGGGACTTCCCCCAAGCACTTATCGTGTACATCAAGTTGATAGGTGCCCGTGGTTTTAACTAATGCAGTAGGTAAGTCGATTGAGTTGAGTTTTGAGAAACCCAACGTTATTTAGAGTTGATTTTTCCGCTGTCTCATGATTAAGACAGTTTTTTGCTGGAGTCTAGCTGCCACAGTTGGTTCAGATGTTGAATTCGCCATTGCACAACCATAGCTCGGTGTTTTCGATAACCCGCGATCGCCAAGATAAATGAAGCCAACGCAGATTCCAGAGCCCGCTGTGGTAATTTCTAAGCTGGCTTATCAAGCTCTTCTGACAATTCTTCCCCTCCCAAGAGGGGTGCCCGTTCGCAAAGCGTTTCGCAGAAAAGAGCGAGGTGAGTCAAATTAGTCGTCAAAAAAGCTACATCATCCCCTCCTGGGAGGGGTGCCCGCAGGGCGGGGTGGGTCAACCTAAAACCAAAAGCACCTATTGGCAATGGGTAAGTTGACTGGCGGTTAAGATTGCCCCACCCCTGCCCCTCCCAAGAGGGGCGCAATCTGTGTCTAGAAACCGGGTTCCTTTTTCGGCAGTTCGCCTGCAATTGAAATTGCGCAGTCTAAATAGTTTAAGCTTCTGGCTTAAACCATGGTTTAGTGCATTCAACCTTAGTACGGTTTCCGGCTTTGCCACAGGCTCGCATTGATCGACCCTTATTATCAAACATCACCGTGTATTTTTGGGTATATCGTTTATTAGGAAAGATGGGGCCACTGATTTTGGCGGCTCCTAGCTTAGGTTCCCAGGTACGCCCACCATTGTTTGATCGATCAACCCAGATTTCATCTCCTGGAGAACCATTGCTAATACGTCCCCAAGCACATCGTGAGCTTGAATGATAACGTAGTTCAATTTTGCGACCAAAAAGCTCTTCAGTACGAACGGTACGAGGTGGGCCAAATGTAGCAGGGTTATAGCGATCGCACCATCCAAATCGATTTTGCAAATTTCGTGTTCCAACAGCCTCTTCTTCCTCGAAATTAGGGTCTTCTGCGCTATAGTTATCGTCTGCCTCCATATCCGGTTGATTGCTTAACTCAGGGACATGTATTTCTTCTATATTCTGCCCCTGAGGGACTGCATAAGCAGCTTGAGGAACACTGATTCCTAAAAGCATCATTGCCAATAGAATGAGAAGAGTACCCTTCCAAAGACGATAGAATAATGCTTTGAAAAAATTCGATAAATTCATTTCTTTTCTCCTGAATTAGGTACAGTAGGGTGATCCAATCCCCCATGCAAAATTTGGAATATGCATAGGGGATAGGCGAAACGTTCGAAAAAGTTATTACAGAGATTGCGCGGTGAGCTTAGATTTCAACTCATCAATTTCCTTCCGCATAGTTTGCAGATCTTTAGCTTGAGCATCAAGGATCGCCTTTAGCTCTCCGCTACTGACCGGCAATTTACCAGCAATGACTTCGCCCTTTAGAATGTTGACAAGAGTTTGAACTGTCCCTAGCGTGGCCTTGCTGGTGCCACTCCAGTGGGTTTGTCCTGGCGCAGTTCCTTCATTCAGAACTTCGCGTACGGCATTTTTGAGATCGTTGCGAGTTGTCATGGTTTTTCTCCTGGTTAAAGTAAGTAATCAGCGATGTAACTGGAAAGTATTCGATTGTTCGATGGATACTAGCGATTCGATGGGCTAATGAGTTTTGCTCGTTCTTCCAATGCGGTCTTTAGCTCTTGGGTATTGGCTGGCAGCTTGTTGGCAATCAAGTCACCTTTTAGAATATTGACAAGAGCCTGTGCCGTACTAAGGGTTGATTTGCTCGTGCCACCCCAATGGCTCTGTCCTGCTGCGGTGCCTTCATTTAGCACTTCACGCATGGCATTTTTGAGATCATCGCGAGATAGCCCAAAGTACCAGTTGCTAGTGGTGCCGCCGCCTGAGTAATTAGGCCGCCCGTAGCCCACAATGCTGCTACGCCGCCGCATGCGTTTCACCATGTCACTCGTGTTGCCTTCAATGGTGGTAATAGAACCGTCCCCATTGACTGCCTCCACAATGCCAACGTGGTTAATACGACCACCTTCAAAGTTGAAAAACACAACATCTCCAGGTCTAGGGCTAGAGGTATGCCACCGCCCTTGCTGCTTAAATTTGGCAGCTCCAGAGGGAGTGTAAGAAAACCCTTTGCTGGTGGTAAAGGCAAGTGGTAACCCTTCGTGGTAAAAAACCCAGGATACAAACATGGCGCACCAGGGCTGGCCATCCATACCTGATCCATACCAAGCACCATATTTTGTGCGGTTTATTCCGGTCTCTCTGTAGCCAATTTCTTGCTTGGCGCGATTGAGGATTCGAGCGACGGTAGTCATAGTGATGGTTCCTCATCTTCAATTTGCTCACTTGGGTCAACAATTTGATCGGTTTCGATGAGCAGACTGGCTTCAATGGCCATGGCCTCTTCATCGCTTTGAGCTTGGGCTAACTTGGCTAACCCTTCGTCGGTATGTACTTCTTCGCCATACTGGCGAGGTTGGTCTTGGGGATTTTCATCAGGCATCGTGTTTTTCTCCAGATGTAGTCGTTTGACTGATTAGACATTAGCGATACTACTTGCCCTCGTTTATAAGCCAGCGAAATAGCGCTGTTTTAAGGCTGATGGGTAACGCTAATGACGGGAAGAGCGATCGCCAGTAGCCGCTGACGGCATTCGACAGCGCAATATCAGCTTGCTGAGCTGCGTTGTGATGGGTAAAAGTTCCTGTTTTCAGAGTGCCTGAGTTACCTCGCATTTAGCCCTCTACAGGTTGATAGCGCCAGTTAATCGCGCGGGGCTTTTGATAGGGTTTTTGAGATTGAATTTGACGCTCGTAAGCATTGCCCCGATAGATTAAAATTACGGTTGATTTATCCATTTCAACCGCTTCAGAAACCATTACAGGATATGGAGTGTAATCGTATGTGTGACCCCGGTAAATGAGTTTAATCTTGGGTTGATCTGTAGCAACAGAGCCAAGCCGAATGGGAGTAGGAAGGTTGTAAGGGTGTCCGCGAAAGGTGAGTTTCATAATTTAGAACCTTGAGGGCTGAACCGTTTATGAGTAATGATTGAGATCAGGTTTGAACCCGATATATTTATCAAACTCCACGACTAACTAAGTTCAAGCCTGAGAACGACTGACTTGTTTCCAACTTGTGACTCTTTTGTTATGACTCTTACTTGCGTTATGACCTTCGCTATGATGTCAGCACTGGGGCATTGAATGAGAGAGGTGTTTATGCCTAGATCTCTCAGAGTTCAATAGGGTTGCATTGGAAAAAGTCAAAATCTACGGTAAGTAGGTGGGCGTAATTAAATATAAAACCCTAAAAGTCTGCGCCGCCCGCTGCGCGGGCGGCGCAGACTTTTAGAATCTTGTTTTTATTTATAGCGGTAGCCATGATCAATAGGACGCCTCCCTGTCATTCCCGCGCAGGCGGGAATCCATCTGCTCGATAGGTGCCAGCGTCATTACCGCGCAGGCGGGCAAGACGCGGGCATGTCCGAAGCGTTATGACTATGGCGATAGATGGGCGGAATTAAAAATAAAAACATAAAAGTATGCGGCGCCCGCGGCGCGGGGGGCGCAGACATTTTTAAAATTGTTTTTATTTTTGTTGAAATACATGTAAGACAAGTAAATTTTTTGCGACATACCACTTTTTTTAAAAAGCTCAAAA
>JBBQFG010000017.1:0-36658 GCA_038321765.1 Elainellales cyanobacterium
AATTAGAATTAAGATTTAGGGCGATTTTTGGGCAGTAGGGGCGAAGCATTTGCACTCGAATTGACGCTGCGTTGCCAGAATATTGATGCAAATGCTTCGCCCCTACAGAATATTCGCGATCACTGGAAAGATGTCAAATGATTTCTATACAGGACTTTCACACACTGGTAGTCCTAAATTGGTAAGGATTTTTGATGGGCGGGCGAAGCCCGCCCATCAAAAATCCTTACATCAATACCATTACCCACACACTAAATAAAAACGGCTAAGTCTAAACTTGATAATGATTTTTTGTAGGCGCTCCCATCCGCACCGTCCGTCATTCAACTGCATCAGTCCTCTTGATTCACGATCAGAGTTCGTTTACAATTCCCTTCTTTCATTGACTCTTCATTCTCCCTCTCCCCAACTTCACCATTGATCCCGCATAAATAAAGCATATGCCTCCACCACGTATTGATCGCAGATGATGTCCGAATGTCTATCCCCCTTGCCATGCAGACGCTAACAATGCCTCCGATGTTGATTCCTCCCGTGTTCCCCAAGGAGTTAGAGATCTCCCTAACTGACCTTAAGTGTCAACACCAGCCGATTCAGCACAAGATTGAGCGAGTTATTCAAGCGGTTATTCAATCAGAAGACTTTATCCTGGGGCGGGCACTGACAGACTTTGAGATCGCGTTTGCCCACGCTAGCGGGAGTCATTACGGGATAGGCGTAGGCTCTGGTACCGATGCGATCGCCCTTGGGCTACGAGCCTGTGGCATTGGTCAAGGCGACGAAGTGATTCTGCCAGCCAACACATTTGTGGCCACCCTAATCGGGGTATTACAGACCGGAGCGACTCCCGTCCTAGTAGATTGTGATCCCCATACCGCCTTAATAGACCTAATGGCAGCGGAAAAAGCCATCACGCCCAATACCCGTGCCATCGTCCCCGTCCATCTCTACGGACAAATGGTCTCCCCCCATCAACTGCTGGACTTAGCAAGTACCTATGACTTGCTAATTTTTGAAGATGCCGCTCAGTCACACTTGGCCGAACGGGAAGGATACCGAGCGGGATCAGTCGGTGTAGCTGCCGCATTTAGCTTTTACCCCAGCAAAAATTTGGGAGCCTTTGGGGATGGTGGCATGGTCGTCACACAAGAAGATCGCATTGCTGAAACCGTGCGATCGCTTCGTAATTACGGTGCCACCCAAAAGCACCATCACACAGAGTTTGGTGTTAATAGTCGTCTAGACACACTTCAGGCGGCTGTACTAGGAGTGAAGCTGCCCTACTTGCCGGAGTGGAATCGCGATCGACAGCGCATTGCCCAACAGTATCAGTCGCTTCTAGCTCCCCTAGCCGGAGTGGGAATTGTCCCCATTCAAAATATCAGTGGCGAGGGGCATGTTTATCACCTATATGTGGTGCGAGTTACCGACGACTGCTCGATAGAGCGATCTAGACTGCAATCTGAACTGGCAGCAAAAGGCATTCAAACGGGCATTCACTATCCCACTCCCTGTCATCTACAGCCCGCCTTTCACCATTTGGGGTATCAGTCCGGCGATTTTCCCCATGCCGAGCAGCTCTGTCGGCAGGTGCTCTCACTCCCGATGTATCCTGGTCTAACGGATGCTCAGATTTACCAAGTCGCTGTCACACTCGCAACTAGTCTAAGCTGTCCAATCAGCGCTCCCCGTCTTACCCCTATCCTATGCTCCGATAGACTTTCTGCTTAGTGCCTTTTAGCGTACTGAAGTCCTAGTTTAGGAATGAATTTTTATGAGAGAGGCGCTGAGCGCCTCTCTCATAAAAATTCATTTCCGCCTGATTAGTCAGCCCTTTATCACGAAACTATTAAGTAGAGTTTCATGCCCCGTCGCACTAGCCAATCACTTCAATTTGCTCAGAATTGGCCATCTGTCATTATCTTAAGTATGCTGGGCGTGCTGTACGCGCCCCTGTTGCTGCATTGGGTTGATGGCTGGCTGAATAAGAGTATTAGTATTGAGCACGAGTATTACAGCCACGGGTTGATTGGGTTGCCTCTGGCAGGCTACCTAGCCTGGAGCGATCGCGATCGCTGGCACCAATTGTCCAATCAGACTCATCTGCTGGGTGGGATCTGTCTGGTGGGTGGCGTGTTGCTTTACGGTATGCAGTTACCTGATGCGCTCAATCTGTCGCTGCCACTAGTGCTGGTGGGGCTATGCCTCTGGCTGAAAGGCATTCCTGGTATGCGCCTGATGGGGTTTCCGCTGCTGCTGCTGGGGCTAGCCACGCCCACATCTATCCCTTACCTGCTAACGGCCTACACACTGCCCCTACAACGCTTGATTGCAGTGGTCGCCGCGTTGATTTTGATGCAGTTTGGCATGGATGTACGGGTAGAGCAAATTTACTTATTTGTGAATGGGCAGATTGTAGAGATTGCGCCTTACTGCGCGGGTCTAAAAATGCTGTTTTCTAGCTTTTACGTGGGTTTGATTTTGCTGTATTGGACGGGAGCCTGGGCATCTCGCGGCAAAACAGTCATGTTTCTTGTCAGTGTAGTGCTGGTCAGTACGACGGCAAATATTATTCGCAATACGTTACTGAGCTACTTTCATGGCACAGGGCGATCGCAGTCCTTTGATTGGCTGCACGAGGGCTGGGGTGGCGATCTGTATTCTGCCTGTGCATTGGGCTTGTTGGTATTTTTGCTGCGGGGCGTAGAATGGGCGATCGCCCTATGGAGTCCAGTCCCGTTCAGTTCTGACGTTGCCAGTTCCGACCGCAACAAGCCCAGCAGTGTAAAAGCTATTGAGGCAACGCCCAGCAGATCTAGCTCACGCCGCTAAGTAGATGGGCGTAATTAAACATAAAATGTAACTGCCCAGGTAATGCTCAATTCAAGAGAGGAGCACTGCTACAGAGAGCAGATTGGATCAGCTCTAACAGATTCAAGCCCTGCTTTCTTGCCGTTGAGAGCACCGAGCGAATACAAGCAAAATCACTCGCGCCTTTAGGTGAGCGAAACCCGCCTGAAATTTTCTGCTTGAGCTTCATCATGAGCAGATCTCGCTCGGCTTGATTATTGGTATAGCCATAGACGGATTGGTTAGGACGGGGTGCAGAGGTGGAACCCCTGGCTGAGGGCAAAGCCCCCACACCCCCTTTGATCCCAATGTCCTAACCTTTGTGGCGACAGCTATAGAACCCATTTGACATCTAATTAGAATTGAGATTTAGGGCGATTTTTGGGCAGTAGGGGCGAAGCATTTGCATCAATATTCTGGCAACGCAGCCTCAATTCGAGTGCAAATGCTTCGCCCCTACAGAATATTCGCGATCACCGGAAAGATGTCAAATGAGTTCTATAAACAGGAAAAAATAGAAGATTCTCAACCCTTATGTAGTTCTCGACTCCCGGTAGTCCTAAATTGGTAAGGATTTTTTGATGGGCGGGCGAAGCCCGCCCATCAAAAAATCCTTACATCAATACCACTACCGACTACCCGATTAAGATACTAGAGAATTCAGCGAATTACAAAGAAAGTCTTTATGGCGATCGCAATCTTTACCCACCGAGCTGCGAAATACTGCAAGATAAGCCGATAGAATTAACTTATTCAGCAATGTTTGTGATGCTATGATCCAGGCAAATGAAAGTACTCCGATTGTTTTCGACAATCTTGACCAAGAAATTATTGGCTTGCTGAAGCTAGATGGGCGCATTGCCTTTACTGAAATCGCCAAGCGGTTGAATATTCCCGAAGCAACTGCACGCTACCGGGTACAGCGATTGTTACAGTCGGGTGCAATTCAAATCCATGCATGGCTCAATCCTGAAAAGCTAGGGACACCGCACGTTGTTATTATTCGGTTGATTGCAGAAAACACCCGGATTGAACCCATTGCTGAAGCATTGGCCAGAATGACAGAAGTCCAGTTTGTGTCCATTACAACTGGGCAATACAACATTGTGGCCGATGTTTATTTTGGTGCCCACGATGAGCTACTGGCATTGTTTGCCAAGATTCAGCAAATACCGGGCATTATTAGCTACGACTCTCAGGTAGTACTGAAACTGTTGAAGGCAGAGTATCAATATCGGTTCAGTGAGGGGTTGGTCAAGCCGGAGTAGGGCTGCTAGCTAAAGCTGTTGTGTGATTATTAAAATTGCAGTAGTCCTAAGCACGTCACGATTTTCCAGATCTGAGTCTTTTCCTAGCTGCAAAAAACCATGACATCAATACCGCCACCAAATCGCAACTCAACCTGTTTTATTCACGAATAACGTAAGTTGAGCTGAAGGAATACGTCTATGAAACAAGTCAGCGCTAAAAAATTGCTGAATTCAGCAATTTTTAACTTTGAAGTGTTTCCTATAGTACATATTTAAGCGATCGCCCCATATATGCTTAAAGTAGAACGTTTTTTAACCAAATTTGGTGTTGCTGATTTCATGTACGATTCTTTTTGGGTAGTCTTAAATTGGTAAGGGCGCAGAGCGTTCCTTGCAAAAAAAATTCATATCTAGATTAAGCAGTGCCCCAAATTTTACGTTAATCACTTTAAAAAATGAGTTTGGCGGAGAATGAGTTTGGCAGAGAGGCACATGTCTCTCTGCCAAACTCATCCTTAATTATGGCCTTACATCTTACGCCTTCATTAGGAATAACGATTCAAACTGACGAGCAAAGACTATGAACGCAACCCCCAACTTCAGTTTTTACATTAATCAACGCACTCACTGGACGAGCCGACTGATTAACGGATTGGCGATCGCCTATGTGCTTTTAGGCTACGGGTTTGCCGTTTTTTGCATTGCTCAGCCGACGGGATGGATCAATCTGGTGGGAGTTGTGCTGCTGATTCATACCCTGGTTTGGGCAGCTTATTTTGTGCACGAGTTTGTTCACAGCACAATTTTTCGCCAACCTAGTTGGAACGCTGCCTTTGGTCAGATCATGTTGTTCATCACTGGCTCGTGCTACAGCGACTATCGAGATATTGCCAGTAATCACCTAGCGCATCACAAAAATCGGGCTGACTTTTCCGTTTTTTCCCTTCCCGACTTTTTGCGATCGCTACCTAAACCGCTATTGCAGCTTATTGTTGCTCTAGAGTGGCTTTACTTTCCGGTAATCAACTTCATGTTCCGCTGGCTAAATGCACTTTCGCCCTTTTTGGGACAGTCTCGTCGCGATGAGCGCTGGCGCAATGCCACTTTGCTTTTACTGCGAGGTAGTTTGTTTACGGCATTTGCTTTCTACTCCCTAAAGGCAGTCTTACTCTACTTCTTTGCTTACATTTGCTTCATCAACATTCTGCGATTTGTCGATTGCTTTCAGCACACTTACACTGTTTTTCAGCTCGGTCAGCCGCTGCCTCACTATACGCTTGAGCATGAAGAAGCTAATACTTTTTCTAACTTAGTCTCGCGCCAGTGGTCTTGGCTAAATTTACTGCTGCTAAATTTTTCGTATCACAATGCTCATCACCGAGTAATTCGCTGCCCCTGGCACTTGCTACCGCAGCTAGATGCTGAACTGTACCCTCGCGATTATCGGCAGTATGTCACGCTCGGAAGCCTAGTCAGCAACTATCACCGATTTCGAGTCCACCGTTTATTTAACGGTCAAGGCGTAGTAGCAGAGGCAGAAAACGGGCTGGACTTAGATCAGTTTGTCGGAGCCGTCGGCGTTTCATTCTTGTTCTCACGCGAACCTCTAGATTGGCTAAAGCTGCCCGAAGCTGATGGGACTACAATCCCTTCTGCTTAGGAGCTACCGTGTATACACAAGTTCTGAAACTGTGTTAAGACGTTTGGCTTCCGAGCCAACAGCCTTGGGGGGTTCCCCCAACCCCCTCCGCAAGGCCGCATCGGTAAGCATCAAAGGTCGCTGGGAACTCTACGCATTGTAAAGATAGCAAAGGGCGATCGCCTTTGGCTCTCTCCCGTATCCCCTAACTTAGCAGCAATGCGTAACGTTACCAATAACTGATCTCATCCCTCCGAAACCTGATCGGAGGGGGTTTGGGGGACAAGGGCTGTCCCCCAATGAGGGGGTTTGGGGGAGAAACTCCCCCAAGGCTGTTGGTTTGCCCCCTTCAACCAAAGGAAAAGCGAGTTGTTTACACACAGTAGGATTAGGATTACAAGTTAATTAGCCTGTAATCTTTTTTTGGACGTTCCGCGCTCCGCGCGGCACGTCCAAAAAAAGATTAGGTTTTATTTTGTACGCAATCCTTAGGAGCCATCGGTGGAGATATCAATGCATCCTTTGATGATCAGTTCTCTGAGCTGGGTAGAGTATCGAGAACGGATTCGCGATTCCCAGGCGATCGTTTTTATCCCCTGCGGTGCCCTAGAGCAGCATGGGCCACATTTACCATTAGGAACCGATGCGCTGCTTAGTACGGCGGTGGCTCAAAGCGTAGCTGAGCGAGTGAATGGCATTGTTGCACCCACCTTTAGCTATGGCTACAAATCTCAGCCTAAGTCGGGGGGTGGGCAGCATTTTCCAGGAACCACAAGCTTAGATGGCAACAGCTTGAGTCAGATGATGCGCGATGTGGTGCGAGAATTGGCTCGACAGGGTGCCAATAAAATTGTTGTTGTCGATGGACATTACGAAAACCAGTGGTTTTTGACTGAGGGGATTGAGCTGGCATTGCGAGATGTTGGTGGCTCCGCTGGTCTACGGGTGATGCGATTGGAATATTGGGACTTTTTTACAGAGACCGTGCTAGGAAAAGTATTTCCAGACGGGTTTCCGGGCTATGCGCTAGAACATGCAGCCGTAATCGAAACGTCTCTGATGCTGCATTATTACCCTGGTTTAGTGCGGTTGGATTTGATTCCAGACGACAAGCCTGCGGACTTCCCACCCTATGATATGTTTCCGCATCATCCGGAATGGGTGCCCGCTTCAGGCGTGTTGTCTTCGGCCAAGGCGGCAACCTTGGAGAAGGGAGTTTTGATGGCGGCTCAAGTGGCAGATAGCATTGCTGCTGCGGTTACCCATGAGTTTCAGGAAGAGCATTGATTGCGGTGATGAACGCTTGCGACGTGGCAACCGTGCCAAAAATTCCTCCCTCCATCTTCACCATTTCGATCGCCGCCAAATGAAGCTGATAGTCGCTCTCAGCGCAGCAGTCTTCTAACAGCAGCGTATCGTAGCCGCGATCGCTTGCTTCTCGCAGAGTGGAATGCACACAAACTGCTGTAGTGACACCACACAACACCACATTCGCAATACCTTGCTGTCTCAGCAGGTGATCTAAATCGGTTGCGTAAAAGGCACCGTTTCCCGGTTTGTCAATCACAGGTTCACCCGGCAACGGTGTCAGTTCTGGAATGATATTCCAGCCCGGTTGCCCTCTAACAAGCAGCCGCCCCATCGGTCCCTGACTGCCAATTTCAGCACCTGCCTGTTGATTTCTCCACCGTTTTGTAGCGGGCAAATCGAGCAAGTCTTCGCGGTGTCCTTCGCGGGTAAAAAAGATAGAGAAATTTCGCGATCGCGCAGCGGCTAAAACCGCCTGTAGAGGGGCGATCGGTGCTCGTGTCAGCGACACATCGTATCCCTTTTTGGCCAGGAACCCATCTGGGCTGCAAAAGTCAGCCTGCATATCAATGATGATGATTGCCGTATTCGCCGGAGTTAGATTACCGTTGAACGGATAGGGATGCGGATCTGCCTGTACAAACGTCATAGGGTGTTTCTAGTTGTGTTAGCAAACTACATTGGGTTATGGAAACGCGAATCGATTCAATTAGGTGACGCAGCACCCTACGAAGATACGCTCGTCCTCTGGCTTCAAGCTGAAACGTATTTTGCTGATATTCGGATTCCGTTGAATCAGCCCTGTCTGCTGCCGCATCAGACTTTAATGGATTTAGAGTCAGCCGAACTGGTCAAGTTTGCCACGTTTAATGCATTTGCAGGCACCATAGATGCCACTGAACGCTGGATTCGCTGGAATCGCACCATTGACTTTAAGCCGAATCCGAGTCGAATTGATCAGGGCAGCGTTCATTTTGAGGGTCAAAACCTGATTGAAATTGGTGAATTTGAGCTAGACGATACAATTCAGCGGTATTTAGAGGTGTGGGTGCCACAGTCTCATGATGTCAGCGATCGCCTGGTGTTAGAACTGGCTCAAGAACTGAATGTTACAACTCAAACCGTGACGCATCCCAAGGCGCTGTGGGTAACTGTAGGAGAACACTTTATTCGCATCTATGACGATCGCTTTTATCCGCCAGATTTTGCTACACCCAGCAACGTTGCGGGTACAGCACTGAAACACTTAATGCAATTCCAGGCCGATTATGGCAAGCGTCACGGCGACACACCTTGGCAAATTGTTTTGTCCAATGACCCAAGTCGAATTGGCAGCACATTACAGACAAAGACAAACTACCGTGCCCGGTGGCTAAACGACATCTTAATTGAGAGCTGGACAACCAGTACTGGAGACACGTTAGAACACCAGTGGCATGTGCGCGAGTCTACAGGAGATCTGGAATCAAATTTCCCACCTTCTCTTGTACAAGAGCCGTAATTTGGCGATCGCCCTCTGTCCAATCTCTCGGCTGGCCAAACACACACGGCTCCAAAATGCCGCACAGCTCTCCATCATGATAGATGGGAGCGTGAATCAGGGCGCGATGTCCAAAGCCTTCGCGCTCATAGTCGAGATTTAGAACCTCTGCCCCGGCGGTTTCAATATCTTCTACAAATACGGCTTCTGGCGTACGAAAAGCGATCGCCATCAGCGGATCTTTAGCGGCCACATCCCCTTCTTCAACCCACTCACCCCCCGTGAGATCGGGATACTCGGAACTGCGGCTGTAGCAGTGAGTAATGCGCCCCTGCCCGGTTTTAGGGCGACGAACATAGAGGAAGCAGCGATCGCAGTCCAACAGTTGACAAAGAGCTGACATCAAATCAGTACAGATCTGATCAGCAGTTCCCTGAGCGAAAATTTCTTCTATCGCGATTGGCAAAACAAGCATGATTTATTCCAGTTTATTTACGCGTGTTTAATACTTCTGACGGACACCCGGGCTGCCGTTTTGCCTCTAAATACTCGGCAATAATCTGCTGATACTGACTCTGCCCAAACATTTTATAATGTCCTGGATAAACCGTTTCGATTGGCAAATTCTGCAATCGCTCATAGCTAGCAACATAGGTGGGGATATGGCTACAGTGCAGCTCGTCTAGTAACTCACCGTCATAGATCACATCCCCAGAAAACAGATCTTTGGCCAGTGGGTCATAAAGGGCAATACAGCCCGGAGAGTGACCGGGTAGATGCATCACTTCAAACGCGCGATCGCCCAGATCTAACACGTCTCCTTCTTGCAAAATTTGCGTCGGTTCCGATGCCGTCAACGTGTATTGTTCGACGGTAAATTCAGGGTGAGGCAACTGTTCAAAGTGTTCCTGCAAAACCCAGCCCTGGCCAGGTTTGCACAGCGCCTCATAGTTGTCTCCGGTTCGCAGGGCTTCCGCTTCCGCCGCGTGAATCGCGCGATGGTCAAACTCGTGTATGCCTCCCGCATGATCAAAATGAATGTGAGAGGCGATCGCTAGTAGAGGTTTATCGAGCAGGGAAGCAATATGCTGGCGCAAACTAGAAACACCCAATCCTGTATCAATCAACAAATCCTGAGTGCGCCCTTTAATCAGCCAAAGATTTGCTCGATTCCACCAATAGTAGTGAGGCTCAGTAATTAGATACAGGCTGTCACTAATTCGTTGTGTAGAGAACCACGGAGATAAACGATTACTTTTATTCAAGACGTTCTACTCATGCAACACCGGGCTTTGATTGTTGGAAACTGCCTTAATCGTACATATTTCATCAACCGTGGTGATGTAGGCAAACACATCACTCATGCACAGTAAGGCTGCGGCTTGATGGTCTGAGGAGACCGCTGCTACTGCATCCTGGGGCACTAAAACTCGGTAGTCTAAGTTGCGCGCAGTGTACACGGTACTCATCACACAGACATGGGTACTAACCCCACAACAAATTAGATTCTCAATTTTCTTACACCGCAGCAGCAAATCTAGATCAGTTCCTAAAAAGCAATCGTACCGACGCTTATTACGAATTCGGTAATCTTCGGGTCGAACATCCAATCCCTCTACCAGCTCGCAACCGGAGGTGTTTTCTAGGCAGTGAATCGGGTCGTATTCCAATTCAATGCCATAGTCGCTACCATCTGGACGGTGCATTTCATGGGTAAAAATGATCGAAATTTGTAGCAGTCTAGCCCAGGCTATTAGCCGATTGATGGCGGGAATGATGGCTCGTCCCCCAGGGGTTTCCTGCACTGCTGCCGCTGCGACGAAATCATTTTCCATATCAATCACCAGCAGAGCAGCATTACTGGCGTTAATTTTGGCCTTGAGAAGGGGGCGAATCAAGGGCTGCATTTCAGTTACTCTCCTGCAACATTTTTTGGACGTGCCGCGTGGAGTGCGGCGCGTCCAAAAAATATTGGTTTTATTCAATCTTTGATCTGTAGCAGCTCTAGAGCGATTTCACAATCGAATCGTCATACAAAGAGCTGATGTCCATCAGTTCAGGAATCAGCTTAGAGTCGTAAGCCACTTGAACTGTCAACTCAAGGTTCTTCATCATATTATTGGGGTTGCTTGGATTGAAGGCGATCGTTTTGTTGGCCTCAATATCAAACACCTTCACCCCTGAAAGTTGTGCTTTCATCTCTTCTGGAGGAACACCCAACTTGTCTCCAGCAATTTTAATGGCTTCATCATCGCCACCATTCACAAGCGCCACAGCCTGAGCGCAGGCTCGAATGTAAGCCTGAAGCTCTGATGCTCGCGTCTCAATCATAGTTTGTCGAGTCACAATCGTATCTACAATCAGGTTGGTATCTTTTGTACTGAAGATCACCTCGCCGCCACCCTCCTTAGCAGCCTTAGTCATCCAAGGTTCGTAAGTAACAGCCACATCAACTCGCTTGGCTGCAAAAGCAGTAGCCGCGTCAGCAGCAGTTAGGTCTTTGATGACGATGTCTTCTTCAGTTAGCCCACCTTTTGCCAAATAGGCGCGCAGCAAGACATTTTCAAACAGTAGATTTTCTCGTCCAACGGTTTTTCCCTTCAGATCAGCAGGACTGCTGATGTCACGTCCAATAATACCGTCAGACCCGTCGGAGTAGTCCACCACATAGATCATGCGGATCGTCGGATCTTTGTGAATCATCTGGATCGCATCCCCAGAGGTTGTAGATGCAATATCTACCTTACCTGCTAAGAATCCAGTGACCAGCTCACTAGCACTCTGGAAAAACGTTTCTTGAACGTTGATCCCTTCTGCCTTGAAGAGATCTTTACCCATAGCCACATAGTGACCAGAGTAACCAGGCCATGGGCTAATACCCGCAGTCAAGGTTGGAGTATCGGTAGTCGAAGAAGTGGAAGACTGGGTGCAGCCGTGGAGCGCCACTCCCCCAGCCAAGCCGCCCATTAGCCAAAGTGCCCGACGGCGCGAGAATTTTTGGGGAAAATAACTCATGAGTTGAACTGCTTGTGCGCTCCGCAAAATTAATCTTAAGTTTTATTAAACTGAGTTCTGAACCATGGAAATGTTAGGAGAGATACAATCTCTTAATTACCCCACCTCTCACAACCCATCTCACCATTTATAGCTGTCGCCACAAAGGTTAGGACACTGGGATCAAAGGGTGTGTGGGGGCTTTGCCCCAGCCAGGGGTTCCACCCCTGCACCCCGTCCTAACCAATCCGTCTATGGCTATAATTCATGACCCTGATTAGCTAAGTAGTTCAACCTCCATAAAAACAAGATTCTAAAAGTCTGCGCCGCCCGCTGCGCGGGCGGCGCAGACTTTTAGGGTTTTATGTTTAATTACGCCCACCTACTTAATCATCGAGTTAGCATTTTTCTTGCTCAGACAAAACCATAACCCGATCGCCATTAACATCGCGGCGGCTAAAAGCTGTAGCGTAACAGGTTCTCCAAGTATGATGACAGCTAGCACTGCACCTGCAAATGGAAATATGGAGAAAAATGCTCCGACTCTAGAGGTGCTGAGGTGGCGAAGCGCCAGGATAAAAAAGAGATAAGTAAGGCCAATAGAGAGAAATCCGGCGATCGCAATTGCTCCCATGATGGGCGGACTAGGTAAACGGTCGCCCACGGCTAATGCAAGCAGGACGTTTAGACTGCCGCTGATCAAGTTCTTGGCCATCACCACCTGTACCGCATCGCTCGAAACAATTTTGCGGGTGATATTGCTAGCAGTAGCCCAGCAGATGCAAGACCCTACAATGGCCAATGATCCCCAGGAAAAGCTGAAGCTAGAACCGCCTGCCCACACTAAAATGACGCTGCCTAGGGTGATGGTCGCTAGTCCCATTGCAGTCTGCAAATTGAAAACTTCTCGAAAGACAAACCAGGCAATCAGCCCTGTAAAAACCCCTTCCAAATTTAGCAGTAGCGATGCTGCTGATGCCGTGCTGTTGGCAATGCCGTAGGTCTGCAAAACGGAGGCCATCAGTGCTCCTGCAAAAATTGAGACCAGCAGCCAGTACCAGTCTCGCTTTCCCATTAAATTGGGGGTTGGTTGGTGGCTCATAACTCGACGGACTAGGTAGACAATTACCATACCTAAGCCTGCCCCCAAATCCAACAAACCTGCGAGCATCCAGGGTTCGACCTGTCGCAGAAACATTTTAGAGAGAGGAATTGTCAAGCTGTAGAGCAACGGAGCGGCGATCGCAAACGCTATACCAGGCGATAGCCGTCCCAAGGGGTTCCCAAACAATTTTTGAAGCATCTAACTACTAGACTTCTGGCGTGAATGCTTTTCATAAGCGTGAACCGTTTCCCAACTTCGCCAGGAAATGGTTCACGCAAGAGGTTTATTGGGTGCTGCTGATTTCATGCATGATTTTTTTTTGAACGGGGCGCTGAGCGCCTCTTTCAAAAACAATTCATACCCAGATTAAGCAACGCTGTCTATTGTACCCTCAGACCGCTAATGGCGAACCTGATCAGCCCAAGGGGTTAGGCGTTGAGAAATCCACTTCAGCCCATAGTCAATCACTAACCCAATTAAGCCAATGATTGCGATGCAAAATAGCACTTTCTCAGTTTGCAGAAACCGTTGCGCCTGGATAATTTTGAAGCCCAGACCACTTTGGGCTGCAAGCAATTCAGCAATTACAAGATAGTTCCAAGCTCCAGAGATATTGACGCGCAGAGTGTCTAAAACACTGGGAAAAATCGCAGGAATAATCACTTTAAACAGCACATCGCGGCGATTTGCACCCAAGGTGTAAGCAACGTTGATCATTTCACTGGGAATGAACTTAACCGCATCGGCAACCATAATTGCGTTGTAAAGAACCACGCCAAGGGACACAATGAGAATCTTAGCTTCTTCGCCTAAGCCAACCCAAATCACGATCAGCGGCACAAAGGCTGTAACGGGCATATATCGAACTGTGCCAACAAAGGGGGCAAACAGGCTGTTCATGCTGCCAAAGGTGCCCATCGCGATCCCCATTGGCACCCCAATTGCCGCCGCTGCCAAAAAGCCTGCTAACACACGGCCACAGCTTACGAAGACATCGTTGATCAGATTGTCTTCCACAAACATTGTGAAACCCGCTTTCAGCACTGCCGTGGGCGTTGGCAGAAAGATTGACGGAACCAGTTCGGCATAGCTAACGATCGCCCACAACACTAGCGGTACAGTTAACGCGATCAGCACCAACAACAGCGCCAGCTTGCGAGGAAATCTCTGCCGAATATTCCAAAATACAGAAGGCTGAAGATAACGATATTGACGAGGTTCGTCAGAAAAATTGGGTTGGTTGAAACTAGATTGAGCCACCAGCGGTATTTCCTCCATCAATAGATAAGCAGCTTCCCGTTGCGTATTCGGCATGAGCCAAAAAATAGGCAGCCTCTGCAACTTCTGTGGCAGAGGCAAAGCGTTGAATCGGCAGCATAGCCTGCCAGTGCGCCATTTCTGCGGCAGACATTCCTGCCGTCATGGGAGTATCGACCGGGCCAGGGCAAAGGGCGTTGACCCGTACTCCCTGCCGCGCATGGTCGAGCGCCATTGCCTTGGTTAAAAGCACAACTCCACCTTTAGAGGCGCAATAGGCCGCAAGGTTTCGTCCTCCGGTAAGTCCCGCATCTGAAGCCACATTGACGATCGACCCCTGGCCTCGATCAGTCATGTGCTTGAGAACGGCTTGATTCACCAGGTAAGTTCCTTTGAGATTGATACTAATTGTCTCATCCCATTGAGCTTCAGTAGTATCTAGGATAGTCCCTTCGTGGGCAATTCCAGCCGCATGAATCAGCGTATCAATTTGCCCCCAAGCGGTGATAACAGCATTGACCATTTGATTCACGTCTGACAAGACGGCCACATCGGTTGTGATAGACATGACTGTTCCCCCAGCGGTGGCGATCGCCTCCCTGACCGTTTCAAGAGGCTGTGCTCGACGAGCCGCGATCGCCACCCGATAGCCTCGTTCAGCAAACAGCAGTGCCGTTGCCTTCCCAATTCCAGAATTTCCTCCGGTTATAAGTGCGACTGCCATAGTTAGAAAGTAATAAGACCGGGAAACGAGAAGACCAGGGAGGAAAGCTAAAAGAATTTTAGATAACGTTGCAGCTCCCAGTCAGAAACATGGCTGTGATACTCCTGCCATTCCGCAGACTTGAAATCGACATAGGTTTTGTACATCAGTGAACCCATCACTTTTTCACTGAGCGGATCGGTTGAGAAGGCGGCGATCGCCTCGCCTAAGTTGCGGGGTAGAAACTGAATACCCATCTGTGCGAGCTGTTCAAGAGAATGGCTATACATGTTCTCTGTATGGGGTTCACCCGGATCAAGCTGTTCTCTAATCCCTTCCAGTCCAGCCGCTAAGATCATGGCAGCTCCTAAGTATAAATTACTGGAGATGTCGGCAGCTCGGCACTCAACTCGACCACCCCCCAGGGGAATCCGCAGCATATTCGTTCGGTTATTATCGCCATAGCAAATGTAGACGGGTGCCCAGGTAAAGCCCGACATACTGCCTCTAGGAACCAGTCGCTTGTAGCTGTTGACTGTTGGCGCGATCACGGCACAGATGGCTGGAGCATGTCTGAGTACCCCCGCAATAAACTGGTAGCCCAGTTTAGACAAGCCGCAGCCTCGCGGATCGTCAGACTCCTCAAACAAATTTGCCCCAGTTTGGAGGTCAGCCAAAGACATGTTGTAGTGAGCGCCACTACCCGTGCGATCGACAAAGGGCTTGGGCATAAAGGTGGCAAAATAGCCGTGTTTTCTAGCAATTTCTTTGACCATTAGCCGGAAAAATGTGAGGCGATCGGCCATCTTTAGCGCATCACAGTAGGCAAAATCTGTTTCAAATTGACCGTTGCCATCTTCATGGTCAAACGAATAAACATCCCATCCTAGCCCGTTCATCGCTTCGACAATTTCAGTCACCCAGGTGTAGTTGTCTAACAATCCCTGAACGTCATAGCAGGGCTTGGCTAAGGTGTCGCGATCGCTTACTGGCACAACCTTACCGTCTGCGGTCTCCTTGAGAATGAAAAATTCTGTTTCGATACCCAGATTAAAGGTAAAACCCATCGCAGCAGCGTCTGCCAGCACCTTTTTTAAGATGCCCCGACAGCACGCCTCAAACGGTTTACCCTTCAAGTAGAGATCGCTGGCAAACCAGGCGATCTGAGAATTCCAGGGTAAAACAGTTGCCGAATCTGGGTCAGGACGGGCAGACACCTCTTCATCGCTGATCTCTTGGGGCACGCCGTCTAGCGCCGCTCCCGTAAATAGCTCCGACCCCGCCATCATCTGCCCCATGTGGGAAAGCGGCACCGCTTTGGCTTTACACATGCCGTGAATATCGACAAAACTGGCCAAGGCATATTTTACGCCCCGATCGACTAAGGATTGCCTAAGCGCGTCTAGTTCAGGAGTTTGGAGTTCAGACATCTAGATTATGGAAACTAAAATTATGGAAACTAATTGATTGCGAGGTAGGAATTTCTAACGTTGGCAGGCTGCCCTCACCCTAGCTCTCTCCCAAAAGGAGAGGGGACAAGAGTTCCAGCTCCCTTCTCCCTAGGGAGAAGGGTTGGGGATGAGGGAAAATCATACATCGATTCAGCAACGCCAAAAAAATTCATACATGAAATCAGCAACACCGAATTTCTAAAGTTAGGAGATTTCTTTAGGCGCTACCGACGACCTGACAAATGCTCCATTAGCAGCTCTTGAAACCGATGCACCCCGACCTCACGGCTAGGAGAAAATGGTCCAGCCACATAGCCGGGTGATTCAACGCCCTTTTGCACCAGCGGCAGCAGTTGCATATCCTCTTGCTGCACGCGATCGTACAGAGTGATTAGCCGCTCCAAGTTTTCTGGCGACTGAGCTGCTGCTGTGTCAGGAACTAGCCATTCCCATCGAATTCGCGTTCGTGATACTGATTGCGGATCGATTGTGTAAACAATGATACTCTCAGGGCAAGCAATCCAGGCAAAGTTGGGCCAAAAACTCACGATGGAAGATCCTTTCATGAATTGCTCTGTCAAGCCCGGATGAATTAGCTCTGGCTTAAACCCGTGATTTCCAGAACTGTCTTTAGGGTGAGGTGTGTGCTGTAAATAATAGTAGTGTCGAGCTTCACACTGAATCAAATCATAGCTGTTATTCCACGACACCTCATTCGTGCTGTAACTGGATTTATGAACAATGGGTTCATGATAGTTCTCAGCATTGTTTTCAACATACAGTTTCCAATTGGTATCTGTATAGTAATCAATGCTGTGAACTCGTTTCCATTCGCTGGGCTGGTAGCCATCAAAGAGGGCTGGTAGTTCATTCAATTGTGTTTCAAATGGCTCGCATTCATCTGCCATGTTGACAAAAATGAAGGGCCCCCACGTATCGATATGAACTGTCTTTAAACCGTGTTCGGCAGGGTCAAAGTCTTCATAATCCTCAAAATTAGGAATTCCTCGCAGGTTTCCTTCAAGGTCAAATGTCCAGGCATGATATGGGCAAATGAAGCGGTTACATTGCCCGCTGCCGATCGCCACAGGTGCAGCTCGGTGAGTGCAGACGTTGTGAAAGGCGCGCAATACTCCCTGCCGATCCATCACAATTAGCAGCGGAATTTCGGCAATGCTGGTGGTGAAATAGGAGTTCGCACCGCTGAGTTCGCTGATGTGCCCAACGTAAATCCAGGTCTTGCTAAAAAACAGCGATCGCTCCAGTTGATACACCTCTTCGGAGGTATACATAAACGAAGGAAAGGACTTTGCTCGTTTATACGACGCTGGCTGCCATGTTCTGAGATAGCTAGCTAGATTGGGATCTTGGATAGAACTTGGAACGTTAAAATTATGGATTTTTGAATCTTGAATGGTTGAAGTATCGCCTGCGATCGCCATCTCGGTTGCTCCTATCAATTAGCACTAAGTAGTTCAACTTAAATAAAAACAAGATTCTAAAAGTCTGCGCCGTCCGCTGCGCGGGCGGCGCAGACTTTTAGGGTTTTATGCTTAATTGTGCCCGCCTACTTATCAGCTACAAAGAAATATGTTAAATGTTGGCTGTTTGGAACAAATCACAACGTAGACTGCCTCAAAAACCAACATCTCTGAAACCTTGGCTTGAAACACTACACAATCAGGGTAAATTTGGCGGCATTTCCTCCAACGGTGTTCCCTCGATCAGCGCTTTTTTCAGTTGCAGGCTCAGTTCTGCAATGCAGGTTTTCAGGATTTCTTGACCAAAACTTAAATCGGCTTTGCTAGGAGCACCCACGCCACCATGAACGCTCTCCTTGTTGACCGTGTAGGCAAAAAAGCAGCCCGCTGAGCGATCGGGTTCATCAACTGCTTTGTCAAGCTGCACTAAGTCAGGTCGCAGCGCCAGCATTACTGATGTCTCGGCACAGTTGGCATGAAAGTTAGCGGCATCGTGATGGTAGAACTCGTGAACTTTAGGGGAGATTTCCCAAATCGATCGCAATCCAATTCGCAGGTCAGGATAGCGATGGCGCACATTCTCTAAACCGCAGCGCAGGGGTGCCCAGTTGGTGACATGACCATTCAACAGCAAAATTCGACTAAAGCCAGCACTACAAACCCATTCTGCAATTTCTAAAACCAGCGCGGACAGGGTTTCGGGACGCAGAGAAATTGTGCCTGCCCACTTTTTGGAATGGCCAAGAGAACAGCCGTAGGGTAGAGCAGGCAGCACTGGAATTCCGGTTTGGGCAGAAACCCCCTGAGCGACCGCGATCGCCGAAAAAGTATCTACCCCCACAGGTAAATGCAGCGCGTGTTGCTCCGTTGCGCCCACGGGCAAAATTACCATGTCCATGCCGCCTTCCCGAAGAGCTGTAATCTGCTCCCAGGTCAGTTCGTCCCACAACACGGGCGATGAGTTGGAATCTGAAGCAGCCATTAGTGTTCAGACCTCGCTGGAGTGGCGATCGCATTCATGATCAGCTCTTGGAATAGATGTGTGCCCACTTCGCGAGTTGGGGATAGCCGCCCCTGCTTGTAGCCCATAGACTGAATCCGCGTTTGCACCGCAGGCAGCAAGTCCAAGTCTTCTTTTTGGATGTTGTCAAAAAATTCAATCAGCGGATCTAGGTTAGCGGCAGAGGTTGCCGCCTCGGTGTCAGGAACTAGCCAATCCCAACGGACGCGAGTACGCTTTGGCCCCTGTGGATCAATCAAGTAAATGATGGCGCAGGTGGGAGACGTAATCCAGGCGAAATTTGGGAAAAAACTCATGGTCGAAACGCCTGCCATTTCGCGATCGCTCAATCCAGCGATGTACAGATCGGGATCAAGGCTGGTCGGCAAGTCGTCATTGCCAAAGAAGGGCGTGTATTGCAGATAGTAATGATGTCTGGCCTCTGCTTCAACGCTCTGATAATACTTGGCCAAAATTGGATGCACAGACGGCTCATGATAGCTCTCGGTATTGTTTTCTACATAGAGCTTCCAGTTCGTATCCGTCCAATAATCAATGCTGTGCACTCGTTTCCAGTCAGCTAACCGATATCGTTTAAATAGCTCAGGCAGTTCCCCAAGCTGCACCAAGAGCGGCTCACAATTAGGATCAAGATTAACGAAGATGAACGATTCCCACACGTCAACCCGAACTGACGTAAGGGCATGAGCCGCCACATCAAACCCCTCTGCCGTTTCCATATCTGGAATGCCGCGCAGGTTGCCTTCTAGATCAAAGCTCCAGGCATGGTACAAACAGGTTAATCGGCTGCATTTGCCGTTGCCGACAACCACAGGACCTGCCCGATGGGTGCAGATGTTATAGAAGGCGCGCAGTTCACCTGCCTTATTTTTCAAGATCACTAGCGGCTGCTCGGCAATATCTACCGTAAAGTAGGAGCCGGCTCCCTCTAGCTGGCTGGTATGCCCGACATAGTACCAGTATTTACCAAACACGTGCTCTTGCTCTAGCCGATAAATCTCTGGAGAGTAATATACTTCAGCAGGTAGGGCAACAGCGTCGTGAGTTAGCGATCGCCGCTGCCATGCTTGCAGTGCTGTTGGGGTGGTATCGACCGGGTTGATCTTGACGGGAATGGAATTCATTACAGCTACAACATCCGTATATTCATTCAGGTAGAGTCGCCTTCTGCCCTTCTATCCAACCTTATTTTCGGTGATTAGTTTCCATAGTCTATGGATGTCTTAAATTTCTAGTTTGTATCTATCAATACGAATAGGAAGAATCCCCAGAAAATTCTGCATATCAATCTCTACTTGGCCTTGCAGCCCATCATTAAGAATGCGCCACGGCAGCCTAAATTGTTTCAGATTTGCGTTATTTGCAAGAGTTTAAATAGGCTTTGAAAATTGATCAATTCTTTGCAATAAACCGATGGTAGATACTCAGAGTCAGCAAACGTTTCTGGCTTTGGGGTGCTATGGAGTGCGATCGTTTACTTGTCGATTGGAAGCTGTAGTCATTGCATTAAGCAAGTGGGTCAGAGCCTAGTTTTGCTACAAAACTAGCTGTGGATCAGTTAAGAATTAGCATTTGTTCTATTGATTTCTGAAAATAAAAAAGTGTTAGTCATTCTAACTTTCACATCCATAAACTCAATGAAAGAATGTCTCCGATTTAACATTTTCAGTGATTCTCATGAGCTTAACTAAAGGATGTAACTCCAAACTGCCCTGTATAATAGGATTTTTAAGACCATGCTTGATGCCCGCCCAACTCACAGCTCGCGGGACACAGTTTACACTGGTGACAGATTGAGCAGTATAGACCACCCTAAGTTAGAAGTTCAAGAGCTGTTTAAGTCATACCCAATTCATGGGAAACAGCAGTTGATGGTGTTGCAAGACATCAACCTTAAGCTCTACGCTAGAGAATTCGTTTGTCTAGTTGGCTCGTCGGGATGTGGCAAATCCACATTGCTCAATATTGTGGCTGGTCTGGTTCCCCCTTCAGCAGGGCAAGTGTTAGTGGATGGTCATTCCGTAAAGGGGCCTGGGTCTGACCGAGGCATGGTTTTTCAGGGATATACCCTTTACCCTTGGCTCACAGTTTCTCAGAATATTGCTTTTGGGTTGCAGCTTCGCAACTTGCCAAAAGCTGAGCAGCGCGATCGCATTGCTTATTTTCTAAATGTAGTTGGACTCACCCAATTTGCAAATTCTCTGCCCAAGCAGCTTTCAGGCGGAATGAAGCAGCGGGTTGCGATCGCACGGGCGATCGCTAACGAGCCTGCTGTGCTGCTGATGGACGAACCCTTTGGGGCGCTTGATGCTCAAACCAAGGAGCAAATGCAGCAATTTTTGATGGAGCTTTGGGAGAAAACTCACACCACAGTCTTGATGATTACCCACGATGTGGAAGAGGCAATCTTTCTGTCTCAACGGGTCTACGTTATGAGTTCTAGTCCGGGTCGGATGAAGGTGGAAATTCCAATTAACCTGCCAGAGCATCGAGACTTAGAGATAAAGCTGTCATCCGAGTTCTTAGAAATCAAGCGAGACATTGTTCATGCCTTGCGGAATGATGCCCATTGAGTTTATGACTCATCTTATCCAGATCTTCTAGCAAGCGAGAACCACTGAGCGACGACCCAGGGACGTTGAGATCGCGTGCAATTTCCTGGGAGTGCCGCGATCGCCCTCCATTTCAAAGACTCAAAACGGTCATCACTGACTATTGAAATCCCTGTAAGTGTTTTGAGGCGATCGCAACGGACAACGTTGTCCGTAATTCAGACAGGAATCCTGTGTCTCCATCTCTGCATGGGTTGCGGGGCGCTCAAGGTTCGGCAATTTGATCGTGATATTGAAGTAAGGATTTTTTGAAAGCGGGAAACGATTCACGCAGGAGGTCTATTGAAAGCCGATGAGCATTTTGGTTAAGGGCAAAAGATCAAATTTATAAACTTTGTTGAACTCGTTCACAAATTATCTGGAAACATCAGGTATTTAATAAAGTGTGTTTACTTTGTAGGTTTACTGATTCATCTGAACTTTTAAGTAACAGAACGCGATGCCTCGCCCGTTGCAAATCAGATTGCAAGCCCGATTATAGCGGTAGCCATGATCAATAGGACGCCTCCCTGTCATTCCCGCGCAGGCGGGAATCCATCTGCTCGATAGGTGCGGGGGTGGATTCCGCCTGCGCGGGAATGACGCTGGCTGAAGCTATATGTAGCGGGATTGGAGCACTTGATTGCTCTGCTACAAACACAGCAAGAATACCGCTCGGCACTCAACTACACCCAGCAAGCAACACCCACATCTCTCACAAAAGCACCTGTAGTTTAGTCAAGTCGCAAGTCTACAAAAGCTGTTGAATGGTGGCAACCAGTTGCTTAAGCTTAACTGGCTTTGTTAGATAATCATTTGCTCCTGCCTCTAAGCAGCGATCGCGATCGATTGTCATCGCTGACGACGTGAGCGCAAGAATGGGAATATTAACCAAGTCAGGATCGAGGCGAATCAGCTTAGTTGCTTCTAGACCATTCATCCCCGGCATTTGAATATCCATCACAATTAAGTCGGGCTGGTGAGCCTTGGCAAAGTCGACCGCTTCCTGACCATTCTTTGCGACCAAAATGCAGTAGCCTTTGGCTTCGAGGTAGCTAGAAATGGTACTGATGTTTGCTTCATTATCTTCTGCCAATAAGATCAGTGAGTCTGGGCTGGTTGCTGAGAGATTTGCGGCGTTGGCAGTCAGAGAGTCTAACGTTGCAGGGGTGCCTACGTTATCTCCTGCCATGGTTTCTAGAGAGAAAGAACTGGGATTACACGGTAGATCGATCGTGAAGCAACTACCCTCGCCCACCTTGCTGGTTAATCCCACTCTGCCGCCATGCAGCTCAACAATTCGCTTCACCAATGCCAACCCTAAGCCTGTTCCTGGATATTGACGATTTAAATCACTATCAATTTGGATAAAGGGCTGAAATAATTTCTTGACATTCTCTGGAGCAATACCAATGCCTGTATCCGTTACAGCAATGCGTAAGAAGTGTTGTGGGGAAAAATCGGTAATGATTACCAAGTCGGGAGAGAGTTGAGTCACGTCTAGGGTAATGCGTCCCCCTGCTGGCGTGAATTTGACTGCATTATTGAGCAGGTTAATTAACACCTGACGAATGCGTCGTTCATCCACTAATAGATCAGGTAGGTTGGGTTGTAAATTGACATCAAGCTGGACATGTTTTTTCAATGCTTGCTGTCTAATAAATTCCAAACTAGATTGGCAAAGATGAGCCACCGGAACTGAGGTGCAGTCCAATTCAGACTGTCCGGCTTCAATTTTTGCTACATCCAGGATATCGCTGATCAATTCCAACAAATGAGAGCCGCTGCGCTCAACTGTCTGTAGTGCTTTGAGTTGAGATCTATTGATTGTGCCAAAGACCTCATCTTGTAGCCCCTCAGTCATACCCAGAACTGCATTGAGTGGAGTGCGGAGTTCGTGGCTCATGTTCGCTAAAAACTCGCTTTTCGCCCGGTTTGCGGCATCTGCTGCCTCTTTGGCTTGCTTGAGTTCCTCTCCCTGTGCCTGGATTTGGGCAAATAGCTCTGCCTGCTGAACAGCAACCCCTAAATGAGTGCTAATCTGAGATGCCATTTGAACCTCTGCTGGTTGCCAGTGGCGAGGTTCAGCGTTTTGGTAAATGGCGAGTAATCCCCACAGTTGGTTGCAACAAAAGATGGGCACGATAATATAAGCTCGTGCCTGAAGCGTTTCAAGTACCTCTAGATAACAGGTATCAAATCCTTGCTGATAAACATCACTCACACAGCAAAAATTTGATTTTTGACGGTAAAGCCCTCCTTCATTTTCTTGCAGGTAGGTATCTTGGATTAAAGTCTCTGTACCGTTCAATCGTTTAACAATGCAGTTGGCTCGATCAACCGTTACTTGATTCAATTCCGAGTCTGCAACCTGAATAGGAATGATGGCATTCCAGTTATCACCCACTGACTCGGCAATGACTTGCCCGCTCCAGTCTGCGTCGAATTGATAAATTAGCGTGCGATCGCATTGAATTGCTTGCCGTAACTCTGTAGTCGTTGTGTGAAAAATCGTTTGCAGATCTAGAGTTTCTCGCATTCGTTGCAGTACAAGTGCGACTGCCCGTTCTCGTACTGCAGTTTGGCGGAGCACCTCTTCTGATAGTTTGCGGTCAATGCCTACGGCGATCGCACTGGCAACCAAGGCCATTTCCTTGAGGAGTCCTTCAGGCAGAGAGTGCCGGGAAAAAACTGCCATCACGCCCAACAGTCGATTGTTGATCACCAAGGGGTAACCTGCAAAGGCGACCATGCCTTCCCGTTTAGCCCATTCGTGATCGCTAATCTGGGGGTCGGTTGCCACCTCATTTGTCAAATGGGGCTGTTGCTGTTGGGCAATTCTGCCAATCTTGAACTGACCTACGGGAATACGACTATGGCTGCCGTTGAGATCGGTATACATTCCGGCGCTGGCTTGTAAATTTAGCACCGGCTCGAATTCGTCGAGCGTCCAAATGCGGGCAAAGGCGACATCAAGGTGTTCATACAGGGCGATCGCACAGCGATTTAGCATGTCTTGCAGGGAGTTGCCTGTTGCTATTGCCGTGCCAATGTCGGCTCGCAACGCTGCCAACCGCATCTGCTGCAACTGCTCTGCTTCCGCCTGCTTGCGATCGGTAACGTCATAAATCATGCTGAGCAAACAGACTTTTTCCTGAATCTGAATCTTCTCAAACGAAGCCATACCCTGTCGAACTTCGCCAGACCGAATGCAGAACGGGATATCTACTTGCACCAATTGCTGCTGCAAGTTCTGAATCAGGCGATCGCGGTCTGCTTGATCGACCCACATGTTTAACTCGATAGACGTTCGACCTAGTACTTCCTTGCGGCTGTAGCCAAACAGTTTCAGAAAGCTGGTGTTGACATCCAAAATTCGCCCTTCTTGGAGGGTCGAGATCGAACAAGGCAAAGGGTTGGAATGAAGCGCCTTAGAAAACTGCTCTTGACTTTGCCGTAACGCGGCTTCTGCCGTTATCCGTTCTCGAATCTCGCTTTCCAGAGCAGTATTAGTAGTCACCAGTTCGGCAGTTCGTTCCTCAACCCGAAACTCCAGTTCTTCATAAGCGCGGCGTTTCTCATCTTCTGCCCACTTTCGCTGTAACTCTGCTGCTGCTCGCGCTGCAAAAATGCTCAACAGCGCTTTGGTGCGATCGTCAATCAAAAAGGGTTTAACGTCAAAAACGCACAGATGACCAATTGGTTGGTGGTTGACATCCAGCAAGGGTAAGCCCACATAGCTCTCGATTCCCAGTTCCTTGAGCAAGGGAGCATCGGGAAAATGCTGCTGTAGGTGGTCTGCATACGAACAAAATGAGCCAGCTTCAAACACGACCTGACAGGGAGTACCAGGGAGCCTGTATTCAATGTTTTCTGCCAGATGGTTGACAGACCATAAAGCCAGACTCCGCAAGGCTTGAAACGAATCGTCAACCGTCTCACAAACCATTACATAGGGAACATTGAGGGCGATCGCCAGGTTCTGCACCAAGGCAGGAAAAAAATCATTTCCGGTAACAGACGACGTTCCGGCAACAATTGTTTGCAGGGTTTCTTCGGTTCGCTGGCGCTCTGCAACCTGCTTCTTTAGTTCACTATTAATGGCTTCGAGTTGCTCTGGTGTTTGCAGAGCCAGAAACTGAGGCAGCAGTTCGACTAGTTGCAGAGCGGTATAGCAAGAGATCAATGCAGTGAGCGCTCGCACTAGCCCTGAAACCCAATAGTCAGGATGCCAAAGCGTCCAAACATCTAGTAAATGTCCACTGCCACAAAGAACAATAAATGCTCCAAAGAGAATAAATACCCTTGAAAACGGCATGTCCTCGCGCTTGTGTACAAAGTAGATGAGCATTGCTGGAATGGAAAAATAGGCAATGGCAATCAGCGTATCGCTGACGACATGCAATCCTACTAAAGGGGTCTGCCACAGATAACAATGCCCATGAGGGATGTACTGGCTCTGTGGCAGGAGGTTCTTCACTAATTTCAGCATGGTCACTCTACAGGAAGCAAGTTTAGCAGCGGAAAAATTGAGAGCTAGAGGCTCCATAAGAGCTAGCAAGAGCTAGAGGCTCATGCAACTGCGATATCGGGGAAGACAACAGTTATCAATATAGTATTCCCCGATTTGACTAATGCCTGCTGCAGAAACTCAAACAAGTTTGAATCTTCAATGTCTCTCCAGTTAAGCGTTTAGGTAGTCCTAAACTTGTAAGGATTTTCAGATGGGCGGGCTTCGCCCGCCCATCTGAAAATCCTTACCTCAATACCACTACCAGCGTTTAGTGGGTGTGCTTTGCGCGTCCACTAATGCTCAAAGGGTTATTGCTCAAGCGATCGCCCTAAGTAGTTCAACCTACATAAAAACCAAATCCTAAAACCCTACGCCGCCTGTACAGCGGGCGGCGTAGGGTTTTAGGATTTTATATTTAATTAAGCTTATCTACTTAACTCACCTGGCGATCGCTACATTTGCCCGTTTTGGCTGCTATAGCGGTAGCCATGATCAATAGCACGCCTCCCTGTCATTCCCGCGCAGGCGGGAATCCATCTGCTCGATAGGTGCGGGGGTGGATTCCCGCCTGCGCGGGAATGACGCTGGCATGTCCTAAGCTTTATGACTATGGCTATACCTTACACATAGTCAGCAACGCCGAAAGTTTCATGATGTCGCAGGCGCGCTGCGCCCGCAACATTATGAAGAGACGGGATGAAGAGACGGGGATAATATAGGTGGCTAAACCTTACCTTTGAGAAAACCAACTAGATTGTGCAAAAAGGAGTGGCTGACGGGTGTTGCTTCGGTCGTAGCGGCTTCCATTGGCATTGCCTCTGGTTGTAGCTTTGCCGCAGGTATGGTCTTGACTAATGGAATTTCTTCCACTAAGCCTACCGTCACCAAACGAAACGCAGTTTGCTGCACTTTTTCTAAGGGTAGTTGCAACTGTTGGGCGATCGCCTGCAACGAGATGGTGCCATTGGCAAACTCCCAGAGGTGCCATTCTTGCTGGTTTAGCTTCAGTTGAGGTTTGCCCTCAACGATATTCATGATCGCCGAAGTTGATTCTGGGAGCTTACTCGTAAGTGCACTCCAATCCTTCAGCACCCGTAGCGCTGCTAGAGTCACTTCTGTAGCGGGTGCGTTTAAGCCTGTCATCTCGGCAAAGGGCAAAGGTGCTTTGCCGTCAAATTGAAACCAGGCATCCTTAAGCGCAAATAGACTACACACTTGCCGCATCACCTGGGTGTAAAACAGCAACTTTAGCTGTTCTACTGTCAACAAGCCTTGGGTTTTAAGGCTTAGACCAATGGGTGTGGTTGCGGCACACGTCTGAGCAACACGCAAAGCCGTGTGTTCGCCTAGCCAGCCTCGTTGACCAATCATGTACGCTAAACCATGCTGATCGAGCCGATTGGCTGCCGCCACAATCCGGCCTTGATTGAGCCAGATATAGTGGTTCTCGCGATCGCCAGGCTGAGCATCCGACAACGTGCAGAGGGTGAGTAAACCTGTTTTATTACCCTGCTCCAAAAAACTGAAGATTTCAGCCAGGGAAAACTCTGATAAATAGCCAGTCACTGCCATACTACTTTCCTTACGGTCTTCAACGTTGCGTGTTTGCAGAGAACGGGATCAAATGGGATGCTCAACCAAGCAGTCTTGCATTGAGTGCTGCACTAGCGTGATGACTGCTTGTGCAACAGAGGCTGTTTGGGTTGGATCGACAGCAATGATGGGGGGTCGGGTATGGACACTGCGATAGCCCAGCGCGATCGCCGCATTTTCGAGATCCCAAGCGTCTGGCGCATCCATGTGGGTCAAACCAATAATCATGGGTACTGGCGATCGCTGGCGCATAAACGCACAAATACGACGAGCATCAATAAATTCACTGGGTCGATGGGCAGCGACCAAAAGAATATAGGCATGAGCCTTTTGAATCAAAATGTCCCACATGAAATCAAACCGGGATTGTCCAGGGGTGCCATAGAGATGAAGTGCCATTTCGGCTCCAAATGACAGCCGTCCAAAATCGAAGGCGACTGTCGTTTTTTGCTTAAGCAGAGAGGTCTCATCAGTAGCCCGACGGTCTGTGTCAACCACGGCTATTTCACTCACGGAACGAATAAAGGTGGACTTGCCAGCGCCAACTGGACCCGTCACAACCAGACGCATAATCTCCATGAAGTTTCCTTAGTCTGAAAACGAGAGGTGTAGGCACGAATCGGTCAGCGTTTTGTCTAGTAGGCGGGTGCTCCAGTCTCTTGATGCTCCAAGCACTCGCCCATCAGTCGTGTTGCTCTATCGTTAGCCGAGAATCAGCTTTAATTCGCCCAATGCCCGCTTAATTTCTAGCATCAGCAATCCCTGTTTTGCAGACTGACTGGCAAGGACAAGAAAAACAGCATCTGTACCGCAACTGGTCAGGATGCCATAGCCTTTATTTCCTTCGACAAAAATGCGATCGACTTCCCCTCTGGCAAATTCGCTACTAATGCGCTCACCGAGTGAAAGCATGGCAGCAGACATCGCCGCTGCTCGTTCTTCGTCAATGGCTTTTGGTAAGCTCGTTGCCAAGGGCAAGCCATCTGGGGTGACAATTGCGGCTCCTTCGACATCGCTGGTTGAGCTGACAAAGTTTTGGAGTACGCTGCTGAGTTTTTCAAGATTGATGGACATGATGAGATCCTCTTGTAGGGTTTGTAGTTGATAAATGAATGCGACAAGTAGATGAATTCAATGGGTTATGCTGTGGGCTGCTTCTAGCGTGTGGTGTAGTGAAAAGTTTTTAACTCTACAGCATTAACCCGGTGAAGAACTAACCAATTACTTCAAACTCAATGACATCGTGACCACTGCCACGCAGAACGGACTCTATTTGCTTACCGCGTAGGCGTTTCCCCGAAATTTGCTCCAGTACACCCTGGATAGCCCCTAATGTAAACGTCAGTTTACGGGGAGATCCTTCTGGTTCACCAGCAGAACAAATTGTTTCCCGGCAGTACACTGTGATTGATTCTCCAGTTTGGACAATCTTTTCAATAATGCAGAGCCGTGTACCCTCTTTGCCCAAGGCTGTTTGGAGCACACCGATCAGGTTCTCAGAAGCAAGATCTGTCCCGGTAAGCCCCAACTGTGTCGCAACGTGTTTGCCACGTTGACGACCCGCAGAGATCAGGGCGATCGCTGCTGCTTTTTCACCCAACGCCTCTTCAATTCCCACAACCACCGCTTTAAAACAGACAATGCTGCTAAAGTCACCCAGCTCAGAACGCAATTGGTTAGAAACAGGGATGTCAACAGTAGACATAATAAACACCTGAGAGATTTTCAGAATAGACAATTTGGAGCAACAACGTTACTGCCTCTAGCGGACAAAAAGCAGGTAGTTTTAGAGAAGGTAGTTTTAGAGATATAGATCCAAATACTGAGCGATCGCCATTTTGCTGCTTAGATTAACAATGACATCTCTTTTGCTATCAAGCTGGATGGTTTGCTTGAGCCTAGATCAGAGCTTCTAATTAGATTGGTTGACCAGCAATGCTAAGGTCTGGTCACACAAAATGCCCGTTGACTCTGCGTTTTTTCGGCTTGCCGCAAGTATGCAGGGTTCAGACAGCCGTTCCTGAATGGGTGCTTTGTTCACCGAGCTAATCTGCAAACAAGTCATGTGGCAAAGACTGCCGAATTGTGAGCAGGATTGGTTGAGTTGAGAGCGCTTCTGAGTTATGAGCATTGTGCTGACATTGTGTTTACATTGTGCCTGCGCCAGACATAATTAATCGTCTGAATAGACCTTCAGTCCAGCCTGTTTCTTTCAGTACAGCGGCGGCAGCCACTTCAACGTAAGCCTGCTCAATAAACGCGAGATCAATCATACAAATCTTGCTCAGAGATTCTTGCAATGCCGCAGACTTGCCTTCGGCACGCAGTCGCTCACCCACGGCTTGAACCACAACCGCCATTGCTGGAACTACGTGCTGCGGACCAATCCCAATGCGGACATGGATTAAACCAATGCGCCAGCGGCGATCGGCATAACTATTGCCCCAATTATCCATCCCTGTAAACATTTCTCCAAACCAATCAACAAAGGTTTCTCGTAAGCGATGAACGCGACCTTCCGAGGCATTCAGAATTGCGTTCATCTCTTCGTCGCGCCCCATGAACGTATAGAAATGATCAGCCATGTCAGGCGCAATTGCAGCACCCCAGTCAGCACTTGATTGTAGCAATTCTCGATCAGCAGCAGTAAAGCTAATGCGATCGGACATCTTGCTCATAAAATCGTGTGGATCTAAAGGCATTATTCGAAGTCCTTCAAGTTTTGATATCGATTGAATAACCCATTTATAGCAACTGTAATGGTGCAAGTGTAAGAGAAGCAATACGTAGCTTTTGATTAACAAATGTCTTTAAACTCAAGTGAAATTTGTAATGGTGTCTGTTAGTTAAAAAAGGATGCAAGGCTCGTATTGAGGTTGGTTTAAGGGCGCTAAAGTTAACTTTAATTACGAAACCCAAGCTTAGGCTTAAGTTTTAAATCTCTAATAATCGACCCGCTGCATAAAGGCCTTGGGTTTCAAATTTAACAATAAGATCATTGTTTATATACTTTGTTCAACTGAATTCCTGTGAAGACATCAAGTTTTGTAGAGCCATGTTATTGATACCCCAATAAACAAAATTTAAAACCTGTTTTAGGATTGAAAATATCTATAAACTTGCTATGGCATTAGTCAATGAGTTTAAACTTATCTATACTGGCTATACGTAATTATGCTGAGTTGGCATTTTATAGTCATAGTAAGTAGGTAGGCTTAAGTAAATATAAGATCCTAAAACCCTGCGCTGCCGCGCAGCGGGCAGCGCAGGGTTTTAGGATTTGGTTTTTATTTAGGTTGAACTACTTAAAGGGGGCAAAGAGAAACCTTACTTGACTCAGTCGTCTGGTAGATACCATCAACTCGCTTTCTCAGATATGTTACGTATGGGCTAGCTCGATCAGCGGTTATAAGTCCGTTAAGTGGGTGGGCGTAATTAAACATAAAACCCTAAAAGTCTGCGCCGCCCGCTGCGCGGGCGGTGCAGACTTCTAGAATCTTGTTTTTATTTAGGTTGAACTACTTATTTAACGGGAGATGAAACTGCGATTTACTAATGTTTAGGCGATGTGCAACTTTGCCGAACCCCAATTCTACGAGAAGCAAGCTACACCCCAAGCACATTGCACAATGTTTAGATAGGAGAAGTATCTTGTGATTGTTCATCCAACTCAGAATGGTTGGCAAATTGTATACCACCGTGCTCATGCTTTGCTTGCGGCTCAACTTGCTGGAAACTGGCGACGCAAGAATGCGCCTCCCCGCTTGTACGAGACGATTGCGGCGATCTCACATCACGATGATTTAGCAAAAGAGTGGGAAAGCAATAATCTTACAGATGCAGGAACGCCAAAGGACTTTCTGATGGACGAAGGTGACTCTTACGATCCGTTGCGCCAGCACATAGAGCGTGCCTTATATCGAGGACACTGGGTGGCGTTGTTAAACTCTATGCATATGTCTCATTTGAATGCCAGTAAGCGCGGCACGTCTGCTGAGGCAGATGCTTTTTTGGATGAACAGGCAGAAAATCAAGCCCGGTGGCGGCAGGAAGTTGAAGCCTCGGAAGACGAGGCTGAGAGTGCCTATGCCTTTATGCAGTGGTGCGATCGCCTGTCCCTTATTCTCTGCCAGCACGAGTTACCCATGGACGAGCGGGCGCTGGAAATTAGTAAAGGCTCCGATGGGCAGCGGTATGACGTAATTCAGCACAGCAGTGGATTAGTAACCGTTACTCCCTGGAGCTTTGAAGACGATCGCTTTACGGTCAATGTGGAAGTAACATGCCTTTCGCAGGTAACGTTTGAGGATAACGAAAGTTTGGTAAAGGCATTGAAAAGCTCACCCCGCAAGCTATTGGAATGGACGTTTGTGAAGGAAGACCCGGCAGCAATGCAGGAGAATCCATTGAGTTAGCTAATTGATTTGACATCAAGCCAGCCAATCGTCGCAGACATTTTATTCGACACTTTAGACATCAACCCGTATGTTCGATCACTTACCACCTACAATCGCTGACATTCTCACTGCATCATCAACGCCCGCAGAGCTTTTTGATGCTTTGATGCCAGCGATAGGGATCTATTTAGAGTGCGATCGCTGCTTTCTTTATCTGCGAGATCCGAGTACAGGCTTCGGCAAAGTGTCTTTTTGCTGGATTCGCGATGATGCCATTCCAATGGTTTATGACGCAGAGTGGAAGCTTGAACCGCCCACCCTGGCTGACCGTGATCCAATGTTTGCGGCTGCTTTACGCGCAGAGCCTTCGGTCATAGTTGAGGATGTAGAAACCGCAGATCCTACTACGTTGAACAAACAGTTTGAACGCGAAAGCTTTGGGCATCGAGCGCTCATTCATGCACATATCTGTCATGAGGGACAACTTTGGGGTGTTTTGCAGCCTAGTGTTTTTGGTCGCCCCAGACATTGGACACCGTTAGAACAGACAGCGATCGAACGAGTGGTACAGGCTATTACTCTGAGTGCCGTTGCTTACGTGACGGCCAACTGCTCAACAGCGGCTACATACAATGCATGACCTGCTGCATGACCTGCACGTTACTAAGCACGATCGTCGTACTTTACAGGTTGCTGGCTGGCTTCCTGCATTAGATCGATACCCACCCATCCTTATATCTTCTGTAGTCTCCGTTGGTTCCATGCTCGAACCTCTTGGTCGTTCTCACTCTCGTAAACCAGTTGTGCGATCGCCACTTTTGTAGAACGCATTTGACAGCTTGAGATGTCCTGAAGTAACGTTAACGCAAAAAATTAAGCTCCTTGAAGCGCATTCTCCAAGATGTCAAATGGATTCTGTAAAGTTGTTGATCTTCTACAACATCTTCTTGTTACTCCGAATGCTTTCAAACTTTAGATGCGCCCAACGCATATAGGGTAACCTTTTGAGCATCGGTTAATCCTACAACATCTGTAATATTCATATCTTCATAAGGTCGATTTACTCTCATAACTCGTTGATTAATGCCAGAGTTTACATTCCAAAATCGGATAGTTTCGTCAAAACTGCTACTTACAATAGTGTCTTGAGTGTCGCTTAAATTAGAATAATTGGGGGGCTGTCCCTGCATGGCTAACACTTCCTCTGATTTGGACATTGCCTTGAATAGAACTGAGTACACCGGCTTTGTATGCCCCTGCAAAGTACGGATCAGGTGCCCAGTTTGCGTATCCCATACCTTTAGGGTGCAATCGTAGCTGCCGCTCACAATTTGTTGCCCATTGGGGCTAAAAGCAAGGCAAACGACAGGGGCACTATGCCCTGCAAAAGTGCCAATACAGTTTCCAGTAGATAGATCCCAGAGCTTAACAGTTTTATCGTAGCTACAACTGGCTAACTGATGTCCATTGGGATGGAACGCGATCGCCCAAACGCTATGGTGATGTCCTTGCAGTGTTTGGAGACAATCTCCACTCAATAGATCCCAACGCTTAATCGTCGTATCAAAACTGCCGGTTACAAGCTGCCGCCCGTCTGGACTAAACGCTACAGTGACGACAGGAGCCGTATGACCCGATAAAATCTGAAGACACTCGCTCGTACGGGTATCCCAGAGTCGAATAGTTTGATCATAGCTACCACTTGCTAACCAACTGCCTGTGGAGTTAAAGGCAACTGACCAAACCCAACTGGCGTGACCGTGCAATGTATTCAAGCATTCTCCCGTCTCTGTATTCCACAACTTGATCGTGCGATCGGCGCTACCGCTCGCCAGAATTTTTAAGCGAGGTTGAGTTATCAGTTGAGCCATCATAGAAGGAGTCTCTGTCATTGCAGAAGGAGCAATAGCGACAGACCAAACTCGATTGGCGTGTCCCCGCAGTATTGTGACGACTTCTCCTGTCTGAGGATGCCATAGTCTGACAGTGTGGTCTTCATGCCCTGTAACAAAGTAGTCTTGGCCTGAACTCATGGCAAGGGAAAGAATGGCGTTAGCGTGCCCCTTCCAAGTCTTGGTTAATTGTCCAGATTGAATATTCCATAGGCGAGTAGCATGATCTTCGCCACCGCTGGCAATTTGTAGCCCGTCTGGGCTGAAGGCAACTGACCAAACTCGATTGGAATGAGCTTGCCAAGCCTTTAAACAAATTTGGGTAGATATATCCCAGAGTTTAAGCATCTGGTCGTAACTGCTGCTAGCCAGAATTGTTTGCTGGCTCCTTGAATGAACAGCATGGGTGGGGCAAAAAGCAACGGTCGTAACAACGCTCTGGTGAGCCTGCCAGGTGTGGTGACAGTCTTCAGTTTTCATATCCCAGAGCTTAATCGTGCCATCAAAGCTGCCACTGGCAATCCATTGTCCATCGGGGCTAAAGGCAACAGATTTAATCCATTGGGTGTGGCCTACTAAGGTTTGGCGACAGGTTCCAGTATGGACATCCCAGAGCTTCAGGGTGCAATCTTCTGAGCCACTAACTAAGGTTTGACCATCTGGACTAAAGGCGATAGACCAGATCCGCTCTTGATGTCCCTGTAAGATGCCGACACAGTTTGCTTGTTCGAGTGACCATAGTCGGATAGTAGTGTCTTGGCCGCAACTAGCCAAGAGATTCCCAGTTGGGCTAAAGGCGATCGCATTGACTGTATTGCTATGCCCGCTCAAAAGATGTAGGCAGTTACCTGTTTGGACATCCCATAGCTTAACTTGATAATCGTCTCCACCACATGCTAAGACTTGGCTGTTGGGACTAAAGGCAACTGCCCAAGTCCATACCGCATCAGCTTGCAGTGCATAGTGCAGTTGTCCCATTGCTATGTTCCAGAGTTGCACCTCTCCGCTGGTATCACTGGTAGCAATCCATTGTTGATCTGGACTGAATGCGACACAAGATATGCCTCCAAACGTGTCAGCAAAAACAGATTTTGCGAGGTTGGCACCAATTAAATTCACTTGATGTAAGTTGGTTTCAGCAAGGTAAGCTTGCCAGATAGAAAGATGCGAAAAATCATATCCCGTCAAATCTACTTTAAGCTGACACAGCAGATTGACTAAGTTACCGCCTGCATATCCTGGCATATTAGCAAAGTGTATTCGCAAGTAGCGCAGTATTTGCTGAAGATGATCAGCGATCGCTATCTTGGTATGGAAGTGAGATTGCAGAATAGCTAAAATTGGCTCAACAAAGATACGAACCTGACTCTCTCGAATGTAGTCCTTTGCTTGTGCTTTGATAAAAGCATATCGATTCAGGTTTTGAATATTGACCATGATAATTTCGGTACAGGTCCATTCAAGGATGCGCTTCGTTACATACTCCATCACCGCAGGTTGCTGAGTAAAGCAGTTGCCTCTTCGCTCTAGTGGAAACCGTCGTTGCAGCGATTGTAAGGTAGCAGAAACGTTACCTTGGGCAACAGATGAAAGAACATCACCCTTGAGTTCTGCGATCGCCACCGATTCTCGATTAATTGCCAGCCAATACATCATCTCTTGCTCGGCAGCAGATAGACGATCAAAGTGCCAATCCAATAAATCTTGTAGATCATGAAACAGCAACGTACCGATTTTCAAAAAAGCAGTAACATCACCGCTAAAGGCATCACAAACATGCTTAGCAACCAGTTCCAATGCTAAAGGATTACCGTTATAAAACTCGACCAAGTATTGCCAGTCCGGTTCAGATGTTGCAAAATCTCCAATCTCCGCAAAGATCTGTTTGCTGCTGTTAACGTCCAATCCGTTGATCTCAATCGATCGTACTGGACGGGTTCTACCTTCAAGGCGAGAAACTTCTCCCGGTTTTTCTCGACTCGTCAGCAACACACAGCTTTGATGCAGAACCGCTCCCAACTGTTGAAACAAATGGGCATATCCTTCATACCCTTCTCGATACTTTCCGGCAAATTCTCCCCCCTGTAATACAGTTTCAGTATTGTCTAGAATTAGCAAACATCGTTGAGTTCGCAGATAGTGCAATAGTCTTGAGATGCCTGCATCCAGATGATTGGGAGGCGTACTCTCTTGTTGTCCTGATAGAAACCCGATCAAATCTGTGAGCAGTTCGAGCAGCGGTGGAGCATTGAGGAGCGATCGCCAAATTACCCGCTCAAACTGACTCTCAATGCTCCGCGCCAGTTGCAAGGAAATCGCTGTTTTACCAATGCCACCCATGCCCAAAATAGCAACCATCCGGCAGCGATCGCGCACAACCCACTGCTCTAACTGGTCTAATTCTTGACTACGCCCAAAAAATACAGGCACATCGGGTGTATCTCCCCAATCTCGTAAGGGGGTGATCACTTTTGGGAGTGTTGGTAAAGATGGCTGACTGTAAGTCGCACTCAAGGTCTCGACTTCACTTAGCTTTTTGTATCCTTTTCGCTCCAGTAACACCACCACATCGCGCCAATTTTTTACTGGAACGTCGGCGATCGCTTCTACGTAACGATACAATCCTCGTGTCAGATCAACCCGCAAGCCTTGAGTTTGGCGGTGCAGAATAGCCGCAATGTCCTTAGGGTCAAACCCGCACAGCAATCCTCGCAAACAAATCTGTTCTGTTGCGGAAATCGGCTTCTGCTTAATTGCAGCAAGGTCTGTATACAATCGCTCTAAGTCCCATGACAAAGCAGCATCCGGGAACTTCTCCTCTGGGGAGTTAGGAGAGATTGGCATGATAAATGAGCAAACTGGAGAATGAATGGAGAAGACAGCCTAAGAACAAAGAGTTCTTATACGACACCCAATAGGTAGCTTACCGGGAACTTCGATCCCGCGTCAGTATATTCCCGGAAAGCTTAATAAGTTTTCTGGTTAGAGTCTAATGCTCTGAAGCACGTGCCGTCTAATTTGATCAGCAGCCAAACTCCTAACGCCCATTAGGTGTCAGTGATATTACTTGCCTCGTACCTTATATTCATTGGCTGAGTTTTATTGACATCGCGAAACTTCAGTCGGGGTAAGA
>JBBQFG010000018.1:0-35944 GCA_038321765.1 Elainellales cyanobacterium
GCTCTCGGTCGTCACGTCGTTGAAGGCACAAAATCGCGATGTCTGGGATTTCCTTGCGCTGGTTTGTCAGGCCGCAAGATTTAACCGACCTATGCCTTCTCTGATTCCCCTTAAACCATTAACTCCTTGAAGGGTTACGATTAAAATAACTTATCACTATGGTTCCAGAAGAGCCGGAAATAATTTGTATACTGTGAGTTATTACTTTTCGGTGGACGCGCAGTAAAGGCACTTAGACTCTTTAGTTATTACTTGACTGCAAATACCTGGTATAGGTTGGCGATATCAGGACGGTAGATTGACTGTCTAGCATCAAGAGGACAAATTCATGCCAGTCACACCAACATATCCAGGCGTTTATGTTGAAGAGATTCCTAGTGGCGTTCGCACTGTCGTTGGCGTTGCAACGTCCGTCGCGGCGTTTATCGATTCATTTAGGAAGGGCCCGCTCAATATACCTGTGCAGCTTTTTAGCATGGGCGATTTTGAACGCGAATTTGGCGGGTTAGACAGCGGCAGCGAGTCTAGCTACGCGATTCAGCAATTTTTTCTCAATGGTGGGCAAGAGTGCTGGGTTGTCCGGGTGGGGTCGGGCGAGGCAGCCGCCAGCGCGGACATTGATAATGTTGCTCCAGCAGGAGAGGCAGTGTTGACGGTTGATGCCATTCACCCAGGGCAGTGGGGCAATAACCTAAGCGTGCGAATCGACAGCATTGAGCCTGGAGCACCAAGTTTTGATCTGGCTGTTACAGAAATGGCTACCAGCGGCGGGCGGCGTGTTGTGGTGCAGCAAGAGCTGTTTCGGGCACTGACAATGACTAACGCAGCAGCCGTGGTCAATGACGAGACTACTGGCTCTAAGCTAATTCACATCACCACGACGGGGGCTGATGCACCACTGGCAAACGGCACATTTTCGGGGGAGTTTACTGCTGATACGCTCTCAATCCCAGAGTTGCCCTCTCTGAGCATAACCATCACCGACGGTACAACCCCGCAAACCGAGACTATTAGCCTGGTGTTTCCAGTGGGAACCGATCTAACCAGTGTGCCGCTGCGTCTTGCTGCTCAGGTGCTTGAAAGCGCGATTCGGGCGGCGCAACCGGCTAATCCGGTTTTTGCCAATGCCACCGTCACGCTGATTGAGCAGTCCGCTGCGTTTCGACTGCGGCTGCTGACAGGAGGTGGTAGCTCCTACAACCGGATGGTATTTGCGGATGATGGAGTCACCACAACTGCAACGGCACTCCAGTTAGGAGGTGGCGCTGGGGATACGGTTCCAAGTATCAATTCTCAGGCATATCAGTTAGGATCACCAGCGGTAGACGGGTTTTTGACCAACACAGCGCAGGTGAACGGCGTAGATGGCAATGACGGCTCACTCTCGGCTGCAATTAGTGCTGACATTGCCACTGCTATCATCGGTAACGCGGTGGGCAAATCTGGGATCTTTGCGCTGGATGATGTGGATTTGTTCAATTTATTGTGCATTCCGCGTACGTCCGTCGTGGGGTCTGCAACGGGACTGTTGACTAGCAATGCTGCTCAGTCGATTATGTCAGTGGCCGTGCAATATTGCAGTCAACGGCGCGCCTTTTTCATAATGGATACGCCAGCCGGGGTGGATGAGCCTGCCGAAATTCGCAACTGGCTAGCTGATAATGCAACGCTGCGCGATCGCAATGCGGCACTGTTTTTTCCGCGTGTTCAAATTCCTGACCCACTGAATGAATTTCGGCTGCGCTCGGTGGGAGCTAGTGGCACAATTGCTGGGCTGTTTGCCCGCACCGATCGCGATCGCGGCGTCTGGAAAGCCCCTGCTGGCACGGAGGCATCACTAAAAAATGTTGCAGCCTACGACTACACGTTGACCGATGCTGAAAATGGTTCGCTCAATCCGCTGGCGATTAACTGCCTGCGCAACTTCCCCATCTACGGACCAATTTGTTGGGGTGCACGCACGCTAGACGGCAGCGATGCCGCAGCCTCGGAGTGGAAATACATCCCCGGGCGACGGCTGGCGCTCTATATCGAAGAGAGTCTGTTTCGCGGGCTGAAGTGGGTGGTGTTTGAGCCGAATGATGAACCACTGTGGTCGCAGATTCGGCTGAACGTGGGAGCGTTTATGCAGAGTCTTTTCCGTCAGGGCGCATTCCAGGGTAAAACGCAGCGTGAGGGGTATTTGGTGAAGTGCGATCGCGAAACCACCACGCAAAACGACATCAACCTGGGCATCGTCAACATTGTGGTGGGTTTTGCGCCGTCGGAGCCTACTGAATTTGTGACCCTTAAGATTCAACAACTGGCTGGACAAATTGAAGTTTAGGAGAACGTCATGGTTCAATTCAGTGTCAACGCTGGACGACTCGATCCATATAAAAATTTCAAATTTCGCGTCAGATGGGATGGTCGCTACGTGGCGGGCGTCAGCAAGGTGGGGATGCTCAAGCGCACCACTGAGGTGATTGAGCATCGCGAAGGAGGCTCTCCCAGCACAGTACTCAAGGCTCCGGGGAACACCAAGTATGAGCCGATCGCCCTGGAACGCGGCGTTACCCACGACAAAGAGTTTGAGCAGTGGGCGAACAAAATCTGGAATTATGGCTCCGGCTTGGGCGCAGAGCTGTCGCTCAAGGATTTTCGCAAAGACATCATTATTGAGCTGATGAACGAGGCGGGTCAGGTGGCGATCGCCTACAAAGTCTATCGCTGCTGGGTTTCAGAGTTTCAAGCGCTGCCTGAGCTAGATGCCAACGCCAACGCGTTTGCCATCCAAATCTTGATGCTGCAAAACGAAGGGTGGGAGCGTGATGTTGAAGTGACAGAACCTGCCGAACCGATGTTTACTGAGCCAGCTTAGCCATGCATGCTCTCAGCGCCAGCGACGTGCTACAGATTTGGGAATGGGGGCAAGGGCGATCGCCTTTGCAGCAGGCACTGGTGATGCTGGCAGTGGCTTATCCCGACCGTTCACCTGGGCAGCTTGCGGCACTGCCTATCGGTCAGCGCGATGCTCATTTGCTGACGCTGCGATCGCACACCTTTGGGTCAAACCTCCACTCCGTTGCTAGATGCCCCCAGTGTCAGGAAGCACTGGAGTTTAATCTGACGGTCAGCGATATCTGCGTTGCAGCGCCCTTGCCCTTACCCTTAACAGCGAGTGGTGAACCGGAGCGCTATGAATGGCAGCAGGACGACTATTGGCTCACGGTTCGGTTGCCCACTAGTGCCGATCTGTTGGCGATTGCAGGATGTTCCCTCGATGAAGCGCCTGGGCAATTGTTGCAGCGCTGCATCGACCACGCAGCTTGGGGTGAAGCTGAGATCACGGTGGCGGAGTTGCCAGAGGCGATCGCCGAACAAGTGATGCAACACATTGCCCAGCGAGATCCGCAGTCCGAGATTGTGCTAAATCTGACCTGCCCCGTCTGTGCCCATCAGTGGGCGCAACTATTCGATATTGTGTCGTTTTTCTGGCAAGAGCTGTCTGCCAAGGCGCAGCGGCTGCTGCAAGATGTACATATACTGGCCTCAGTTTACGGGTGGCGGGAGGCTGATATTTTATCAATGAGCGCGCTACGCCGTCACGCTTACCTGGCGCAAATCGGAGGGGTAGGGGCATGAGCAACTTTTTCCGTCAGCTTGTGGCTCGTCATCAGGGTAATGCTGAAACGGTGCAGCCGTGGATTCCCACCCGCTTTGCGGCGGATGGAGGAGAATCCCCTCCATCCGAGTTGCCGTGGGGAGAGCGTTGGGCAGAAACCGCTGTTGCTGCGCCTCGATCACTTCCACGGCAGCCCGTGTTGCCGCCGCGTGTTGGGCAGGAGCCAGCATCGCCGCCGCCGCCAATCCAGCCGATCCCCAGTGTGCCAACTGTTATCCTAGCCGATACCCCTACTCGCATTGAGACTGTGACGCGATGGCTTCACCAGGTGGAACGCGATTCACCGATTGCCCAGCCGTCAGAGTCGATGGCTTTACCTCTCGCAGGAAGCATCGCTGCACCGACTGTGCAGTCTTTTGTTCCCGTGATCGAGACGGCTACACCGACTGTTCTGCCGTTGGAGTCTCCTGAGCGATCGCCAACGTTAACCACCTTGGTATTGCCGCCCATCCCATCTTCAATCGAGCCAATTGTCCCGGTGCAACCTATCCCGATGCCGATGCCGACGATACAGCTGCCCACGGTACGGGTAACGATTGGTCGCGTCGAAATCCGGGCGGTGTCCGCCCCAGCTGTATCTCCACCAGAACCGCGTCGGGCAATCCCGGTGCGGCGACCTGCTCTATCGCTCGATGCCTATCTGCAACAGCGCAGCCGGAGGACATGATGGGAAATGCATTGGCGATCGCCGCTGTCTCTGCTGTGCTCAAAGATTTGCTCAACAACGGGCTGATCGATGCTCAGCTCAGCACCGATGTCACAGTGCGGGTGGGACCACCGCCTTCGCAGAACGGTAATGGTAATGGCACTATCCCAACACAGCTCAATCTATTTTTATACCAAGTGATGCCCAATCTGGGTTGGCGAAATGAACGCTTGCCTAGCCGCAACGCGCAAGGCGATCGCACCACCAATGCGCCATTAGCGCTCGACCTGCACTATCTTTTGACCGCCTATGGAGCGGAGGAATTTGAGGCAGAGATTTTACTGGGATACGCGATGCAGTTGCTCCATGAGAACGCCATTCTCAGTCGGGGTGCCATTCGCCGCACCTTTGCGGGAGCTAGCACGGGGGTTAGCGGCAGTATTTTGCCGTCTAGCTTTCAGGGGCTGGCAGCGGCGGGTCTGTCCGAGCAGCTTGAGCTGATCAAAATTACGCCTTTGAATCTCGATGGCGAGGCGATGTCGCGGCTGTGGTCATCGCTTCAAACGCACTATCGTACCAGCACCGCGTACTACGTTTCAGTCGTGCTCATCGAAAGTCAGGAGAGTACCCGCAGCGCCCCGCCCGTGCTGAACCGTCGCGTTTTGGCTCTGCCCGCCCAGTCGCCCTTGATTGAGCAGGTGGAACCGCAGGTACTCGGTGTTGGAGACACCCTAACCCTGAAGGGGCAGAGCCTGATGGGCAACCCAACGCAGGTAGCATTTGGCAATGAAGCGATCGCTCCCATTCTGCTGCCCGTAAACCCAACCGACCGATTAGGTAATCGCCTGATCGAGGTGCCGCTGCCTACAGGGCTGCAAGCAGGAGTGAATACGGTGCAAATTCTCCATCCGCTCGATCTGGGAACGCCCACAGAACCCCATCGCGGCGTAGATTCCAACATTGCGGCGTTTATCCTACAGCCGACTCTGGTGCGCACTGCCGAAGGACCACCACCCGTCTATGCGATGGGCTTTCTGGTTGATGTGACGGCTTTTAACGCCACCTTTTCCGCTAGTGAGCGCGATCGCTTTACCCGTGAAATTGAGTTTCCGGCGGTGTGGCTCCAAGTCAACCCAGGGGTAGTTGGCAACCAGCGAATGGCGCTGTTGCTGAATGAAACGCCTTTACTCAGCGATCACACCGCCCGCACCTACAGTTTTGGCGACCCAGCGCTGCTGATCGCCGCCGCCGATATTCCCGTCGGACAAACGGCAGCAGATCTGTTGCCTGCTAACCAACGCAGCGATCGCCTAGTATTTTCCCTTTCGGGCGTGGTGCCGGGGGACTATCTGATACGAGTGCGGGTAGCTGGGGCAGACAGTATCCTGACGCGAGACCCCCCGCCCAATCCTGCCGACCCGATGGCGGACTTTACTGGACCAGTGCTAACCATTGGAGGGGAATGACTTATGAGCACCGCCACCTGGGCAAACCTCAACCAGCGCTACCTCTTGGAAGCAGTGGGAAGTTTACGTGAACGGCTGGACTCTGGCACCGCGATACAACCTAAACCATCGACAGAACCTCTCCCCAAGCCAGACTGGTCAGATGATCAGCCATCTCCAGCACTGGAAACCCTGTGCCGTGTATTTCGCCTGTCTGATTTTGAGCGCGGCATTGTGTTGCTCTGTGCTGCAATCGAGCTAGATCCCTCCCTGGCGCAAACCTGTGCCGTGTTGCAGGGCAACCCGCCACGCCCCTACCCCACATTTAATCTGGCATTGCATTCGTTGCCTGACCCCCACTGGGATGCGCTGAGTCCGATGGCTCGGCTGCGCTATTGGCAGCTGATTGAAGTCCATGGGGACGATGTGCTGTCCACTCGTCCGCTGTACCTGGATGAGCAAATTTTGCACTATCTCATGGGCATTCCCTATATAGAGCCGGCGCTCGACGGGTTAGTGACGCTGCTGCCTGCAACGGAGGGACTGCCGCCTTCCCAGCAGGTGCTGGCGACGCGCCTTCAGCAGCTTTGGTCGCGTAAAGGGGATGCCAATCTGCCCTTGGTGCATCTATGCGGAGCAGAGCCAATCAGCAAGAATGCGATCGCCACTGCTGCCTGTCAAATCCTGGGAATTCGCCTGTATGAACTCAATGCCGCCGATTTGCCGTCGGAGGTTGAAGGACGCGATCGCCTGCGCCGCCGATGGGATCGCGAAGCCGCCCTCAGCAACAGTGCCCTGCTGGTTCACAGCAGCGCCCTCTCTGAGCGAGAGCATCCGCCTGCTCTGGTGCCATTTTTACAACGGTTGAGAAGCCGTACAGTCATCAGCACCCTAGAGCCGATCACCCTGCCACAGCGCAACGTGGTGCGGCTAGACGTGGTGCGTCCCAACCACGCCGAGCAAGCCTCTCTGTGGCATGAGGCGCTGGGTCCACTGGCAACCAAGCTCAACGGGCAGATCGGACAAATTGTTAGCCAGTTTGATTTAGAACCAGCGCAGATTCGGCAAGCCAGTGCTACCGTTCATCTAGACCCTTCTGCCCAGCTCACCTCAGCTCTGTGGAATGCCTGTCGGCAGCAGGCACGCGTGGTGCTGGAGGACTTGGCGCAGCGGCTAACGCCTCGGGCTACCTGGGATGATTTGGTACTGCCGGAGCCACAACAGCGTACTCTGTACGAAATTGTCGTTGCCGTGCAGCAGCGATCGCAGGTTTACGAGAATTGGGGCTTTAGCCAAAAAAATAGCCGTGGGTTGGGTATCTCTGCCCTGTTTGCGGGCAGTAGCGGCACCGGCAAAAGCATGGCCGCCGAGATTTTGGCACAGAAACTGCAACTCGACATCTATCGGATTGACCTGAGCGCCGTGGTCAGCAAATACATTGGTGAAACCGAGAAGAACCTGCGCCGAATTTTTGATGCTGCTGAGCAGGGCGGCGTGATTTTGCTGTTTGACGAAGCCGATGCTCTATTTGGCAAACGCAGTGAGGTGAAAGACGCCCACGATCGCCATGCCAACATCGAAGTTAGCTACCTGCTTCAGCGGATGGAAGCTTACCGGGGGCTAGCCATTCTCACCACCAACTTCAAGAATGCCCTGGATACTGCCTTTTTGCGCCGCATCCGGTTTGTGGTGCCCTTCCCCTTCCCCGATGTAACGCAGCGTCTGGAAATCTGGCGGCGCGTCTTTCCACCCCAGACCCCGACTCAGGATCTGACCTACAGCAAGCTGGCGCGGCTGACAGTAGCTGGGGGTAACATCCATAGCATCGCCATGAATGCCGCCTTTCTCGCCGCAGCCGCAGGTTCGCCCGTGCAAATGCAGCATCTGCTGCGCGCCACCCAGAGCGAATACGCCAAGCTAGAGAAACCCTTGGCCGATGCGGAGGTGCGGGGATGGGTCTAACGTCAGTGCGCCTGTCTAAATGCAACATCGAGCTGGACATTCAAGAGCTGGTGCTGGTGGGGATTCCGGTTCAGCACCGCGATGAATTGCAGCAGGCGATCGCCACTGAACTCCAGCGACTATTTAACCAGCAGGGCATTCCAGGCTCCCTAATGCAAGCCACACTCATACCGCCTCAAGACGGGGGGCAGGTCGTCCTCTCCAGCGGCACCGACTGCCTCAGCACCGAGATTGCTCAAGCTATCTATCGAGGGCTGGGCGGATGAGAGCACAACTTCGCGTCAAGGCAAAGTCAGCAGCAGCAGATCCTCAACGGAAGCCGCCCTCACGCGCTGCTCACTCCAACGCCTGGGCAGAATGGCTAGAGGCAATGGCTACGGACGGTGTAGATGTAGCCGAGATGCTGGCGGATAGTTCGACGGTAAAAAGCCCCCTAAATCCCCAAAACTTGGAGGGCTTTGACTCTGATTCCCCTCAAACATGGGGGGCTAGGAGGGCAGATTTCGTGGGTTGGGCAGAACCTGCGGTACCCACCATCAACCTTGAGGAGAGTCAATTAGCTGACGAGACCTCTGAACCCAACTCAGCAGAACCCCAGGCGGTTGAGCCAGCGATCGCCTTTGAACCCGTTGCCGCGATCGCCACACCCGATCTTGACCCATCCACAGACCTCGAAGAATCAGAACCAGCGATCGCCGACACCCAACTTCCCTCTTGGTTCCACAGCAAAGCCCTGTCCGGCGATGCTCCCGACGCGCCCCCCGACGATCCGCATCCCATTGACACGGTGCTAGCGCACAGCCAGCCGATGGCGTTACCCTACAAAGCTATCCTGGAGTCGCGGCTGGGTCAATCTCTGAATCACATTGAGGTGTATGCCGGAACCGACGAAATCCGCGAGACCTTGGGTCAACTCGATGCTAGAGCCGCTCTCTACAATCAACAGATTCTCTTTGCCGAGCCGCAGCCTGACCTGGAAACTGTCACTCATGAGGTAATTCACGCACTGCAAGCTCAGTCAGGAACCCAGACCAGCGAGCCAGACGTGTTGCCCGCTGCCGCTGCCGCTGAGCAAGAGGCCCATCTGCTCACTCAAGACATCGTGCGCTCTGTAGATTCGGGAGAAGCAATCACGATTCCATGGGCTCCAATCACGGTGCAATCGACCCTTCGTCCGTTTGAGATTGCCCGTCTGCGCGACTCCCCTCCACCCACGGTCAGCGACTCCGCTCCACCCAGCGAAATCTTTGAGGCTACAGCGGAACGGGAAGATCGCACGCCTGCCCCCGCAGAACTCACCCGCGAACCCGAACCCTCTGAGGCTCAGTCCGAAGCCGAAGCTACGTTAGAGGAGGGAGAGCTTACGCCTCCTGTCTCCGGTGAGTTGGAAGAGGTTCCTGCCCTAGAACCGCCCACCCCACTGGAACCCGGTATTACCGAAGCCGATGTGGCCGCCCGCGCGGCTGAGATGGCGGCGGCGGAAGCAGCCTTGGCTAACGCTACCGATGTGAATGAGAAGGTGAACGCTTACGCTACCGCGCCGCCCACCCTCAAGGCTCAGCAGCAAAGCGCCTTGGGGTCTGACTTGGATACGTTAGCCAAATCGGAAACCGCTAGCTTCCAAGAGGAGATCCCAGACTTCCAGGTGGAGCTATCGGGGCAAACGGAAGAACTGCCAGAACTTCAAGTCGAGGCACCCCCCGCTGAGGAAGTTTTCCTAGAGGTTATTCCGCCCGAACCTGCACCTGACCCCGACATTCCCCCCACCCCCGACCCTATAGCCTACACAGCCAACGAATCGATTCTGCGCTCCATTTCTGGCTTTACCGAAGGCAGCCCCCAAGACCGCGCGGGTGAAATCGGCGGCACTCTAGACGATGTGCGCACCACCGACCCCGATGTGGAAACGTCCCCAGGTTCGCCTCCCGCCGTGCCGCTGGAAGGAGAAACCGACCCGGAACGCATCACCAACCAGTTTCAAGAAGGCAGCGATCGCGCGATTCAGATACGAGACGAAGCTCAACAAGCTGTAGTCAATGGTCCTGGACCGGAACGAGTGCAGCCGCTGGTGCTTGAGGAAACCGTGCCCCTAGGCGAACTGACTCAACCTGAGGTTGCTCAACTGGAGCCTGTTCCCACTATTGAAGACTTTAACCAGCGGGAAATGCCGCCGGAGGTCAACACCGCCTTTGACCAAAACAATCAGGAAACGATGCAGTCCAGCCTGGCTGAGGCTCAAACTCAGGTACAGCAAACCACCGAGGAGCGCGATCGCACGCGTCAAGAACAACTCGACACCGCCCAGACCGCCGCTGATGAGCAAACGCAGCAATCCGACCAAGACCAGCGCGACGCAGTGCAAGAGCAGCGCGATCGCATCCACAGTGAGCGTCAAACCACGCTAGAGGAGCAAACCGAGGCCGTTCAAGATATCGAAGACCAGTCCGAAACCCGCCGCACCGACGATCGAGACGCTATTGACAGCCGGGTACGCGATGACCAAGGTACCATCAGCACCGACTACCAGCAGGCCGAACGCGATGCGGATGCTGAGGTTAGTGAGGGCGAACGGCAAGCCGAAGACGAACGCCACGACGCGGAGCGCGACGCCGAAGAGGAAAGCTGGTGGGATCGCGCCGTCAGTTTTGTGCAAGAGGCATTTGCAGCGCTCACCAGCGCTATTAGCGCTATCTTTGATGCCGTCCGCGCTGCCATCAATACCATCTTGGATGCCGTCAAGTCTGCGGCAAAAGCGCTGATCGCACTAGCCGCAGACTTTATCAAGAATGCGATCGCCGCCTATGGTGACTTCCTCAAAGGGTTGGTGGATGGGCTGTTGGGCGACCTATTCCCCGGTTTAGCCGCTGCCCTCAATGAGTTTATCGATGCGGCGGTGCAGTTAGCCCAGCAGGCTGTCGATGCAGTTGCCAATACCCTCCGCGCGGGCATCAATGCGTTGGTAGAAGGGCTGCGTGCTGGACTCAATGCCGTGCTGGATGTAATGCAGGCGGGTCTGGAACTGGCCAGTGGCTTGATTCAGGCAGCGCTGGCGGGCGATTGGAGCGCAGTTATTCGGCTGTTGCTAGAAGCAGTACTCAAAGTCATCGGCATCGAGCCGGAAACCTTCTATGGCTTTGTCGGTCGAGCCCAAGAGACCTTCCAAAAAATCCTTGATGACCCCGGTGCTGTGGTGGGCTATCTGCTGGATGCGGTCAAGCAAGGCATTCAACAATTTGCCGACAAGTTTTTGCCCCACTTGCAAGGCGGCATCATTGCGTGGCTCACGGGTGCCCTCGGCAGCGATATTCAAATCCCCACAGAGTTTGACCTGATGGGCGTGCTCGATTTGGCACGGCAAATTATAGGGCTGACGCTGCAATTTATCCGCCGCATTGCTGTTCGCCTGATCGGTGAAGAAAACGTCGAGCGGATTGAGTCGCTGTTCGGCTATGTCGAAACGCTAATTACTGGCGGCTGGTCAGCTCTATTTGAGCAAATCACCGAGAGCCTTGGCAACCTCAAAGACATGGTGCTCGACCAGATCAAAGAATTTCTCGTCACCCGCCTGATTATTGCGGCCGTTACCAAACTGGCGACGATGTTTAACCCGGTGGGGGCGATCGTGCAACTTCTGCTCACCGCCTGGAATATCTACACTTTCCTGCGAGACAACCTACAAAACATGATTCAAATCGTGCAGTCGATCGTAGAAGGCATTTCCCAAATTGTGAATGGCAACATCGCCCCTGCCGCCAACCGCGTTGAGCAAACCCTAGCCAGTCTGCTGCCCGTTGCAATCTCCTTTCTGGCAAACCTGTTGGGCATTGGTGGCATCGCCAACCGCGTCCGACAAATTATTGATCAGGTACGCGATCGGATTGAGAATGCGATCGTTAACTTCATCCGGCGCATCGGTAGCCGCATCATGCAGGGAGGGAGAGCAGCGGCCAGAGGAGTCAGGAGTGCAGTCGGACAGTTAGTCCAGTGGTGGCGAACCCGAAAGACTTTCAGGGCAGAGGATGGGCAGACCCATGCGTTGTATTTCAGCGGTGAAAGCAGGCAAGCCACATTAATGGTGAGAAGTGAGGAAACCCCCTTTTCGAACTTTGTCAGCCAGGCTCAGACTGGAAACGATCCGCAGAAAATAACTGCCAAGCAGGAGTCCACTAGAATTGCTCAGTTAATCGATACTGAAAGAAATACACCACCAACCGGAGCAACACCAGAAGCAAGGGAGGAGTCTGAGAGCATTAAAGGAACAAGAGTAAACACGTTGTTAGAGCAGCTTAAACCTCATACTGCAAAGCTATTCTCCCTAAATATTCCAAATTCATTCACGGGAAATGTTAATGCTGGGGCGAACGCTGTTGGGTTTGGTCAATCGATGTCAGTTAAGCCATTAACGAATATCAACAGACATCAAGGTTCCCCGGCAACCTCCGCTCGAAATACCACCTATGACGACAAATTGAATTATCGTAGGAACAGCCCTGGGGGGGCAAGTTATTACGTGAAGGGGCACTTGCTAAACGAGCAGCTTGGAGGCTCCGGCGGGTGGGAAAATTTGACACCTCTATCTAGGTCTGGCAATGCTCAACATGAACGTCAAGCAGAAGCAGTCGTGAAGAGAACGGTAGATTTGTCCGCCATCGTAGAATATGTTGTTACGCCTAACTATGCATCCCGTGGCGATAAGGGCAGCCTTCTAGCCCTTATCGCTAATAGCTCTGAGACAGCAGAAGCTAAGCGGGTTAAAACAGCCATCGTAGAGGCTGAAGATTGGGTTCCCCTCTCTTTGAACATTCAAGCCTACATCCTCAATGAATCTCTGCAAAGGCGCGATACAATTCTCAGTCGAGCGATTCAAAATCCAGTTAATCGGAGTTACGACAGCTACTATCTTGCATCAACTCCACGCCCAGAACCTATCAATTTAAGTACAGAAAATGATCCTGCAAAAATTGCAGCTATTCCAGGTATGAGCTTAACTCTGGCTCAAGGGATAATAGCGTTGAGAATACAAAGACGAATAGAAGGTAACGCTACACGATTTTCATCCTATGCCCAATTGAGTCCAGTACCTGGAATGGATGCCAGTAAAATAGGATTTCTTGAGTCTTTAGAACATGTTCGGCTGTATTAATTAAGACGGAATATAAAGTATTTATGAAAGCGAAACTTTGGATTCTGATCAATCAGTTAATTGAATCTATCAAGGCTAATTCCAAGCTTAAGCCAGAGAGCCTGTTAACAGCGTTACCATTGAATAAAAAGCAACAAGAGAGTATTAAAACTATTACTCCGAAGGAGGTTTTTTGCCTTCACCGTGAAATGAATGGATTGACTATCTATTGGGTGCCTGAAGAGGCTGAAGATCCCGATGTCATTGGAAAGGTCAAAATTATTCCAGTTGAAGAAATTTTGCAAGATTGGAAAGATGTTGTATTTTTCGACTTCACTCCACAGGATGAGAGAATTAGATATTTTCATCCCATTGATTTTTTTGTGGATGAGTGTTGTACTGGAGCCTTCCTAAATGAACCAGCATCTAACCAAGAAGATATCTCCTTGTATTTGTATCGATTTGAGGGAGAACCAATAAAGCTTTATTTAGGTATGGAAGGTTACCTCAAGATGCTAATTGCCGCAAAGGGATTTTTGTACTGGCAATACTCAATTTTGGAAATCTTAGAAGGACGAGAAAATCCTACAAGTAAGAAGTTTAAGGACTGGATGCCTCGGCTATTTGAAGAATTTTCTTGGGAAGACTACGTGGCTTTATATCAAGAAGTCAGACTTACTGAATAAATTTACGGACTGGTGAAGAGTAGTGCAGTATCAAAATTCTAAGTTGTGAACTATTAATGAATTCCAGGTATACCGATGACAACATTTCCCGGTGCGCCGCGATTGCTGAAGGGGGCAATTGTAGCGATCGCCTTACCTAATCCAACTCCGCAGGTAATTCCCTTTCAGTACAACCCGGTCACCCTTACCCGGACGCTAGAGGTCAAAGCCGCTGGCGGAGAAGGTAGCACTAGCGAGGCGTTGCGACTGGAGGGAGCACCCACCGAGTCAATCAAGCTTGACCTTGAGTTTGATGCGACCGACAAGCTTGAGTCAGGAGATGCAACTGCGGTTCAGCAGGGCATCTATCCTCAGCTTTCTGCGTTGGAAACCTTAATTTATCCGCCTAGTAGTTTAGTAATTGCCAATCAGGTGTTGCTGTCGTTGGGAACCATTCAAATTGCGCCGCCTGAAGCGCCGCTAACACTGTTTGTTTGGGGTGCCAAACGAATTTTGCCAGTGCGCATAACAGAATTTAGCATTACTGAAGAGGCATATGACACGAATCTCAATCCAATTCGAGCAAAGGTGTCGCTGGGACTAAAAGTCTTGAGCTACAATGATTTGAGTGTCACTAATCCAGGCTACCACCTATTTTTATCGCATCAAATTATTAAGGAAACGTCGGCAAGTTTAGGACGCATTAACAATCTGGATACAGTGGTCGGCAGCAACCTTAATTTTTTGTAAACAAGTCACTATGTTTGACCCCAAAAGCCGCTATTATTTTCTCGAAACAGTAACCCGCGTCATGCCGGATAATCGATCGGTCGCCTATGTTCGTCGTCGGTTTTTGCCTGCCACAGACACTATGCCGACTCTGGTAGAAATAACAGTGACCCAAGGGGATCGTTTAGATCTAATCACAGCACGCACCTTAGGAGACTCAGAACAGTTTTGGCATATCTGCGATGCCAACAACGCGATGAATCCAATTGAGCTAATGGCTGAACCGGGTCGTCGGTTGCGGATAGGGTTGCCGCAAATGTTTTAAGTTCGCGATTTCTGCTTGAAAATCCGTTGGCTCTTGCCACAGTCTGTTGTTGTCTCCCGTCCCTAGCCAAGGTCAGGTATGGTGCTGTTTGGGATTCGCTTGACATTGCTCGCCGGAGCAACCGTTCCGGTGCCGCCGCCGCGCTCGATTACCGAGTCGCTGGCGAGTGTCGAGATTACCCACAGTGACGATGCGCGATCTGGTTTTCAGATTGTGTTTCAGGTGGGGCGCGATCGCACCAATTTTCTTGACTTCCCCATACTGCAAAACTCGCAGCTCAAGCCGTTTTCGCGGGTGATTATTTTGGTCACGATCGGTGTGATTCCCCAAGTGTTGATGGATGGCATTATTACCAACCAGCAGCTCAACCCCAGCAACGAGTCGGGCGGTTCCACCCTGACCCTTACGGGAGAAGACGTCAGCCTGATGATGGATCGACAGGAGCGCAATGTCGAGCATCCGGCGCAGGCTGAAGCCATCATTGCCACCAAAATTATTGGTCAATACGCCCAATACGGTCTGATTCCACTGGTCATCCCGCCGCCGTCGGTAGATGTGCCCACTCCAGTCGAGCGCATCCCCACTCAGCAGGAGACCGACCTGAGCTACCTGCAAACCTTGGCACGTCGGTATAACTATGTGTTTTATGTGTCCCCTGGTCCCGCACCGGGCACCAATCTGGCCTACTGGGGACCGCTGATCCGTCAGGGTGTGCCTCAACCCGCGCTGTCCTATAACTTGGGGTCAAACAGCAACATTGAGTCGCTCAACTTTCAAAACGATGCCCTTAGCCCGACCGGGGTAACGGGGCAGGTGCAGGATCGGTTGACCAATTTGACGCTGCCGATTTTTTCGCTGTCGAGCTTGCTGCCTGCGCTGTCAGGCAACCCACCGGATCTAAGCAACCTGCTTACCGCTGGGCAGCAGGTATTTCGTGCCAACGGGCAAAATGCGGTGCAAGCCTTTGCCCAGGCGCAGGCGCAGGCTGATGCCTCAACCCGCGAGGTGGTGACGGCTGAAGGCGAACTGAATGCCCTACGCTACGGCGGTGTTTTGCAAGCGCGATCGCTGGTTGGGTTGCGTGGCGTTGGGCTGAGCTACAGTGGCAGCTACTACGTTAAAAAAGTGACCCACAACATCACCCACGAGGCTTACAAACAGCGCTTTACCCTGACCCGTGAAGGCTTGGGGGCGGCAGTTCCTTTGGTGCGACCATGACACAATTTTTTGGCAAATATCGCGGCAAAGTCGAAAACAATGTGGATCCGCTGCTGCAAGGGCGGCTCCAGGTCAGCGTCCCTGCGGTGTTTGGCGATGGGCAAAACAGTTGGGCCATGCCCTGCGTCCCCTTTGCTGGCAACGGCGTCGGCTTCTTTATGCTGCCTGCAAACGGGGCAAATATTTGGGTCGAATTTGAGGGTGGCAACCCCGACTATCCGATCTGGGCAGGGTGCTTTTGGGGAACGGGGGAAGCACCTGCCACCCCGGCGGTGGCAGAGATCAAGGTGATTAAAAGCGATGTCGGCTCAATCACGCTCAACGATTTGCCCGGAGTAGGCGGCATCACCATTGAAACGACCAGCGGCATGAAAATTGCCATCACCGCCATGGGTATCGAAGTTTCTAACGGGCAAAGCACGATTCAACTCACGGGGCCGCAGGTGTCGATCAACAACGGCGCGTTGGAGGTGACGTAATGACAGGATTTTTGCTGCACGTCGGCGCGACAGCGATGTGTCCCCATGGGGGGCCAGTGTCGATCATTTCCAGCAATGCCCGGGTGAAGATCAGCGGTCAGCCGGTGGCGACCCTGAGCGATACCTATACCGTAGGTGGGTGCGCGTTTACGGTACCAGGTCCCAAGCCGCAACCCTGCGTCACGGTGCAGTGGTTGGTGCCTGCTAGCCGGGTGCGCGTGGGGGGGCAACCCGTGATTTTGCAAACCAGCAGCGGTCTGTGCCAAAGTGCAGAGCAAATTCCGCAGGGTCCGCCTAATGTCGTTGTCACCCAGGTCAGGGTTAAGGGGCAGTGATGCAGATTGACTACCCGATTCATATCAGCAGTCAGGGGCGAACGGCTACAACAAGTCGCGATGACCACATTCGCGACTTGATCGAGCAGGTCTTGTTTACGTCGCCGGGAGAACGGGTCAATCGTCCCGACTTTGGCAGCGGCGTGCTGCAACTAGTGTTTGCGGGTAACAGCGATGAACTGGCCACGGCAACCCAGTTTATGGTGCAGGGTGCCTTGCAGCAGTGGCTAGGGGAATTGATTCAGCTAGAGTCCGTCGAGGTATTGAGTCAGGATGCGACCTTACGTATTACAGTGCGCTACCTGATTCGTCAAACCCAGGAGCGGCGGGTCGATCGCTTTGAGCGGGAGGTGGTCTGAGATGACCGAGCGCTATTTCTGCAAAAGTCTGCGGCGACGGGCTGACGTGCGCGATACACGCAACCCCGACGGCGACCCCCGGCTCAACGGCATCGACTACCTGGAGGTGCTAAGTAACGATCAAACACTACTGGAGCTACATTTTATTCACCCCGTGCCGCATCTGCTAGATGGGACACTGGCACTGACATCAGAGAATTTTGTCATCACAGGGGGAACTCGTGTTCAGGCAATCCGGGTGATGCAGGTAGATGACGTGCCGGAGAATCTTAATGCGCTGCGGCTGACGGTCAGCCAACGAGGCGATTTTTCCACCTATCGGCTGCAACTGGTTACATCTTCGGTGAATGACAGTTTGCCCACCGGGTTTGAGCCGCCATTGGATGGTCAACTCGCAACGCTGGACTTTTCCTTTAAGGTCAACTGCCCCAGCGAATTTGACTGCCCTCAGCCACCTCCCTGCCCGCCAGTGGCTCTGCCTGCCCCGCAGATTGACTACCTGGCTAAAGACTATGCCAGCTTTCGGCAGTTGATGCTCGATCGGCTAGCGGTGACGCTGCCCGACTGGCAGGAGCGCAACCCCGCCGATGTGGGCATTGCACTGGTAGAGGTGCTAGCCTACTCGGCGGATCACCTCAGCTATTACCAGGATGCTGTGGCCACCGAAACCTATCTGGGCACCGCCCGACAGCGCACCTCCGTACGGCGGCATGGGCGACTGTTAGGTTATAGCATGCACGAAGGGTGTAATGCCCGCGCCTGGGTGCAGGTGCAGGTGCAACCCAGCATTGTAAATTTACCCCTTGCAGTAGGCACACCTTTTTTAACCAAAGTAGAGGGGAAACAGACGACGCTAGACCCGACCTCACGGGACTATCGCGAGGCTCTAGCGCAAGGGGCGACGGTATTTGAGGCACTGCACGACCAGCGGCTGTTTGCCAGTCACAACGCCATAACCTTCTATACCTGGAGTGATGACAACTGCTGTTTACCAGCAGGAGCCACCCGCGCCACGCTGCTCCATGAGGCTGATAAGCCGCTGCACCTGAGACCCGGCGACGTGCTGGTACTGGAAGAGCGGCTCAGCCCGGAAACGGGTCGCGAAGAAGATGCGGAGTTAAGTCGTCGCCATGCGGTGCGGCTCCAGCAGGTGATGATGCAGGTGAGTGTAACGGCAGTGGCGATCGCTACTCTCCAAAGCCAGGGTGCCTCTGCCGACCTGATCAGTGCGCTGCAAACTATCCAGGATGCCACCTTTGACCATGAGGGCGATCTGCTGCAACGGTTGGAGGATCTGGTTGGCAATGATTTGGATGAAACATCTGAAACGCAGCTTTTAGCCGTAGTGGAGCCGCAGTTGCGCGACCCGCTGACCGATCAGCTTGTGGTTGAGGTGTCTTGGTATGCCCAGGACGCACCGCCCTTCTCGCTGTGTGTGTCAAAAACTATTGACGGCAACCTGACGGTGGATATGGCGATCGCCCGGGGCAATATCGTCCTCACTGACCATGGCCAAACGCGGGTAGATGAACCCCTCGCGCCTTCGCTGGTGCCCCCCGATGTCAACGACCCGGTGCGCTATCGTCCCCGTTTGGCGATCGCTGAAATTACTCATGCCGCCCCCTTTGATGCGCGGGGCGCGTTAACTCAAGCTGCTATCTTCGCAGCGCAGCACGATCCTCGTCAGGCATTGCCAGCTGTGCGCTTGACTAGTGAGGCTAATCAGCAGTGGGAAGCACGATGGGATCTGCTCAACAGCGATCGTTTTGATCGCGGCTTTGTCGTCGAGATGGGGGGCAGTTCCACCCTAGATCGCAGCGGGCGACTGCGGTTTGGCGACAACATCTTTGGCCAGCGTCCGGCCTTGGGCACTCAATTTTTGGCCACCTATCGAGTGGGCAGTGGGCGATCGGGCAACGTTGGGGCAGAGGCGATCGCCCACCTCATCATCGCCAGCGGCAACGGCATTTTAGCAGTGCGCAACCCGCTGCCCGGACTGGGGGGCACCGATCCAGAACCGATGCAAACGGTGAAAATGGATGCACCTCAAGCCTTTCGAGTGCAGCAGCGGGCTGTCACCGAGGAGGACTACGCCGAGGTCGCCGCCCGTCACCCAGAGGTGCAAAAGGCTCGCGCCACCCGTCGCTGGACGGGGAGTTGGTACACCTGGTTTCTCACCGTAGACCGTACGGGCGGACTGCCGGTGGATGCGACCTTTGAACAAGACCTGCGGGCGTTTTTAGAACGCTTTCGGCTAGCGGGCTATGATTTGGAGGTCGATGCGCCGAGCTTTGTGCCGCTCGACATCATCTTCAGTGTCTGCGTCAAGGCGGGCTACTACGCCAGCGATGTCAAAGCGGCGCTGCTGGAAACCTTTAGCCGCTACGATTTGCGCGATGGCCGCCGGGGCTTTTTCCATCCAGATAATGTGACTTTTGGCCAGTCGGTGTATCTCAGTCCATTAGTTGCGGCGACGATGCAGGTGCCGGGGGTGCAGTGGGTGGATTTTAGCGATCGCACCAATCCACTACACCGCTTCCAACGCTGGGGACGGGCAGCCAATCACGAGCTAGATAACGGCGAAATTCCCATCGGGCGGCTGGAAATAGCCCGCCTAGACAATGACCCCAACGCTCCAGAAAATGGGCGGATTAATTTTCTCATGGAGGGCGGGCAATGAGCGATCGCGACGCAAACCTACCGCCCTGCGACTGCTGTGAAGGGCTGCCGCCGCCGCCAACCCGTGCCAACCGACCCGGTTTGCCTGAGCTAACCTATCGGCTTGGCACCTACGGCAGCTTTTTTGAACAGCTTTTGGCTGAAGTCAGCCGTTTGCAGTTGACCGATGGTGCGAACCTGCGAGCGCTCAAGACTCGTTCCCCCGACGATACGACGATCGCCCTCCTGGATGCATGGGCGATCGTTGCCGATGTGCTCACCTTTTATCAAGAGCGCATTGCCAACGAAGGCTATTTGCGCACCGCCACCGAACGCCGCTCGGTGCTGGAACTGGCTCGCGCTATCAGCTATGAGCTGAGTCCTGGGGTAACGGCCAATGTCTACCTGTCCTTTACGGTGGAAGATACGCCGCAGTCGCCGCGCCGCGCCACGATTCCCGCAGGCACCCAAATCCAGAGCCTTCCCAGTCAAGATCAACTGCCCCAAACCTTTGAGACGGCGATCGCAATCGAGTCCAAGGCCGAGTGGAACGCCCTGAAACCCCGCCTCACCCAGCCGCAGATCTTGACAATCGACGACGACAAGCTCCATTGGGTGGGGCTAGACGGCAGCCCGATCGAAACCCATCGCCTGATTTTCCAGGGCATCAACACGCGGCTGAAGCCGGGGGACTTGCTGTTGGTCTCCGTGAGGGTCGATGGCGAACTGAGGGTGAAGATCCTGCCGATTAACGTCGTGATGCCAGACCCCGAACGGCAGCAAACCGTGGTCGATCTGGAAAGCGAAATCCTGGAGCCGCCCAACCCCCCCCCGTTTATGGTCATGCCCCTAGACTATGCCACTATGACCGCATTTTCTATACCGTTTACGGCCTCAGCGATTCAGGGCCAGGTGATTAACCAAATTTGGCAGGAATCGGATTTCAGCGCCTTTCTTGGCATCAACCAGTGGGTGGTTTCTGACCTGCTGATTCATCTGGGGACGCTATCGATTCAAACGCCTGCTCCGATTTCCCCCAAGGAAGGGGTGTTTGCCTTTCGCTCGCGGGTCAGCTTTTTTGGCAGCAGCGCTCCGGCATGGACTAGCCTCCCGGTCAATCAACGGTTTGGAGAATACGTTGCGGTCGATGCCACTCCCCCTTCCGAGTGGCAAGTCGGTGCCTACAAAAACGACTGGGATGCTACCGACCGTTGGGAGGTCTGGAAAACCTATCCCGACAATGCCCTCTACTCCTTATCAAACATGCAGGCCGATGTGTATCTGGAACGGGCAATTCCTGAAATCACCCCCAACGGCTGGGTAGTGTTTGAAGAGTCCAGCACCGCGCCGCGCTACACGCCCTACTCGATTCGCACGGTGAGCGAGAAATCTGTGACCGGGTTTTCGCTCAGCACCAAAGCCACCGGGTTAGCCCTGGCTAGACCCGATGGCGCAGATTTGCCCGACGCGGAAAAGACCACCCGCTTTAAGGTGCGCAACACCACGGCTCACGTGCAGAGCGATCGCCTCTTACTCAAAGACTTGCCCATTGAAGACCCGATCGAAGCAGTCAGCGAGATCGTGCTCGATCGGCTGGTATTGGGGTTGCAGATCGGCCAACCCGTTGCCGTTCGCGGCGAGCAGATGGATGTGCTGGGGGTGATTCAGCAGGAAATCGCTTTTCTCAAAGACATCGTTCACGTGGGGGGCTATACCCAGCTCTGGTTTACCGCGCCACTTCAATATTACTACGTGCGCAAAACTGTCACCCTCAACGCCAACGTGGCGCTGGCCACCCACGGCGAAACGGTGATTGAAATCTTGGGCAGCGGCAATTCGGCTCAGGCCAACCAAACCTTTAAGCTGAAAAAGCCGCCCTTGACCTACGTGTCTGCCGATACAGCTAGCGGGAGTGAAAGTACGTTAGATGTACGGGTGAATGGCATTCTCTGGACGGAATCTCGCGCTTTCTACGGGCTACCTCCTACCGCTGAAACCTATGCTGCGCGAATCGAAGACGACGGCACCACTAAGGTGATCTTTGGTGACGGCAAGCAGGTGTCGCGATTGCCGTCGGGGGTTGAAAATATTACTGCCACCTATCGCAGCGGCATTGGGTCGGTGGGCGAGGTGCCTGCCGCTAGCCTCAGCCTACTGAAAAAGCGCCCTCTCGGCATTCAGGCCGTGACCAATCCCCTTCAAGCCAGCGGCGCAGAAAATCCCGAAACCCTGATTAATGCCCGCAGTAATGCGCCCCTGACGGTGCTCACCCTCGACCGCATCGTGTCGCGGCATGACTATGAGGACTTTGCCCGCGCCTTTGCCGGGATTGGCAAAGCTCAGGCGGTGGCGCTGTGGGATGGGCGGATGGAGCGAGTTCATATTACCGTCGCAACGGCCAGCGGTTCGCCGCTGCAAGCGACCGACAAGACCTACACCGACCTGAAGGCGGCCATTGAAAATCTGCGCGATCGCGCCCGTCCCTTTCTGCTCGATAGCTTTGACCCGCGCTATTTCAACCTCGTGGCTAAGGTGCGGCTCGACCCGCGTTATCTCGAAGAAACGGTGATAGCTCAGATCAACACCCTGCTAATCGCCGCCTTTGCCTTTGCCCAGCGCGGCTTTGGTCAGGGCGTTAGTGCTGCTGAGGTAGTGACCTATATCCAGCAGGTGGATGGGGTGATTTCTGTGGATTTGAATAATTTCTATGCCGTGGTGGACCCCACTGCAACTGGAACAGCAACCTTGAGCAGCTTTTTGAGCAGCGCGATCGCCCGCTGGGACAAGGTCACCCAGCAGCCCACCAAGGCTCAACTGCTTTTGATTAATCCCGTTGGCATCGATCTGGAGGTGATTCGCGATGAGTAAACCATTGAGCGATCGCCTCTACAATTTGCTGCCCGCTATTTATCGCATCCAGGATGCCAAACCAGAACAGGGGCAAGCCCTGCGGGTGCTGATGGCGCTGATCGAGCGACAGTTTCTTGACCTGGAGGCCGATGTTGATCAGCTCTACGACGACTGGTTTATCGAAACCTGTCAAGAATGGCTGGTGCCCTACATTGGCGATTTGTTGGGGGTGCGTCCCTTACAAAGTATCAATCCCCAGGTTTATAGCCAGCGTGCCTATGTCGCCAATGCCCTGACCTACCGACAGCGTAAGGGCACCGCGACCGTGCTGGAGCAATTGTCGCGCGATGTGACTAACTGGTCCGCTCGCGAGGTGGAGTTTTTTGAGCGGCTGTCTGCTACCCAACATCTGAATCACCTGCGGTTGTTCAACGTTCGCACGCCCGACCTGCGCGACACTAACGCTCTGGAATTGCTGGGTAGCCCCTTTGAAACAGCCAACCATTTTCCTGACGTGCGGCGCATCGCTGGCAGTCGTGGGCGCTACAACATTCCCAATGTGGGGCTGTTTCTGTGGCGGCTCCAGGCGTATCCCCTAACTCAAGCCAGCCCTCGTGCCGTAGCCGATGACCCGACCCGAGGGCTGTACTGGGTCAATCCCCTGGGTCAAGACCAACCCCTGTTTAACGCCCCCAATCCCGAAACTACCATCACGCAATTGGCGAACGAGATCAATGCGCCCGCCCCGCTGCGTCGTCGCCCACTGCACGATGAGGTTGAGGCGATCGCCGCCAGTGAACCGACTCGCACCGCCTACTTTGACCGCACGCCCGTCTTTCAGGTGTTTGTGGATGGAGTACCTGTTTCGCCCGCCGATCTCGTGATCTGCAACTTTGGCGATGAACCCGATGGCGGTAGTAGTTGGGTTCGTCCAGTCAACGCAATCGCCTCAGGGCGACGGATTGGCATCGACCCTATGCTGGGGCGGTTGGCGATTCCTCAGGCTCAACCGCTACCGGGAACCCTGCATATCAGCTACGCCTACGGCTTTAGCGGCGACATGGGGGGCGGCTCCTACGACCGTCGCGACTCGCTTGATCCAGAGCTGTTGCGACGAGTGAACTGGCAGGTGGGCGTCAGCCGTTCCATTTCTGCGGTGGGCAGCGAGACGATTTTTGCCACCGTTGCAGAGGCGATCGCCGCCTGGAACCTTCAACCACCCGATACAACTGGTGTCATCGTGCTGATGGATAACGAAACCTATGCAACCGAAATCACCCCCGCTGCGCCAATCCGGTTGCCAGAGAACAGTGATCTGTTAATTGTCTCGGCGGATTGGCCGGATGTAACCGTACCCGGTCTGCTAGGCGTGCGCGAACGTCCCTTGCAACAGCTCTCGCCCGTGGGTCGTCGGGCGCATCTGCGGGGCGACCTGTTTGTGCTGGGCAGCGCCCCAACGGAGAGCAACAATCCTGGTCGGCTGATGCTGAATGGGCTGCTAGTGGAAGGTAGGGTCATAGTGCAGCCCGGTCATTTAGGTGAATTGCAGGTGACGCACTGCACCCTGGTACCGCGCAGTGGCGGACTGTGGGTGGAGTCTGCTACCACAGAAGATACTCCCACCAACGGCAGCTTGCAGGTCACGCTTCAGCACAGCATTTCTGGTCCGCTGTACTTGGCTAATACTGTCGCGGGGCTGGCGATCGCCGATAGCCTGGTGGATGCTTCAGAATCAGGTCATCTGCTGCTGTCTCTACCGCTAGGATTTCCCATTGCGGGTGACGTGCTAGTGCAATCAGGAACAGATGCACCCGTTACTCTAACGCTGAACGTCGCCAATCTGGACACCGCCCGCAGCAGCTTGGAAACCGCGCTACAAGCCGTTTTGTCTGAGGCTCAGGTGACACGCTATGGCGATCGTCTGCTAGTTTCAGGACGACCCGGACAGCCCCTCTCCTTTGAAGCAACGGCCACCGACACCACCACCGTCGATCGTCTGGGGCTGGATTTGGCAGCGGCGGCGATCGCCTCCTCTGACTCTAACCAGGCTGCTCCCAGCACCACGATCGAGCGCAGCACGATTTTCGGAACGGTCTATGTACAGGCGTTGCAACTTGCTTCAGAGGCGATCTTCACCGCTCCTGCCCTAGCGCAGCGGCGGCAAATGGGCTGCGTCCGGTTTAGCTATATACCGCCCCAATCCCTCGTGCCTCGACGCTATCGCTGCCAGCCCGAGCTGGAAATTGCAGAGCAACTAGAGCGGGCACAGCAGTCAGGGTCGTTGAGCACAGTGGCAGTGAAGGCAATTCGCGATCGCGTGGCTCGTCAGATCGTGCCCAGCTTTACGACAGTTATCTACGGGGAACCCGCCTACGGTCAGCTCAGCCTGATCTGCCCTGACCAAATCCACATGGGCGCTGAGGATGGCTCCGAGATGGGTGTCTTTAGTTTCCTCAAACAGTCGCAGCGCGAAGCCAACCTGCGCCTCACCCTAGATGAGTACCTGCGCTTTAGTTTAGAGGTCGGAATGTTCTTCGTCACCTAAACACGTCCGGCTCGTTTTAACCCTCATTTTGAAAGGCGTTTTCCATGAAAGGCGATTTTACTCGATACACCTTTAACCCCAAAAAACACTACACCAGCGTGCGCTCGCAGCAGGGACGGGTGCCCCTGGATGCCGAAGCCAACGAAGCGCAGGATATCCAAAACTATCTGGATCAAATCACCCGGCGCGATACGATTGGTCCTTGCGGGGTGCCCAAAGCTGGCGGGGGCTTTGCCATCAGTCTGATAGGGGCAGGCGGTCAGCAGGATTTGGCTATCTCGTCCGGTCGTATCTATGTGGATGGGATCTTGGGGGAACTGGAAACGGGACGAGCGATCGCCACTCAGATTCGGTCGACCACTAGTCTTGCTGTTGCCGCCAATCGGCTAGAGGGCGAATCCCTAGAAGCAGACCAATGGGTCGAACTTTGGTCGCAAGGTGTCGTCCCCCAGCGACTGCGCCTAAGCAGCCTCGCCCCAGAGGCAGGCAGCGACCCGCTCACCTACCTGCTCACTATTACTCCGGCTATCAGCAATCTCGCTGCGCTGACCAATCCCATGCTGCGCCGCATTAGCACCGTCCTGTTTCAGCCCGACTATCCTGATTTTTCCTTTCCCGATCTGCCCCTCCACCAACCCGCCGCGTTGCCCACCGAACCGGGCATCTACCTAGCCTATCTTGACCTGTGGCAGCACCATATCACCGCCCTTGAAGACCCCACTATTCAAGAAATCGCCTTGGGCGGTCCTGATACCACCACCCGTATGAGAACTGTCTGCCAGGTCAAACTTGTGAGAGTCGCGGGGGTTGAGGATGCTCCCCTTGAATGCCGTGACTTTGCAGATTGGATGCCCACCCCCGCCGCCCGGAGTCGCCTTAAGGCTCGCGCTATGCCCGACCCGCTAGCTGAAAGTCCCTGCCTGGTTCCGGCGCGGGCGGGCTACCGCCGCCTGGAGAATCAACTCTATCGCATCGAAATCCATCGGGGCGGCGATGCCAGCACTGCCACCTTCAAATGGTCTCGCGACAATGCTACCCTAGTGACGGAATGGACGGGACCCGACACCGCCAACACCGATGCCCTCAGCGTCATCAGCACTGGATTTGACTCGGTGCGTCGCTTTTCCCCCAACCAGTGGGTTGAAATTACCGACCACACCTACAATTTGCACAACCAGCCGGGACCGTTGATCCAACTGCAAAATGCCGTTGACCAAACGTTAACGCTGCAAGGCAACGCCACCCGCGCTAACTTTCCCCGCACCCCCAAAGTTCGTGCCTGGGATCATCAAGCCACCATCGCTAAGCCCGATGGCGCGCCCGACATTTTCCTAGCGCTGGTAGAGGGAGCGGTCTCCGTCCACGAAGGCGACTGGATTGAGCTGGAGGACGGGGTGCAAATTTTCTTTGAACCGGGCGGCACGTACACCTCCGGTGACTACTGGCTGATACCTGCGCGGGCAATTATCGGTGACGTGATCTGGCTGCGCGACGACAGCGGCGATGCTTTACTGGAGCTGCCTCTGGGCATCACTCACCACTACTGCCGCCTTGCTCTACTGCGCTTGCTATCCGATGGCTGGAGTGAAGAAATCACCGACTGCCGTCCTGTTTTCCCGCCGTTGACCGACTTGAACAACCTTCAAAGCTGCGGCGAGATCGTGGTTCACCCTGAGGATGACCTTCATGCTGTGTTCGATCGCATTCCCGCTGGGGGTAGTGCTAAACTCTGCTTTCACCCCGGCACTTGGGCTCTCACCGCCACCGTCCGGGCAGAAAACAAAGGTCATTTGATCCTGTCGGGGGCAGGGGCGGCAACACAGCTCACCACATCGGTGTTGGATTGCGTGCTGCAATTTACAGACTGCGCCAGCGTCACTGTGCGCGATTTGGCGGTGCGAGGGGGAGCCGCTGGCACTATCCGCGATGGCCTACAGGGAGTCTTGTCCTTCTTAGACTGCGGCTCAGTCACGGTTGAGCAGGTGCAGACCCGCTGTAATGGGTTCCCCAGTCGTCGGGTCTGCGCCATTCAGGTGTGGGCGCGTGAGCAGGTGTTGAGCGATGTGCAGATTGCCCACTGTCGGGTCAGCGTGGGTCATGGACAGACTGGAATTTTGGTGGTGAATGGCGATCGCGTCTCCGTTACCCATAATGCTATTGAGACACCTGAAACCCTGTTTGACATCCCAGCGGCGATCGCTGACCCAGCCCTTGCTGCCGCCGTGGGACGCACCTGGATCAACCGCATTTTAGTGGCACGCGAGTTTACTGATGAATCAATCAATGCCGTGATCAATCGCGGAGATTTTGGCCGAGGTGACCCGATTGAAGCCATCCCAGGAAACCCAGACGCTTTAGGACAGATCCGCGTCGTCGGTCGTATGCCAGAATGGGGCCCCTTCTTCTTTGTGTTTTCGACCGATGTCACCCTGAGTCCCAGAGCTTGGACAGAGTTGCTTCAAGCCAACCCCATTTTGTCATCCGCCAATACGCCAATCCGTGAGGCGGTGGTGGCTACAAAGCTGCGCCAGCTTCGGTCGAGACTGGCGCGACAGTTGTTTGGCAACAGTACCGCAACGGTGACGATTCCCCCCATTCCCGGCATGAGGCGGGTGTTAGATACGTTGGTCGCGAATATTAGCAATGGCAATGCCATGGCGACAGGTGGTCAGGGCATCGTGGTCGCAGGCAACCGCACCCCCCGGTTTGGCGTAGAGGAACGCTTCGCCAACGGGCTGTTTATCATTGATGGCGATCGCGCTCCCACCGTTCACGTTAGCCACAATCAGATCACTGGCTTTGCTCAGGGCATCCACGTTGGTACTAGCGACATCACCAGGCGCCACTACCGTAGCTACCACGTTCAGGTTACGGGCAACACGATTCATCTCAGGGCATTGAGTCTGGCGCAAGAGCGTCACGGAATTTTTGTTGGCAATGCTCATACCGTTAAAGTGCAAGACAATGTAGTTGAAGTGGTGGTTCCAAATGCGTCCGATTGGAGCAATCCACGATTTGAGGAGGGCCGGGTTTCTCCGCCACCTGCCGATGGCATTCATCTAGAAGGCTTCTACGGCCCCTTGCTGCACATCAAACAAAATCACTGCATCGGGGTTACCTGCGGCATCCGCGTCAATGGTCGCAACGCTGGACGCCATGAGACAAGATATAACGTTGTGGTCTCCTGGTCAGTTGTCAACAATGCCTACGCTGGTTTAGGACAAGCACAGACCCTCTCTGCCCTTCCAGACTCTCGATTTTGATTTCAGCAGAACTGATGCACTTTGTGCGAAAAAACATTCAATTGCGTAAGTTCTATTAAAGAAAAGTTTTCAAATGCTTTAAGAATTGTTTGTAAATAGGTAAATCAGGCAAATACTGGCCGATCATTGAAACACGGTTCGTGTGGCTGGTTGCGAGAGCACCTTGTGGCCGCACGAGGGTGTTCGAATCCCCAGGGAGGTTTGCACGTGAGCAAGCCTCCCACTCATATTGGTTGTGTCGCAAGTTTTTTAAAGTGACCAACAAAGGTTGCGCAGGACTTTAGCTTCATATCATCAGGAGAACCAAAGATCTCATCCGCCGATCGCCCCTCAACACTCAAGGCAGCTGTGGCGATCGCTATTAGCCGTGGGCCAAGAGTAGGATGACTTAGATACGCATTAGCTTCTGCGACACTCTTGATTGAATACCTCTGGGATGTTGAAGTGAACCCTAGCCCATCGAATTGGGGAAAGACGTACCACATCCAGTGCGATTGCTTGCGACCACTCTTGACTTCGGCGAGTGCTTGTTCGTAATTGACTTCCTGTGCTTCCACGAAGCGGTTTAAGTTATGGGGATCGCCTGCGTTACTGGATTGACTCATACCTTTCCTCACCTTTTGCCATCTCTATTTTGGCCTAGGCTGTTTGTCTATCCCATGCGCTTGATTGTGTTTTTGACCCGTTGCTCCACCCCGCAACTATCCCTACGGTTTTGGGGTGGTTTGGCGATCGCCCTCTACGACAAAACAAGGGGTTTAGACCATAACTTTTGAGTGATATATGCCAAAATCAGTCCACTCAAAAATCGCAGCACTGTAACGCGCATCTCGGCTCAATCCCCAAATAAAATACCGATACCCTGGTTTGTCATTGAAGCTGTGCAAACCTGAGCAAAGTTAGAAGCTCTATAAGCTAGGCTGAGCATGAGTTGCATGAATCCACACTCTGTACAAGCTTATGTAAAGTTAGTATTAACTTATACAGTGACCCCAGAAAAACTCATGATGCTTTCTAGTTGAGGTAAGCGGAGGTAACTCAAGGTTCACTGTTATTTCAGATCTTTTGATTGGCTGGGACTAGGATGAGGATAGTGTCGTTTATTGTTCTGGTGCATCATGGAGCGGTAGGACTGACACCATGTTGAGATGAGTAGATTTTTAACGTTCTTATGCAACTAAAATCTGTTCTTGATGCCTATGAGCAATTTAGTGCCACTGCAGTTTGTCAGAATAACCCCAGAGTGTTGCACAATCTGAGAACGGCTCTAAGACGTTATATACTACCGATCTATGGCTTCAGACCCGAACAACTCAAACGGCATCAACTAGAAGACCGGCTTGCCAATCTGCCGCTGCCGCAATTTTTAGACAATACTACCTACCTATTAGAACAGCTCAACCGTGGTACATCTCACAGCACTGCCTCTCAGTCGGTAGCCGAGAGTACGATGGCAAATTATCGCTCTGCCGTCACGCGATTCTTTGACTGGCTATATAGCCAGAGTAGACACGTCACAACGGCTAGCAGCGAGGTAGGAGAGTACGCACCGCAAATCTATAGCGGTCAAACATTAGCCAGATCACAGCAGGGCAGGCAGCCACTTGCCTTGACTCCCTACGCCTTCAAAGAGGACGAGCTAGCTACTAATCTCCAGCAGCAGATCCAACAGTTAGAGCTGTTTTGGGTAACTACTACAGTCCCGAGCCGCCACGAAAAACCGATTCAACCCGCCACCTTTCAGCTCTACAAAACCAGTATTCTCTGCTTTCTCGGCTGGCTACGGCAGATACAGCCAGACCCTTTGGTACCGCTGAAACTAGCAGATATGACAGAGCCCCAACTGCTGCAACAGTTCCTTATCTGGGGACAACAGGAACGTGGGAATAGCCACGGCTGGGCCATAAACATTACTAAAGCAGCGCTGGCAGTGGCTCGATGGTTAGCTTCTACCTCACCAGAAGCAGCGCTGGATCTTGCCGGAGTTCAAACCGAGCTACTATCACTCACGCGCAAGCAAGCTCGGCACTTAGAGCCACGCAACGAGTCAAAACTATTGAGCTATGACGAAAGTATTCAGGTACTCGATTACCTAAAAGCCTGCTGTGCACCCCGGCAAAAATCCGGTTTGCTGCGCACGGAGCTAGCAATTATGAAAGCCTGGCAACGGTATCTCATTATCTCCTTACTCGTCTATACCCCCGTGCGTCAAAGTGAGCTTCGAGCCCTCAAGCTAGGCCAATCACTCGTGCGCGATGCCACACATTACCGGGTTACGCTCAGTGGTAAAACAAATGTATACAAGGAATTTGCGTTACCCAACCACTTAACAGCAGATTTTGATCACTGGTTTAACCAGTTCTGGCCCCTGCTACAAAGTGCAGAAAAACGAGTGTTTGCCCGACCCGGAGCCAATAACCGACCGGAATGCCTGGGAGAGCCCTTGAGTGCGCGCGACATTTCACACCTCGTCGCGTCAGCCGTTTACAAAGCCACATCTGTTTTATTTGAGCAGCCTATCCGTTCCACCCCCCATTCGTTCAGAAAAGCTACTTTTACTTATCTTGAGCAGCTTGGGCACGCTGCGTTGATCACCCCTGTGATCAATACCAAAGGGCAAATTCCGCAGCTGCCTTTACCAACAGAAGCTGTGATCAATACTAAAGGGCAAATTCCTGACCCAGAGCAAATGCAGGCTCAGAGAACACCTCTGGAATCCCCACTTGAACAATGGCAAGCAACTAGCACCCCCCCCGGAGCCAGTTGAATAAGGCACACTAATGCCGCTGCAAAAGCACATTGCTTTTTATTTTTAGTGATATATCCTAGGATGTATAGTAGTACGAATGTTTTGAGGTTCACAGACCATCTATAGTGCCATCTTGATAAGGAGAAATAATAATGAAGATTCAGGGACGGGGGCAAGCAAAAGTCATCCCGCTTCAGGAACGGAAACTGCTTTTTACCCAGGGCTTCGCTTGTTCCAGAGATGTAGTGTTTCAGATGGCTTGTTACTATCTGTGTTGTCGCATTAGTGAAACTACCCAGATACGACTGCATGATGTCTACGAGGGTAATACCGTAAGAGATGTCATTATCCTACCCAAGCGAACGACGAAGGGAAAGCAAGCGACACGCGAAATTGCCACTCACCCCAGACTGGCTGCTGCTTTAGAACAATACAGGCAGGATTCTCAAGAACTGCTCAGCATCAAGCAAACGATCGGCGACTGGGACTCTCGCAGCATGACATATGCTCATAACGCTCGACAGGGGGATTGTATTGTTTGTCCTGGTTGCAGCAGCGATCAAACCAGAAAAGTAGGCTTCTACCATCGCGATCGAGGCCATAAAGAGCCGGTTCACGTCTGCAAAGCTTGCAAGCGTCGCTTTTTTGAAAAGACCGCACTGGGAGACCACCCGGAGATCAGAAAAGCCATTGCACGGCTGGGAGTATACTCCTCTCGAACATTTGGTTTCCTTGGTCTCAACCCTGCTAACCTCTACTTGTTTCCTGGCATACAAGGGAATGGCCACATTGGTAGCATGCCGATGCAGATAGTGCTTAAAAAAGCTTGCAAGAAACTTGGCATTGTGGGCGTGTCTTCGCACATCTGGCGGCGTACAGGCTTGACCGAGATGTACAGAGGTGGGGTGCCCTTAAAAACCATTCAAAAAATCTCTGGGCACAAAAGCCTAGCGGCACTCCAACGCTATTTGGAAGTTGACCGAGAGCAGGTAGAAGCGGCTGTCATCTGCTTACCCAGCCTTTTTCCTGGTTCTGAAACCGGCTTTCAGTCATGAGGATTGACGGCAACGGCTATGCAAGAGAGCTCACTCACGCTGAAATGTACTTGCTCCTGTATCGAGGTTTTAACAACGCTCGCGATCGCCTCTTGTTTGCACTCTGCTTTTACACTGCCTGCCGGATTTCAGAAGCGCGTCAGATGAATTTGATTGACGCTTTTGTGGATGGTTGGCATTCAGATGTCGTCCGTAGTGACATCCTGCTGCGGAAAGAGAATACAAAAGGCAAACAAGGGACAAGAATGATTCCCACCCATCCAGATTTAGCTAGGTTTCTGCAGGAGTATCGACGCGATTCTTTACACCTACTTGCACTGCAAAAAGACTTTGGGCATTGGAGTCCTATGAACTTGAATGCGGATGGTAAGATTGCTGCCCTTGCTTCTCTACAGTGTCCTCGCTGTGGTTCCACTCGCATTAAGCTTAATGGGAGGGAAAAGGGCTATCAACGCTACTCTTGCAAAGATTGCCACCGCCGGACAACAGAGGCTCGCTTTCTCAAAGTTTCGTCAGATTCTGAAGCTCCTGCCAAAAGACTCTACGATTCTCGTGGCGTCTCTGCTTCTAGCAACTACGGCTTCCTCTTTGCTGATCCCGTCAATCCGTTTCTGTTCCCAGGACTTAAGGGAAAAGGGTGCTTAAGTCTGGACGCCGCCTTAGAACGGTTTGAGTTTGCTTTCGAGCAGGCTGGGATTAGCGGTGCCGGCAGTCATAGTGGTCGTCGTACGGCCTTAACTCTAATGCACCGGGAGGGGATTCTGCTGCGGGTGATTCAGGAGATAAGCGGTCACAAAAAGTTGGAGAACCTGCAAACCTATTTGGAAGTGACGGCTAACGAGGTAAGCGCTGCCATCAATGTTTTAGATTAGAGGCTTCGCTTATCAAAAAATTGCCAATTTGTCAATGTTATCGTGAAATTCTTGAAAGTTGGAGACAAAGCCCCATCGCCCTTTCAGCAAGGGTTTCAGATTTGGGAGAAAACTTTATCAATTCTTAAGAGTTTTGTTACAAAATCAGAAGTGTATTGCCAGAGTGGCTCTGGGTTATTGTCAGTAACTATCGTGTTTTGTTACAGAACTTAAAAGGTTGATGCTGCGGTTTTCACTGTTACAAAAACAAGGAGATGCCTTTAATGAAATCATCAAAACGTGGGGGGCCGAGAGCGGGTGGCGGACGACCTTCGCCTTGGCGGCATGAGCCAACCTGCACCATTCGCATTCCGAAAGAGTTTAAAGCAACTTTGCTAGAAATTGCTCAGAATATAGACCAAGCTTCTGAGGATACGTTGGTGATTGACCTCAAGTCTTTAGCAATCACTAAACAGACAAAGAAAGAGCAGATAAACCTGCTTAAAGTACCAATTTATAAACACTTATCTGAGAAGGTCGTCAAGATAGCAGATCTAGCACGTGCCTTTCAAGAGCCTCTCTAGCAAGAGCTCGTCTAAACGATTAAGTTGCAAAAAAACTTCCTACGATGTTGCATTTAATCTAAGATCGTTTAGTATTTATTTGTAAGAGTACATCTCTACTATCAAGGATGGGAAAGCGTTTCCTTAAAAACTGCTGCGTTTTCTGGGATTTGCGCTTAGATCAGGACATGCCCACCGTGCTAGGTGAGCCAATCAGTTTTCACATAGCGAAGTTATAGGAGGTGGCTAAATGACCTAGAGACCCTTTAAAAGTCAAAACCCCAACTGGTGCAAACAGAAGGGGCAGAAGACTTTGTTCAGTTTCGGATAGGATTTGGAGACTCTAACTCACCGCTCGCCAAAAGCAAATGTTAGGTCGTCCAGCTTTGCTATGTCAATTTTAGTGGCAATTTGTCAAATGGTGCAACCCATTTGACAAATTGTTCTAGCTTTTGCATGGCTCCCTATCCCTGTAACGCGGTAAGGGAGCCAATTGCACACTTGTGCATTTGCTCCCGCCCTTCCAACGGACGGAGAGTTTTGCATGCTCACTTTTCTCACTTCAGACCGGCAGTACTACCTGTCGTTCCGTAGTCACTGCATCCTCTCTGTCCAATTGCACTCATTAGGGACAGAGAACTCCATGAATCACTCCAAACACATTTATTCATTAGCCTCAGATCAATTCACCGCTGCTCCAACGCTCACTATGGCAGTGGAATACCCCAACGCTCTTGGCTCCTTTAGAACCCAAATAGAACAGGAATTCGTTCGGGGTTCGGCGATCGCCCCGTCGTTATTTCAGACAGCAATTCACCTCTGTCACGACTTGGAAACGACCGCGCCTGGGGATGTCGAAACGCCGATTCATGACGCGCTCAACTGGCACTACACCCGTTTTGGTTGGCGCACTCGGGAATCCTTTCAAGCTGCCTTACTACTCAATGAGGATGCCTCCTGTTGGCAGGCAAAACTCAGTCGCCCACGGATGGACCCTGTCAAAGGCAAAGTTCGCAAGTACGAGGCCCCCAAAGGAAATGGCTCTAGAACCTTTCTCCCCGCACTCCCCGAACAGATTAGACAGCTCATTACTGATCGCTATGGCATAGAAGTGCCGATGACTGGATCATTTTGGGACTGGCTCGCCTCGCACCCTGAGATCCCAATTGTCATTACCGAGGGGGGGAAGAAAGCATTGTCCCTCCTGTCACTGGGCTATGTAGCAATCGCCCTTTACGGCGTCAACGGTGGCTATCGTAAGTGCAGCGACGGCAGCCGCACCTTGATTGCTGACCTCGATCGCTTTGCTGTGGCCAAACGTCCCATCTGTCTTGCCTTTGACCAGGACGAAGCTGCCGCCACCCGTAAACGGGTCAATGTTGCCCTTTTGCGTTTTGGTGGCTTACTCAAAGTTCAAGGCTGCGGAGTGGCGATCGCCAGTTGGGATGGGCGGCATGGCAAGGGCGTTGACGATCTGATTGTGACCCAGGGCGCTCAGTCCTGGGCACAGTCCTACCAAGCGGCCTTATCCCTGGAGCATTGGCAGATCTGGCAGCGCCTAGAAGGACGACTGACCTATCCCGTTCACCTCCGGCTTAATGCCCAAGACCTATCCCAACTCGATTTACGAAGCCTGCCGGATCGCGGCATCCTGGCGATCGCCAGTGGCAAGGGCACGGGCAAGACTAAGTTCATTTCTCAGACGATTCACGGAGAAGAGATGGTGCTGGCAGCTGGACATCGGGTAGCACTGATGCGCAATCTCTCGACCCGATTGCAACTAGAGTACCGGGGCGACCTCGATAAGATGAATGGCCGGTTCATCACCGGCTCTGCATACACCCTAAGAGTGAGCTTCTGCGTCGATGCGCTGCTGGCCATTACTCCGGCTCAATTTACCGGTTGTGTACTGGTACTTGATGAGGTGGTGCAGGTCTTACGGCACTTACTCACCTCTAGCACCTGCATCAAAGAGGGCAAACGCCCTGCTCTGTTGGCTCGACTGCGGCAGCTAGTGGTTGCGGCACGCCAGGTCATCATTGCCGATGCCGATCTTGATGATGCGTCGATACAGTATATCCGAGAGCTGCGTGGTGCGGATGCTGAGGTTTGCCTGATTCGCAATGATTACCAAGCTGATGGTTACCCAGCCCGGCTGAGCCACTGTGCCGATCGCAGTCCCATTATTGCAGAGCTGCTCGACCAAGTGGCCAATCTTGAGCCAGGGCAAGTGCCATTTATCGTCACAGACTCTAAAGCGGTAAGTAAAACCATCGCCCGGTTGATTTATAAACAGAATTTAGGGCGGCGAGTCTTGTTGACTTGAGTTTGGACTAATCGACTTGTGGGCTAAAGGCTAAACGCTTGATTTTGCGTTGCTTAAGGTCTCTTTGAAGCTGGTTTATCGATTTATTGAGAGTTTGGTTGCAGTTCGGTTCTGTCCAAAACCTCCCAAAACCTC
>JBBQFG010000019.1:0-34258 GCA_038321765.1 Elainellales cyanobacterium
TTATAGCCATAGTCATAAAGCTTAGGACATGCCAGCGTCATTCCCGCGCAGGCGGGAATCCACCCCCGCACCTATCGAGCAGATGGATTCCCGCCTGCGCGGGAATGACAGGGAGGCGTCCTATTGATCATGGCTACCGCTGTATATTGACAATTTGCTTCTACCGCAGCGTAGGATGCCCCATCGGGTTTGGCTCTAAAACAGGCGTTGATATCGGCATAGTATTGGTACTGGCATTGGGGCGAGATTCCTGCATCGACCGGGTCTGCTCGACCTCTCCGTGAGCCTTAAGCAGAGCGGCCACTTTTTTGCGAATCATGATGCCAGGGCGATCGGTCAACATGTGCTCTTCGCGGCTGGGGCTGAGGGGGACATCGTAGTCGGTAGATTCCAGGATTCGCTTGTCTTCCAGGGTGACAGCGCGATCAAAGGCGATCGCGTCATGGGCAGGTGTATCCGCTTCGGTGTCATTGCGTACGCAAAATTGCACCATTTGCGAACAGGCATCGTTAATTGGGGTCATGGTATTAACGACGATGTGAACCAGGCCATTGGGATACGTAATTTTTAGCTTGATGGTAAACGGCATCAACCAGTCCATTTCTAGCGTGCGGACGGTCTGCACGTCGGCCATCTTGAGGTTTTGCTGCTGCAACTCTGGGTTCACAACCCCAAGCGTTCCATAGACACGAATGCCCCACTCTGTTTCGGTAATTTCCAGTTCGTCTGGGGTCGGGTGCTGCTCGCTGCCAAAGGTTGCAGCATGGACAAAGGTGGGATGAGCTAGATCCAATTCGTTTTCCATGACCCGCAGCCCAGCGCATTGCCAAGGTTCGTAGAACTCCTGGATCAGTCGATGACTGGGGCCGTCGGCCTCATCAATGTGAGGAATATCAATGAGTGGATCGTCTAGACACACCCAAATGTAGCCATATCGCTCAGTGCAGCGGTAGGCATCGACTCGATAGTTGGCTGGAATGGCACAGCCCGATTTTAGCTGAGGCACTCGAACACACGCTCCTGACGAGTCGAACTCCCAGCCGTGGTAGGGGCAGCAAATTTGCCCCTGGTTTACCCGTCCCAAAGAAAGTTTTGCCGTTCGGTGACAGCAGCGATCGCGCACGGCAGCGGGCTGCCCCTGTTGGTCTAGCCAAAGTACCAGGGGTTCTCCCAACAGTTGAAAGGCCTGTGGCCCATCGGCTAACTGCTGACGGGGAATGACCGGATACCAAAAGCGGCGGAATACAGGCTGCTGAGTCACTAGCATGGGCAATTACCTGAAAATTCTACTCTTAAAAATTCTACTCTGTATTCTGTATACAGTACGCATGGCGATCGGTTTGTAGCCTTGCATACGATAGGCGATCGCGCAGGTTCAACGGGCGGTTCCTAAATTGGTCAGGATTTTTTGATGGGCGGACTTAGCCTGCCCATCAAAAAATCCTGACATCAATACCACTACCCTACCGCATGACGATGTACCGCATGATGATGTCGGCGTATACGCTATACGTTGAGATTCCTTACGTTGAGATTCCTATTGTGATCAGCACGACTGCTTCACCTGGCGTACGCCGTATAGAACACATTTGACATCTTTCCAGTGATCGCGAATATTCTGTAGGGGCGAAGCATTTGCATCAATATTCTGGCAACGCAGCGTCAATTCGAGTACAAATGCTTCGCCCCTACTGCCCAAAAATCGCCCTAAATCTCAATTCTAATTAGATGTCAAATGGGTTCTATACACTGCCAAATAAATTTGTCTGTCCATCAAAAAATCCTTATAAGTTTAGGACTACTCTCGTATGAATAGGCATAGGTGCAGTAGCGGCGAACTCTATGCCTGGGGCGATCGCCTCCCATTACTGCCGCTAGTAGGTCTAAAGCGATTGCTGCCGAGCATCACAATTAGCCTATGGGGATTGATTGGTGCGTTTATCGTTGGCTGGGTGGGGTGGTTTTATCTGACTGCGCCAGTTGGCCAGAGACCCTCAGAGCTGGTGGTGATCGATGCGGCGGTGGCTCATCCACACAGACTCATCGCTCAACTTAAACCCCATCAACACGCAGTTTTTCTGAAGGCTCATGCGCCCGATAGCTTAATCGAGCTGACCCAAATTCTGACCCGGTATCGTAATCTTAAGGCGATCCATCTAATTTCTCACGGAAGTCCGGGTCAGCTTCAGTTGGGGCAAATGGGGGTCAATACAGCGGCACTGGTGGTGCATCGCTCGCAGTTGCGCCAGTGGCAGCAAGCCATGACTCCCAAGGCTGACATCTTGATCTATGGATGCGATGTAGCAATAGACGATGTGGGTCTTACCTTTTTGCAAACGCTGCGCCAGTTTACGCACGCTGACATCGCCGCGTCTAGTAATCTAACGGGTAGCCCTCAACTCAAGGGAGACTGGCAGCTTGAAGTGCATCTCGGTCAACTGGAAACCCCCGTGGCATTGTCTGACGATACGGTGTCTGACTATGACGCTGTGCTGAAGCAAATTTCGGTGACGACCACCGCCGATGCAGGGGTTGGATCGCTGCGCTGGGCGATCGCCCAGGCCAATGAATTGCCAACCGATGATTTGATTGATTTGAGTAGAGTTCAGGGGGCGATCGCCCTGCAAAGTCCGTTGCCTGCCATCACCAGCAACCTGTTTCTCGTGGGCAATGGTGACGATACGATTCGTGGCAGCGGTAAATATCGCGCCTTAGAGGTTGATGGCGGAGATGTCACGATTCGCAATTTGACCCTTGCCGACGGGCTGGCTCAAGGAACCGATGGAATTGACGGAGCCGGAGGCAGTGCAGGCATGGGCGGCGGCTTGCTGATCAGACGCGGCACGGTGCAACTGAGTCAGGTTGAGTTTGTCAACAATCAGGCAATGGGTGGCAGTGGCAGTCAGCAGCCGCCTGCACAGATCCAGATTCAACATGAAAAAACTCGATTTAAGGCAAACCGAGGCGCGATCATTGGCATTAATGGAGCCAGCTTTTCAGCTCACCCGCTGGCTAAACCGCCTCTGACCGTGGACATTAGCAGCACAAACGAAAAAATGAAGGCCAATCGCGGCGCGATCGCGGGGGTTAACGGCATTGGCATCAACGGCATCGGTGCGATCGCTTTTGGCGGCGGCGGTGGTTTTGGCGGCTTTGGCAATGCGGGTAATGGCGGCAATGGCGGCAATGCTGGGGTCAATGGTGGCAATGGCGGCGACGGTGGCAATGGCGGCAATGGTGGCGTTGGCATTTTTGGCACTATTGCTCCGCGAGACGATCAAAACAGTATTGGTGCGATCGCCTTTGGCGGCGGCGGTGGTTTTGGCGGCTTTGGCAATGCGGGTAATGGCGGCAATGGCGGCAACGCTACAACAGACGTTGCCGATGGTGGTCACGGCGGCAATGGTGGTGATGGCGGCAATGGCGGCTTTGGCGGTGGCGGCGGCGCTGGTGGGGTTGGCGGGGCTGGTGGGATTCCTGGGCACGCAGGTCGCACTGGGCTTGGCGGGTTTGGCGGCGGCGACGGTGGAGTTGGCTACAGCGGCAGCGGCGGCGGTTTAGGCGGTGCGGTTTTTATTCGATCGGGTAGCCTGATTTTGCATCAGGTGCGGTTTATTGGTAACGCGGCGATCGCCGGGTCAGGTGTCTCGCCCGGTCAAGGCAAGGGTGGAGCACTCTTTATCACATCAAACAGGATGGGCGATCAATCCAGCCCAGAAGCATCTTCCAGGGTGTTGGTGCTAGGCGACCCGCCAGAATTTATTGATAACATAGCGTCAGACGCGGCTGGGGTGCCTACCGATAACAACGATATTTATGGTGTGCTCATCAAATCACCATCGCGAATTTGAGCCGTGAATGAAAATACATCCGGTTTATGCCCAATCTGACTACACGCTATGCGATCGCCATTGCTCACGAGCGATCGGGCTGAGTCCGCTGCCGTAATCTCAGCCCCAGTGCCGCAACGCCTAAAAGGCCCAGGATAGTACCTGGTTCAGGGACTTTATTAGATATGTAAGCAATGCCAATCGGGCGTTTCAGATTCGTCGTGGCGGGAATAAACACAGAACCTGATTCACCGATAGAGGGCAGCGGATTGCCATTGGGATCAAAGCGCGAGACAGCGCCGATATTGCCATTCAGAAAGTCGAATCCCGGCGTGTAGAGATTGCCATCGGGATCGATTGCAATGTTGCCTAGGAAGCCAGGGAAACTGCTAGAAAACTCACCTAGTAAATCGCCTGTGGTGAGGTCATAGCGACGAACAGCATTGGCAAAATCGCTAACAATTAAATCATCCTGGGTGCCAAACGCCAGACCCAGCAGGCTGACAAATCCGGCGCTGTCGGGTGCAGCAGTTGGCTCATCAAAAACGATCGCCTCTGATGCTGGGGCAAAAATGTTGTAGCGCAAGACCTGACTGGAAAACTCGTAGCTGATCTCGCCTGTACCGTCTGCGACGCTGCCCTGCGTTGTCACGTAAAGTTCGCCGTTGTCGTCAAATAGTAAATCATTGGGGCCATTTAGCCCATTAGCTGTACCGTTTCCTGATGCAAACACATCAATAAAGTCGCCCGTTGTGCCGCTGTAGCGCAAAATCTGATCCGACCGAAAGCTGCTGACATACAGGTTGCCATCTGGTCCAAACGCTGTGCCGTAAGGACGCATCAGCATTCCACCCTGATCAAAACGGTTCAAAAATGTGCCCGTTTTGCCGTCAAAGCGTAAGATTGCGCCAGAGGTGTTGTCGCCTACGCTGATGTAAAGGTTGCCATCTAGCCCAAAGGTCAGGTCGTCGGGCGAGGTCAACTCATAAAATTCCCCTTTTGCTGGAATAAACTCACCGCCGTAGCGACCCGTTTGCTCATCGAAAATGACAATATTGTTGCTTTCTGTGTTGCCCACAAGGATGGCTGCATTGACCGCAGGGACTCTTGCGATCGCTAAGATGCTGAAGCCGATCGAAGCCGACAGCCCAACCTGAATTTTAGAAAAAACCATAGATGTAACAAAACAATAAATAGGAGTTAGCCCTTATTGTTTAGGCAATCTGTTGAGAGAGATGTTCTTTAAGCTACCGTCTCTGACGATTCACTCAATTTTGGTTACACCACACCTCGCAGAGCACTCAAATAAATATCTGGCACACTTGCCCTAAAATCGGTGTGATTAGCGTGTAGCTCTTCGTGTATTTAATTTCCCCAGCTTATGCCAGACTCTCTTCGCCACCGCAACGGCGTGTTTGAAAATCGAGCCTTTACCCGCTTGGACAATAACCAAACCCTTTCCTGCGCGGTGCTCGTAGTTGGTGGTTCAACGGCTGCCTATACCGCTGCTCTTGTGGCTGCCCGTGCTGATCTAGATGTGTGCTTGGTTCAACCCATACCCATTGTGGGCGGGCAATTTACGACTCAAGCGCTACCCGCTTCCGATGATGGCGATCTACTGCGACATAAGCCCGACTTTAGCGGTGTAGGTGGGGAAGAGTTTGCCATTTCGCGGCTGCAGCGAGAGTTTCGCGATCGCCAGCGTCAACTTCAGCCCTTACAAGGAGCGGTGGTTCGCAATCCTGGTGGGGGTTGGGTAAGTCCCCTCAGCACGAGTCCGGTAGTGGCAGCAACGGCAATGAATGAGGCGATCGCGCCGTTTCTTGCCAACGGTAACTTGAAACTGATTTCTGATGCAGAACCCGTTGAAGTGCTGTTTACGCCATCATCTGAAGGACGGCGGCGGATAACAGGTGTCGTTTTTCAAGACACTCAGCGCCACCTGCGATTTACGATTCAGGCAACAGTCACGATTGAGGCAACAGATCTGGGCGATCTGTTAGAAGTGGGTGGGATTGAGTCGCGGGTTGGGCAAGAAACTCGTAGTGAGACGGGTGAGCAGGCTTTGCCTAATCAGCCGTTGCCAGTGTGTCAGCAGTCTTTCACGTTCGGCGCAGTGGTTGAGTACACGCTACCCAGCCAAACCGTTGCGATCGGCGCACCACCTGGATACGATGCTGCACCCTGGTTACTTTCTAGCCAATTTGAAGACAGCTTTTGGATCAAACTTAAGGGCTTGTGGGAGCCAAAGCCAAGACCGTTTCTGAATGCGTTTGGCATCTTTCGCTATCGCCGCTTGATTCGTATGCTACCCAATGAGACTGCCGTGACACCGGGTGATGTAGCGGTACTAAACTGGGGACAGCATCAGCACGGCGAGGGCGGACTGATGTATTGCGGCAACGATTATCGCCTGGGAGAGCTAGTCGGGGTTAGCCGCGCAGAACGTCGTCGCCATTGGCAGCAGGGACGCGATCGCACTCAAGCGTACATTCACTTTTTACAAAGCCGGGGGATTCCGCTGAAACCGCGTGGCGATTTAACCTGGACGGCAGATGGCATTGCGCTAATGCCCTATATTCGAGAAGCCCGACGCGGTGTTGCCTTGACGACTATCCGTCATGAAGATGTAGCTAAGTCGTTTTATCCCGATCAGGCGCGATCGCGTTGTTTTACTGACAGCGTAGGCATTGGCCAATATCACTATCTCGATCTTCATGGTAACGATCGCCAAGGGCACGCCAGCTTGCCCGGTGATAAGGTAATTGCGCTTCCTTTTACCCTGCCTGTTAATGCGCTGATCCCGATCCAAACTGATGGATTGATCCTATCGTCGAAAAGCATCGGCACAACGCACATCACCAACGCTGCCTATCGAATGCACCCGGTAGAGTGGGCAATTGGAGAGGCCAGTGGCTATCTGGCGGCTCTGTCAATCTGGGCAAACGTAGCACCGAGGGCGATCGCCCAGCGTGAAGCGTTAACTCGCAAGCTGCAAGGGTTAATGACTCGCAATGGCATTCCCATTTTTTGGTTTGATGATGTATCGCATAACGATCCAGACTTCGAGGCGATTCAAGTCATGGCAGCCGCTAAAATTGTTCGTAGTGAAAGCAACACCGACCTCAACTTTCGACCTAACGGGTTTGTCAACCGAGCCGTAGTCGCCACTGCTATGCTAAAACTCCTGAAACTCGACCCTGTGAATCCGCCGTCAGCCACCTTTAATGACGTGCCCCCTGACTTTTGGGCATATGGCAATATTGAAGCACTAGCTGCTCAGCAGCTCGTTGCTGGTGTAGGCGATGGCTTGTTTGCTCCTAGCCAAGCCATTACCTGCAAACAGCTCTCATTTCTGGTGCGAAAAGCTGCTCCACAGGCGTATGATAAAGCATTTGCTACTACGCCAATTGATGATCATCTTCTCACGCGTCGTGAGCTGTCGAGAGTACTCTATGAGGTGTTTAAAATAAGGCATTGATCAATAGATCTTCTACACCGAAGTGATGAGTAGAATTCACAAAGCGCATGTAGATAAAATCGACAAAGAGGATGGTGTGAGGATGTGGATGCTCAAGCTAAGGTGATCGAAAAAATCTTTAATACTACTAACGACGAGTTAAGACAAAAAAAGCTGGAGAGAATATAGATGAAGCGAGCTGTTCTGGTGATTGATGTCCAAAACGAATATTTCAGTGGTGTGTTGCCAATTAGCTATCCCAGCGGCAGTCTGGAGAATGTGTTAGCGGTAATGGATGAGGCGGCTCAGCGAGGCATTGCTGTGGTGGTGGTACGTCATACTGAAATGGGAGAAGATGCCCCATTTTTCAAAAAAGGCACTTCAGAATGGGAACTGCATCCTGCGATCGCCCAGCGTCCACACAATCTGTTGGTGGATAAGACTGTACCAGGAAGTTTTACTAACACCAAGTTAGAGGAGTGGCTGCGATCGCAGGATATTGATACCGTTGTGATTACGGGATATATGACCCACATGTGCTGTGACACTACGGCACGGCAGGCGTTTCACAGTGACTTCAAGGTAGAGTTTTTGAGCGATGCTACGGGCACCCTCGACTTTGAAAGTACGGTTGGAGCGGCCACCGGAGAGGAATTGCATCGAAGCGTTTTGGTGACGCATCACGATATGTTTAGTCAAGTTTTGACCACTGCGGAGTGGAAACAACGCCTTGACAAACCGTGAGTTTTCTAAACAGGTTCCGATCAGCTTTTTAGAGTGTTGTGAGCGAGAGTTTCGCCCTCGCTCACAACACTCTAAAAGAGGGCTATTAAACGATGACGATATTGGCATTTGTCATCGCCAAACCGGATGCCAGTTGGGCAATTTTCGTTGTCACGAATCCCGGACCACTTGTGCTTCCATCCCGATCGAAGAATAGACCACCCGTAGCGGTGTTGTAGGTGAAGTAGTCGTTGGCGTTGGCTGGACTTGCCCCAATGTGAAACTGACCGCCTGCGAGACTTCCCAGCGGTAAGTTGATTACAGCTCCATTGATTGGATCAACGACGAAAAATTGCGCTCGATCAATTTGGATCACATCATTAATTACAGAGAAGTTGGTGATGGTTGGATTAATTGTCCCGCTAAGGTCATCAAACTTGAAGGCATCCTGTCCGGCACCCCCTATCAAGATATCGTTTCCCTCTCCCATAACGAATAGATCATTGCCGTTACCGCCTGACAGGATGTCGTTGCCAGCACCGCCGTCAAGCGTATCATCGCCTGCACCCCCTTTGAGCCAATCATTACCCTCACCACCATCGAGTGAGTCGTCGCCTGCTAAGCCCTTTAGTCTGTCATTGCCGCCGCGCCCAAAAATATCATCATCGCCGCCGCCACCAGGTAGGATGTCATTGCTGCTGTTTCCGATAAAAGTTGCCATCTTGAATGTTCCCTTAAGAGATTTGACATTGAATGTGAATTGGTTGAGGATGTTGTGAATTGTTAGAGATTAAATCTGATTTACTCCTTTTAATTCAGCAAGCTCATCGTTCACCTGTTTAGACTACAAATTTTCCGTTGCTTTGTCGGTCAGAAAAAGTCAGAAAAAGTTAGATCAAAGTCAGATCGACAATTAAAATCGGTCGAACTGCAATACCAGGTGCGGGCTTACAGGCATGTCGGTGCAGACTCTTGCAGAAACTATCGAGGGAGGAATTAAAATAGGATGTTGCGATCGCCTGCATACTCTTGAAGCAATTTCTTTTTAATAAACTAGTCATAAACAATCTGCGGTCAACTCGTTATGAAAACCCAGGAACATCTGCTACCGTCTCTCACACCTGTTCCTATGGTGTGGAAGTTATTAATCACACTAGCTGTCATTCAAGGACTATTCACATTAAGTTGGGTGATCTATCGCGCGCATTTAGTGAGTGTACTGACTCAATCTGGATTTTCTGAGCAAGCTGCACCCCAACTGTTGCTGATCGAAGCCCTGATAGCGATCGCCCTAGAACCGCTAATCGGTGCTCTCTCCGATCGCACTGAACTGCACGGCAGCCGAACACCGTGGATAGCTATCGGATTATGTGGATCTGCTGGACTATTTATAGCGATCGCGGCATGGGTCGTTTTAGGACAACCTACTAACGCACTATCTAACGCGCCTCGGTGGGAAATAATTGGATTACTTTTGGCGTGGGCGATCGCCATGAGCGTATTTCGCACCCCCGCACTGGCACTGCTGAAACAGGCGACCTCCACGCGCTATCTACCTCAAGCCGCGAGTCTATTAACGCTAGCGGGAGGCTTGGCTGGGGCAACCGCTGCCGCCACTCCAATAATTCGCAACTGGGGAGTAGTTCTCAGCTTTGGCATAGCTGCCTTATTGTTGGGGGGAACATGGATTGCCCTAAATGCTTATTTGCTGCCTAACGCCAGACCCAGCGAGTCAACTGAGAGAGTGGCGATCGCCCAACCGCCTTCATTACTGAGCCTGGGCTTAATTTTTGGCTTGGGTTTTACGACCACGTGGGTGTTGCGAATAGTAGTAGAGTCATTTCCCAAACTCCTTCAGACTAGGCTGCCAGACCTTAACCCAGCGTTGATGATTGCGCTCATATTTATCACCTTAGCGCTGACGGCGTTACCTAGTGGTATTGCTGCTGTTCACTTTGGTAATCGCAGGGTTATGCTGATTGGCTTAGGTGCACTGATGGCCAGTTTAGGATTGATGACGGTTCCCACAAGTCCAGCGATGGCTATTGTTGCTGCCGTAGCCCTAGGTATTTCATTCGGTCTAGTTTCTAACGGCACCCTTCCCTTTACACTTTCATCCGTATCGGAAACCAATGCAGGGTTGGCGGTGGGCATGTTCTTTGGGGGCGCTGCCACTGCTGTGAGCTGTCTTGGCCTGTTTGGCAAGGTCTTGCTCCAATCTGCAAATTCCCCAGTTTGGCTGGGGGGACTTGCCCTACTCATTGCAGCCCTATGTCTTACGGTTCCCTTACAATCCAATCAATCTTGACGTTCGGCAGTTGCTGAATTAAACCTACACGCGCGGGTTGTGTGAAAAATTATTCACTTGGCAACTGTAAAGTTTTGTGCTCGCTAAACCTTCAAGCTATACGTTTGACAGGCGCTTGTACGCAATAACTAGCAGAGCGATCGCCATCAGCCAGCCAACGATCAATCCCTGTAAAAAACCGATTGTTGCACTGACAACCAAAATAACCTGCACGACTAAATAGTCAGCCTTGGCAAGTCGGAACCAGGCAAGGTAAACCCACTCAACAAGCAGCGACAAACCAAGAAACAGCAGCAATCCACCCAATATCACCTTTGGCACGTAGGAAACAAGCGAAATTGCTAACCAAGGAAATATAAAAAATACACCTGCCTCAACTAAGCCTACAATTCTATTTTTTGCTCCCATTTTATGAGCAAGAATAGACTTACTTAGCGAGTGGTAGCTGAGAATGCCGCCGCTTAATCCTAAAATTATATTTGTTGCACCTGCGAGTTTAAGTTCGCGGTTCACATCCATTTCCTGCCCAGCTACAAGTTCAAGTCCGGTAAGATTTAGCAGGAGCGAAATTGCAGTGATAGCAATAACTGTTACTATGCAGGTTAGTTGTTCAAAAATAGCTGACCAGCGCACCTGAGACCACGCAGAAACGCTAAAAGGCTGCCACGTTTCTTGAGATGTCAAACGTTCCATCATCCAGCCTTGAACGCTGGCTTGAGCAACCGAGGTTCCAGTTAGAAATAAAACGGCATAAAATAATCCTACGGCTGCGATCAAGCTAACAGACATCACGGCGGGATGCATTTGTCGCCGAGAAATAACTAGCAGATAGATTGCCAACAGCAGCCCTGGTAGCCACTGAATCAACACATCGGCCTGCAACAGAAATGATAGTTGCGGAAGACCCAGTGGCTTATCAGTCATTACTTTAAACCCACCCTTGATCAGTAGCCAGCCTGTACTTGCCACAAAGCCACCAATGACGGGATGCGGCAGCGATCGCACCCATTCTCCCACGCGCAATACACCCAACAGCAACAAGCAAACGCCCGTAAGAGCTGAGGTGAGAGCAATTTCTGCCAGGACGGTGACTAGAATTTCTGTAGGGCTAGCTGAAGTAGACAGATCTTTGGCGATCGCTCCTGCACTCCAAGCTAAGATTACAGTCGGCACAGTTCCCAAATCTGCGACAACTCCAGGAAGCGAACTCGTCAAAGCAGTTACTACACGGGTAGAAGCCACACTAAACAGTATCAACCCCACACCAACTGAAAGATAGCTGGAAAGACTGCCTGCAAAGATTAAAGCTGCAAAGGAAAGATCAAATAGCACACCGATCGCACCTGTTGTCAGACCAACCAGCAGGCTAGGCAATAGTAAATTGGGGCGTAATACTCGACGGGATGGGGTGCAAAGTTGAGCGTCATCAAACTGACGTTCGTCACGTCGCATCCGATTGACAAACGCTTTAAACAGGTGAAATAAAGCCATGTTCTTCAACTAAATGGTTTAACGAATGGAGTGCTTCTTTAGACACAAAACAGTGCCAAAAGCACCCGCAGCGATCAGCTCTAGCACTAAATTAGGTTCAGAACTATTATTTGGTAATTCTGCACCAAAGGTTACTTCTATCTCTTCATCTATGACAAGCAGTACATTTTTAGAATTGAATTGTTGACTATAGGCGCGAATAACTTGATCGATTGCGTCTTCGTTTGCAATGGTGTCTTCTAGAAACAGTCGTAGAACCTTCGAGGCATCTTCTATGTTTGTAGGGGAGCTATCTTGAACCTGTCTAGTGGCATCAAAAATTATGAATCCAGTAGGAAAGAGAGGTGTAATTATGCTATCCACAAACGCTTGAAATTCAATGTCAGAGACTTGAGCGTCACCGACCCTGTTGCGATCAAAAAACAAATCTACCTGAATAAATTCTGGAACGGAATCATGATCAATTAGATTCTCGCCTGCTCCAAACCCAACTGCAATTTCTTCGTTAATGGTTAACAAAACGCTCTCTTGATTGAACTGCTGCATGTAAGCGTCGATCACATCATCGATCGCCTGCTCATTTGCAACGGTATCCTTCAGCAGAAGCCTTACCACCTTCGATTGCTCCTCAATAATGGTGTCAGTGCTGTCTTGAAACTGTCCACTGGCATCAAAAATAGTCAGCCCGGTGGAAAGCCGAGGTGCGATCGCAGTGTCAACAAAAGCCTGAAACTGTTGCTCAGATACTTCTCCACCTCCTGGGATATTGCGGCCAAAAAATAGCTCTGCCTCGATAAATTCAGGAACGGACTCGTTGTCGATGATATCTTCGCCACTGCCAAAGGCAACTTTGAATTCATCTTCGTTTTTAACGTGCAGGACACTTGCTTGATTGCAGTGCTGGAGATAGGCAGTGACAATTGCATCAATTGCCTTCTCATTCTCGACCGTATTTTCGATCAACAACGTCACAGCGTTGGATGGCTCTCGAATGAGAACGCCTGAGCTATTTAGCAACTGCCTATCTGCATTAAATATCGTTAACCCTGCGGGGAATCGGGGTGTAATTTCACGATCGACAAACCTCTGAAACTGCTCTTCAGAAACCTGTTCGTTATCCGAACTATTACATCCGAAAACCAAGTCTTGCTGGATTAGTCCTGTAGATTGAGCTGGCGTATGGGCGGCGATCGCTATAGATAACGCTATCCCCGCAGTCAGAACCTCACCAACTCGTGTTGCAAAGAAATTTATCATGTTTATCCTTCATCGTTTCGTTATATAGCTGTCGCCATAATCAATAGGACGCCTCCCTGTCATTCCCGCGCAGGCGGGAATCCATCTGCTCGATAGGTGCGGGGGTGGATTCCCGCCTGTGCGGGAATGACGCTGGCATGTCCTAAGCTTTATGACTATGGCTATATTTTTACGATTCCTAGTAATTGTTCTGATCACTCGACTGATAGCGAACTTGATCCAGCCAAACTAGAACCTCTTGTCTAGAGTCAAAGTAATAATGCTGTTCAGTAATTGGATCGTAGATTTCAAAGGATAATTGATCCTGACGATCGCGCCTCCGGGTTATTTTGGGTTCTTGAGAAAATTCTGAAAAACGAACAAGAGCTTGACCTAAGCCTTTGAGCTGCTTGACTAGAAACTCCCAGTTGAGTGAAGTTTGAAAAATGGTTCGATCAGATTGACCCAATGTAAGTTTGGAACTTTTCGTAACTGTATTGTCGGAATGGAGTGGCTGCATGGATTGATTGTTCCTATCTGATTTGTTGAACTGAATAAAGCCAAGAAATTTGTGAGTTTGCATCGTTGTATGTTTCTCGTTATGCGGCGATTTGAGCCATTGCTTGATCGTGAACAATACCTAGCCAAACTTTGTCGCGATCGCACAATTGCTGTATTTGCTCTTGTAACCAAGCATCAAACTTGTCTTGCAGTAATCGTTGGCGCATTTGGTCGTCTAACTGCGCGGGAATACGCTTTTCAAGACGAACAATCATGCACCATTCACCAAGACCAAAGGGATGTACTTGACCAATATGGCTAGTGTGAAGTAGCGCTGCAAGTTTGTGATTCAGTGTGCCGAGTTCGACGGGGCCAATCAGCCCACCTGTTTCAGCTTCCGACCCTTCAGAATAGTGCTGTACCAGTTCTGCAAACAACTGTTCACCCTCCGAAATGCGAAAGAAAAGCTCTTGGGCAAGATCTAGATCTTTAGTCCGCAGCAGTGAGTAAATAACGCGGTCAAAGTTCTGTTTATGCTGAAGAAAATATGATTCAAGCTTGTGTCCCCACATGATTTGCTTGAACATTTCAATCCGCAGCGATCGCGTTGCCATTGCTTCAAACTGAGCTTGACTGAGACCGCAGTGCGATCGCCATATCTGCTGCTGATCGGCGGTTGTCAGATTCCAACGTTGATAAAACTGCTGACAGGCGGCGTCAATATCTTCGACTGTGCATTCGATATCAACAATGGCGCGATCGATCACGCTTTCACACAATAGATGTGGAATGAGCTGATAGTTTGCCAGCAGTGGTAAGGTATTTTGGTTTGCCAACGTTTGACAAAACTTTTCTAGAAGAGAGTCGGAAAGATGTGGAGCGATGTTCATGGTCTTGCACCATTTTTTAGTTAGACTAAACCGCTTCTGCGAGAAGTTTCTCTAGCGATTGTGGTTCCAATGCAGCGAGATAGTTTGTGGCAAGCTCAGGTGGCAATAGTTCTATAAGCAAGTGATTTTCAACCCAAAGCTCAATCACGTCAAAGAACCCAGCGCGATTGTGGCGACCGACGCGCCAGCCCTTACGAGCCGCGATTAATCGAATCTCAGCCTCGCTAGCTGATGTTGAAATAGCGGCATGAGTTGCCGTATAAGCGGATGGATGAGGGTTTTTTTGATGCTGAACTTCGTCTATGTCAATTCCAGGCCGAAGTTCTGTACCATGCGGATGTACTTCGATCATGGTGTCGTACGTATCCAACGCGAGGGCAACGTAGCTGCCCAGATGAGAAGGAAATGGAATAGCTTTCCCGTTAAATAATTCGGCTAGAACTTGAGCGACATGAAGCGGATTGTCAGCCGCAATCGAGATGTGGTGAATCATGTTGAGATCTCCTGTTTTACTAGATTGACTATTCAACGATCCATTTGCAGGTAAGCTTTCCATCGACGATAATCCAACGAGCCGTTAACTGATTGGGTCGTGGTTTTGGCAAGATGAAGCTTGAAGGCGTAACTTTCTCAGGCGAGATTGAACGTGTCATGATTGAATTCTCCTTGTGTTTACTTGAATGAGAAATAAAGCAAAGCGGCATTAGGCTTCAGTTACTTTTACCAACTCAGAAAGCTCATCGCTTACCTATTCAGAATAGGCAATCGCTCTCGGCTTGTCGGTCTGAAAAAGTCAGATCAAACGTCAGAAAAGGTCGCATCGTGCGCTGAGCGCGATCGCCTGACCCGATTACCCCCAACAACATCTGCCGATAGTGTTGCGATCGCACACTAGTCAAATTTAAATGGGCGATCGCGTCTAATGGATACCTGTCAAGCCTTTCAACTCTAGGTAGTCCTAATTTCAACTACCGCACTAACTTAAGATTCAGACTTTCTCAGACTTTTTCAGACTGACGATCTTAGAGTTATTTTCTATTCTGGGAATAGAGAAAGACATTTGGTCTTTTGGCGAGTGATAGTCCCAAAACGGGCAGCGATCGCTCACACTTAGGAGTTTTATATGGACGTTTCGCACTGGGTTTTACTGGTTTGCACTGGACTCAATTTCTATGTTCTTGGTGTCACTTGGTTTGCTCAAATTGTGGTTTATCCCCTCTTTGCTAAGGTCGGTTCAGAAGACTACGTTGCTTATCACAGGTTTTATTCGCGTCAAATACCGCTGCCAATTATTCTTCCGGGGTTTGCCAGCTTTCTTTTGCCCTTAGTTCTACTTGTCGTTTGTCCTAAATCAGTGCCGTTTGGGTTTGCACTAGCTAACGCCGCGTGTGGGCTGCTGTCACTGGTTGTAACGGTGGCATTAGAAATACCGCGTCACGACCGACTAGAAAAGGGTGGCAAACAAGCAGACGTAATTCAAGAGTTAATCCGCTATAACTGGCCACGAACATTTGGCATCACGGGTTCTGCTTTTTTAACGCTCATGATGCTGATGTGGGCATTTTCGCCAACTGTTTAATTGACCGTTACAGCAATTTTCAATTGCGTAAACCACAACTATTTTTTAGAAGCCTCGCTCCGCACAGCTTCTAAAAAATAACCCGCACCTAACCAAGCGCAAAGCGCTGTAATTGAATGGAGTGATTTTCATGATTCATCATATTTCGATCGATGCTTACAATCCATTGCGGGTTGCTAGCGTTCTTGCAGAGATTTGGAACGGTAAAGCGTATCAATTTTTCTATCCCGGCAGTTACAACGTCATGCCGTTTGATAGCTATGGCACTGGTATTGTGGTGTTTCCCAAAGGAACTGTATGGTTTCCGGGTTCTGATACCAGATCAGCTCAACTGGTTCCATCTACATCGACTGATTTGGTAGCCATCCATGCCGCAATTTCGGTTCCTGCAACTCAGCAGCAAATTGAGCAGATTGGCAAACGCGAAGGGTGGCGCGTTTTGACTCGTGAGCAGGGCGATGGTGCCTTTAGGCTGGTTGAGTTTTGGGTAGAGGATCGAATCTTGTTTGAGCTGTTGCCACCAGGATTTGAAGCTCAATATTTACAGACCATGCAACCAGAGATGATCGAGCAACTTTTAGGTCAGCCCCTTCAGGCTGTAGCCGTTTAGGAAGAAAGCAAGCGATCGCCGCAACGCAATTTTTAACGAGCGATCGCCCGTATCCCCACCAAAAAGGACTTTTACCATGACTGACATCGAAATTTATAGCGCTGCACTTTGCCCCTTTGCCCATCGAGCGCGCTTAGCCCTGCTCGAAAAAGGAGTGCCGTTTAAGCTGATTGAAATTGACTTGCAAAACAAACCTGCCAACTTTAGCGACATTTCCCCCTATGGCAAGGTGCCTGTGCTCAAGCATGGCAATCATCGAGTATGGGAATCTGCCATCATTAACGAATATGTGGATGATGCCTTTCCAGAGCACTCCCTGTTACCTAAAGACCCAATTCAGCGTGCCCAAGCACGGATTTGGATCAATTTTGCTGATACCCGATTATTTGCTACTACTGGCAAATTGTTATACAGTCGCGATTCTCACCTCTCTGTAGAGGGGTTGAAGGAACTGACCGAGCACTTGCAATGTATTGAAGAGGGGCTAAAAACCCTATCAACAGATGGCCCCTATTGGCTTGGGTCAGACGTTAGCCTGGTCGATTTGACCTATTACCCTTGGTTTGAGCAGTGGACTGTACTGGCACATTACCGGGGGTTTCAGTTTCCTACCGGACTCGACCGACTTCAGCAATGGTGGGACGCTGTTGCAGCCCGCGATTCTGTACGTGCTCGCCAAGTCTGAGGACTTTTACATCGAACGGTATGGTCAATTTGATCGCGATCGCAACGCCTAGACCTGCTGAACGCAACTGTAGCTCAACTGCTAAGTAGATGGGCGTAATTAAATATAAAACCTTAAAAGTCTGCGCCGCCCGCGCAGCGGGCGGCGCAGACTTTTAGAATCTTGTTTTTATTTAGGTTGAGCTGCTGAAAGAGATCGAATGAAAGAGGTCGAACAGTTGGATGTTTTAATTATTCAGTAGTCCAATCTAAACAAAGCCAGAGCCTAAGCCCTGTGCCGCTTTTTCAGCAAGTGACACAGGGCTTAGGCGTTTACGCTTAATTATGTTTATTTACTTATAGCCATCGCCACGAAGGTTAGGACATGCCAGCGTCATTCCCGTGGAAACGGGAATCCACCCCCGCACCTGTCGAGCAGATGGATTCCCGCCTGCGCGGGAACGACAGGGAGGCGTCCTATTGATCATGGCTACGGCTATACAACCCGGTTCTGGGCGATTGAACATTGCTGTAAGTCGTCTTTTACTTTTTGTAGTTTTACCAGAGTAAATATTGTCGCGCTACTATCAAGACTGATTGCCAATTGTAGAAAACGTAGAAAAGATAGCTTACGATCAGCAATCCCTAATTGAATTGCTATTTGCAAGTTGTCTAAAGCTCTTTACATAATGCGACTGCATGACTGTCGATGAAGCACTTGCCGTTTTAGATATTTTGCTCCCACAAGGCTTGAATACCGTTCAGGAACTGGTGTTTAGCCAGTGTTGGGAGGGGAAAACCTATCTAGAAATTTCTGAAACGGTTAGTTATGATCCGGGTTACATCAAAGATGTAGGAGCTAAATTATGGAAGTTACTATCAGAAACGTTTGAAGAAAGAACCACAAAAAGCAACGTTCAGACTGTCTTGCGCCGACAGATGCTGAAGTTAGAGGAGCAAAAACAGCAGGAAAAGCTGGTGATCATGCCGCAGTCCGAAATGGCTGACATGGCTGACAGCGAGAATCACCCAGAGCGACCACTCCAGGACGGTACCGCAAGCGTAACGGTTTCTGCAAGTGAGCAGCTTCCTACCGGGATACAGTCACCCCCTGCTGCGGACTATTCACTACCTCGCTGCGATTGGGGTGAGGCGATCGATGTGACTCAGTTCTATGGCAGAACCATAGAGCTAGAAACCTTGACCCGCTGGATTTTGGTCGATCGCTGTCGTTTAATCTTTTTGCTGGGCATTGGGGGCATTGGGAAAACTTCGCTGTCTGTAAAACTTGCTCAGCAGCTAGCAGCAAGCGGAGAGGTAGCAAGTCAACACACAGGGCACAGTGATGCTGTTGCAGCTCCTGCCTTTGAATGCGTCATTTGGCGATCGCTTCGCAATGCCCCGCCCCTAACCGACCTGTTGGCCGATCTGATCAAAATTCTCTCGAATACGCAAGAAACGCAGGCTGACTTGCCAGATACGGTTGAAGGCAGAATTACCCGACTAATTCATTACCTGCGATCGCAACGGTGTTTGATTGTTTTAGACAATGCTGAAAGTATCTTACGCGAAGGTGACAGTAGTGGCCATCACCGCGATGGCTATGAGGATTATGGAGCACTGATCAAGCAAATTGGAGAAACGTCGCTGCAAAGCTGCCTACTGGTCACCAGTCGAGAAAAACCCAACGAGTTGGTGCCCTTAGAAGGACTGGCGCTGCCCGTGCGATCGCTACAGCTAAAGGGAATTGGCAGTGCCGAAGGGCGAGAAATTTTACGCCTTAAAGGGATTTTGACTGGTTCTGATGCTGACTGGGGCAAGTTAGTTGAGCGGTATACGGGAAATCCGCTGGCGTTGAAGATGGTCGCAACCACCATTCAAGAATTATTTGACGGCGACATTGCAGATTTTTTGTCTCAAGGGACGAGTATCTTCGATACTATTCGCACTCTGCTTGATCAGCATTTTAACCGTCTCTCAGACCTGGAAAAAACGGTGATGTATTGGCTGGCGATCGCCCGCGAACCCATCTCCTTGTCAGAACTTCAGGAGGATATTATTCCCCCGGTTCCCAAAGCCAGTTTGCTAGAGGCGATTACCTCCCTGGGGCGACGTTCCCTGATTGAGCGTCAAGCGACCCATTACACTCAGCAACCAGTGGTAATGGAGTATTTAACGCAGCGGTTTGTGGAACAGGTTACTGCAGAACTTGTGGGTCAGGCCACTATCGGTAGCCCGAATCAGTCAGGATTCACCATTCATCCTGGCATTCTACCGCTGTATCAACGTCATGCGTTGATTAAAGCGCAGGCAAAAGACTATATCCGCGATAGCCAAACGCGCATTATTTTGGAGGCGATCGCCACTCAGCTCACCGCAACCTTCCGATCGCGTCCAGAAATTGAGCACCATCTCAAGCAGGTTTTGCAGGCTGTACGAGAAAATTTTGCGACTGTCGCTGGGTATGCGGGTGGTAATGTCATCAACCTGCTGCGCTACTTAAATGCCGATCTGAGCGGCTACGATTTTTCCAATTTGGCGGTTTGGCAAGCCTATTTACAAGATATTCCCCTGCAAGATGTAAACTTTACCAACGCTAATCTGGCAAAATCTGTGTTTGCCCAAACTCTCGGCAGTATTTTGGCGATCGCCTTTAGTCCCGATGGCAAACAGCTAGCCGCCAGCGACGCCGACGGCAGAGTGCGCTGGTGGCAGGTGGCCGACGGCAAACACTTATTTACGGTCAATGGAGACGGCACGTCCTGGGTGTGGTCAGTGGCGTTTAGCCCTGACAGTCAACACTTAGCCAGCAGTGGCGAAGATCAAATTATTCGTATTTGGGATGTCAGCTCTGGTGAATGCATTCAAGAATTGCAAGGACATACGAATTGGATCTGGGCGATCGCGTTTTATCCAAATTCTGCGAATATATCAGATAACGGTTTGGTGAATGATTGGAATACTTCAAGTACAACGGCATTTCATCCATACGTCGCTATGGGTGCATCATCAGGCCAGATTCATGCTTCTCGTCCTCTTCTATTGGCAAGTGGCAGTGAAGACTACACGATTAAACTATGGGACTGCACCGCTGGCACCTGTCTGATGACGCTTCAGGGGCATACGGGTGGGGTTTGTGCTGTGGTTTTTAGTCCCGATGGCAACTGGTTAGTCAGTGGCAGTGCAGATCACACAATTCGAGTCTGGAATCTTAAAACAGGCACCTGTGAGCGAGTGTTAACAGGTCATACTAGCCGGGTGTTTGCGATCGCCTTTAGCCCTGATAGTCGCTGCTTAGTGAGCGGTGGAGATGACCAAACGGTGAGGCTATGGGATGTTAATACTGGGGAGTGCCTTAACCTGTTACCTTACGGCAGTCGGATCTGGGCGATCGCCTTTAGCCCAATTGCTACTACTCTTAATTCAAAGCATTCCTTAGTGGTCATTGGCAGCGACGACCCCATTGTCAGACTTTGGAATATCGCTACTAATCAGTGTGTGCAAGTTTTACACGGCCATAGCAATCGAGTGTGGGCAACCGTCTTTAGCCCTGATGGGCACCTAATTGCCACGGGTAGCGATGACCAAACCATTCGGTTTTGGGATGTGGAAACGGCTCAATCTCTGAGAACGTTTCAAGGCCACCACAATTGGGTTTGGTCAGTTTCGCTCAGCCCCACTGGGCAACTGCTGGCCAGTGGTGGGGAAGACTGCAATGTCAGACTGTGGCAGGTTGATAGTGGTCAATGTTGCAGAGTGCTTCAAGGACACGGGGGACGCATTTGGTCAGTCGCATTCCATCCCGCTGCTGCACTTCTAGCCAGCGGCAGCGATGACCACACTATAAAACTGTGGGACATTAGCACCGGGCGCTGCCGCAAGACCTTGAAAGGCCATACGCGTCAGGTTCGATTAGTGACTTTCAGTCCCAATGGCGCTCTATTGGCAAGCTGTAGTGGCGACCACACCGTCAAATTGTGGGATGTCAATACTGGCCAATGTTTAGCCACATTAGAGGGACATACAAACTGGGTTTATTCCGTGGGCTTTAGCCCTGAGGGAGAACGCTTAGTTACAGGAAGTGACGATCAAAGTATTAAACTCTGGGACGTTAATACGGGTGCATGTTTAAAGACGTTTTGTGGCCAAACTCGTCGTGTTTTCTCTGTTGCATTTAGCCCCACCCAAAATAGGATCGCTAGCGGTGGAGATGATCAGTGTGTGCAACTCTGGGATGTGGATAATGCAGAGGTGGTTAAACAATTGTCGGGCCACGATGGCTCAGTCCTATGCGTGGCGTTTAGCAGGGATGGAACGCTGTTGGCCAGTAGCAGCAGTGACCAAACGGTGAAGCTTTGGCACACCACCACAGGACAATGCATCAAAACCTTGACGGGGCACAGTCATGGTGTGCAGTCTTTAGCCTTTAGCCAAGACGGTGCTTATCTGGCGACGGGCAGTGAAGATGAAACGATTAAATTATGGAATCTCCAGACGGGTGAGTGTCTGAGAACGCTGAGAGTCAGACGCTTATATGAAGGCATGAATATTGCTGAAACGACTGGTTTGACTGATGCACAGATGGCTACTCTCAAATCATTAGGAGCAGTAGAGCAATCTTGATAAGTGGGTGGGCGTAATTAAACATAAAACCCTAAAAGTCTGCGCCGCCCGCGCAGCGGGCGGCGCAGACTTTTAGAATCTTGTTTTTATTTAGGTTGAACTACTTACCAGGACATGGTGTTGAGGTAAGGATGTTTAGATGGGCGGGCTAAGCCCGCCCATCTAAACATCCTTAAAAGTTTGGGACTAACCAGTTGCGATCGCGTTAGATTTTTGTAGGCGATAGACCTCCTGCGTGAATTGTTTTTCGGCGAAGCCGAAAAACAATTCACGTCCTCAAAAAGGCATTCATGCAGGAGGTCTGATGAACCATCTGTCTTTGGCTTCTGACTTTTTCTGACTTTTTCCGACCGACTAATCCAGAATGACTTGCTAATCTATGCATGTGATCAGACACGTCATGTAATTAGACAAGGAGAACTTCAAATGGCAACTCAAATCGGCACCAACAAAAAGGATAATCTGATCGGCACCTCTGATATTGATTTTATTTTCGGGCTGAATGGTAATGATGTCATCTCTGGTAATGGGCGTAATGATAGATTAATTGGCGGTGATGGCAACGACACAATTGATGGCGACGGTGGTAAAGATATCATTAGTGGCAATGATGGAGATGATCGCCTTGACGGTGGCAATGGTGATGACAAGCTGATTGGGGATAACGGCAACGACACCCTTACTGGGGGAGCAGGTCGCGACACTTTAAACGGTGGTAAAGGTAATGATAGTCTGTCTGGTGGGAAAGGCAGCGATCGCGTTAACGGGGGTAGTGGTGGCGATCGCATCATCTGGAATGAGGGAGATGGTGATGACATCATCAATGCTGGTAGTGACAGTGACACCGTTGAAGCGAACTACTCCGGAAACACGGTGCTGCGTCGAAAAAACGACAAGGTTGTCTTTGGTCGAATCGATGTCAAGCCCTTTCAGTTGACCATTGATAATGCCGAACTCTTTGAGATCAATGGTGATTTGGGCAACGATTCTCTAACTGTGAACGACTTAACCGGAACGGATGTCACGCTGGTCAATTTCTCTGGAGGGACTGGTAACGACACCCTCGATGCTGCCAATAGCAACGTTCAGCTCTGGGCACTAGGAGGCGCTGGAGATGATGTCTTACAAGGCGGTGCGGCTAATGATATTTTGGTGGGAGGCGACGGGATTGATACCCTAACCGGGAATGCCGGAGCTGACCAGTTTACCTTTGTGGGGGATGTTTTTGCTGGGGGAACGCCCGTTCAAGCTAGCAATGGAATTAGGGCACTGGCCAGACCCGATCAAATTCAAGATTATGATGTTTCAGTTGATCGGTTTGCACTTGATGCTAGTGATTTAGGGATTAACGATATTAGATTTCAGAAAGGAACAGCCAGTGAAATTGCCACAAGTGGAAATGTTATCGCTTTAACAAACCCGTTTGATAACGCTGCTGCTGCTGCCAAGGCGATCGCCGACAACAACGCGATTACCGATACTCAAGGTGTATTTATCTACTTCAATAACAACCTCAAAATTAGCCGTTTGGTCTATTCCAAAGATCTCGGCAATGGTGGTGATATCAGTGTCTTAGCTAACCTCAACAACCAGGCAGGCGCAACCGGATTAGCTAACATCAGCACCTTCTCTTTCAACAACTTCACGCTAATTTAGCGGCCTAGGTGAAAAGCCGTGTTGCTCTTGTCCTCTCTCCTTTTGGTCTACGGTTTATACACAAGTTCTGAAACTCTATCAGGGTATTTAGCTTCCGAGCCAGCAGCCTTGGGGGTTGCCCCCAAACCCCCAGCAGAGGACGAAGCCCGTCCCCCACACCCCCTCCGCAAGGCCGCGTCGGTGTGCATCAAGGGTCGCTGGGAACGCTACACTACGCATTACAAAACGCATTACAAAGGTGAATAGGGGCGATCGCCTTTGACTTTCTCCCGGTCCTGACTTAGCGGCAATACGTAGCGGTCTCAGCAACTGATCTTACCTAGCCGAAACCTGATCGGGTTTGGGGGACAAGGGCTGTCCTCCAATGAGGGGGGGTGGGGGAGAAACCTCCCCCAAGGCTGTTGGTTTGCCCCTATCAATCTAAGGAAGAGCAAGTTGTGCATAATGTTGTGCATAATACAGTAGCCTTTTGGGAGAGGGCTAGGGTTTAGCTTGCTTCCTGAAGGGTGAGCAGTCTGTTTCAGCGGCCTCTAAGCTATGGTCAAGAAGCATAGAGTTAGGACTGCTAAATGGGGTTTGCTACTGCTACTATATGGCCTGATCTGACATCTCCCAGTCTGTCGCCCCTGTGGATTTCTCTTAAAACGGCTGGACTCGCAACGATCGCCACATTTGTTGTGGGCACTGCGGTAGCGTACTGGATGTTGGGCTATCGCGGTCGCTGGAAAGTGTTAATTGAGGGTCTGCTGATTGCTCCGCTAATTTTGCCGCCCACGGTGGTTGGGTTTCTGCTGCTGCTGTTGTTTGGCAAAAATGGGTGGTTCGGAACCCTGATGCAGCAGTTTAACGTCACAATCGTTTTCACGTGGTATGCGGCAGTGGTAACGGCAACGGTTGTCTCGTTTCCCCTGATGTACAAAACCGCATTGGGTGCGTTTGAACAAATCGACTCTAGCTTGTTGCAAGTGGCTAGAACTATAGGTGCGTCTGAACGTCGAGTGGTTTGGCGCATTGTTTTACCGCTGGCAGCTCCTGGGCTAGCAGCAGGCGTAATGCTGTCGTTTGCTAGAGCATTAGGAGAGTTTGGGGCAACGCTGATGCTAGCAGGCAATATTCCAGGACAAACCCAAACCATGCCAATGGCAATTTACTTTGCGGTAGAAGCTGGGGATATGGGCAAGGCGTGGCTATGGGCGATCGCCATTATGGCAATTTCGTTATTGGGGCTAATGGTTGTAAACCTGTGGCAAACCCGATATGAACAGAAAATTCACCACCAAAAACCAGGGCTGATCGAAGCAGATGAACCAGTCAATCGCGGTGGAAAACGGACAGAACCAGCTCACCTACGGCAGCGGATTAACCCCCAATTGCCGGATACAACTATCGGCTTGCTGGTCAATATTGAGAAACAGGTAGCCAACTTTAAACTGGAGACAGCGTTTACAGCGCAGCAAGAAAATTTAGGCATTCTCGGCGGATCGGGTTCAGGAAAAAGTATGACCTTACGCTGTATTGCTGGGATTGAAACGCCTACGCAGGGGCGAATTGTTTTAAATGGGCAAACCCTATTTGATGCTAAAAAGAAAATCAACTTGCCTAGCCATCAACGACATATTGGTTTAGTCTTTCAAAACTACGCGCTATTTCCCCACATGACCGTTGCCCAAAATGTGGCATTTGGCTTGCAAAAACTGCCAAAATCTATGCGATCGCAACGCGTCAATCAAGAGCTGGCACGGGTGCAGATGCAGGGGTTGGGCGATCGCTATCCACATCAACTGTCGGGTGGGCAACAGCAGCGGGTAGCGCTCGCCAGGGCACTGGCAACCGACCCAGACGTGCTGTTGTTAGATGAACCCTTTTCGGCACTCGATACCTATCTCCGCAGCCAAATGGAGCAGCAGCTATTAGAGGCTCTCTCTACCTATAGCGGTGTGACGTTGCTGGTTACTCACAACCTAGAAGAGGCATACCGCCTGTGTGAAACGCTGCTCGTTATGTCGGGTGGAAGGGCGATCGCCTATGACTCTAAATACCAGATCTTTGAACATCCCAAAACGGTACGCGTTGCCCAACTGACGGGCTGCAAAAACTTTTCTCGTGCAGTGGTTGAGGGAGCTAGTTTGATTAAGGCAACCGACTGGGGAATTACCTTACAAGTGCTAGAAGCCATTCCCGACCACCTGACCGATATTGGCATTCGCGCTCACCAAATTAGCATGATGCTGAAGCCTCAAGACCACAACACCTACCCTTGCTGGCTAGCTTCCACCAGTGAAACCCCGCATCGAATGACGCTTTTTCTCAAATTTAATGGGGCACCCACTGGTGCACAGGACTACCATGTGCAAGCAGAAATCTTTAAAGAAAAGTGGAATGCCATTAAAGATCAGCCTTTTCCCTGGTATGCACATCTCGACTCCACTCGTTTGATGCTGATGGTAGACTGATTTGCTTTGCAAAGATAGTCTGCGTATTGCACGCTAGACATTGAGGTTGTGTTGGGTGAGAGTTGATACGATGTTTGTCGGGGCGATCGCTTAATGGCCATGCACTCTATAGGGTGGCGATCGCACTGCCTGCATAGGTATCTCTTCTTGTGAACCGCCCAGCATCGCTATGATCGTTTTTCCAAATGCCTCATAACGGGAGTTAAGTAGCGCAAGGGGTGGGAGGAGAGGGGCGATCGCCGCAATCATCAGAGTCCAATGTTTCTGTTACACTGAGGCGGTCATTTTTCGGCAAACTTATGACCGAGCCGCGTGACAAATTTGATAGTCCCTGGAAGGACATTGTGGAGGCTTATTTCCAAGACTTCATGCGGTTCTTCTTTCCCCAGATTCATGCTGATATAGCGGTTCTTTGCCGGGTGAGGTACAGTAGACCCCGACAAAACCCTTGCTGAATAAGGCTTTCAAAAATCAACCTGTACTTCACTGAACCAGGAACCGCTATATTGACTGGAGTCGAGGCTATGACTTTCTCGATCAAGAGCTACGGCAGGTCGTGCGGGATGCCGAACTAGGCAAGCGGCTAGTCGATAAACTGGTGAAAGTCTGGAAGCTGAGTGGCGAGGAAACCTGGGTCTTAGCGCATATCGAGATTCAAAGCCAGGAAGAGAGCCAATTTAGCGATCGCATGTTTGTTTATTACTACCGCCTGCGGGACCGATACAAGCAGCCAATTGTGAGTTTGGCCATTTTGGGAGATGAGCGGGCAACTTGGCTTGGGGCTGTGAAGTGACGTTTCGGTTTCCCATGATCAAACTGCTGGATTATGAATCTCGCTGGTCTAAGTTGGAAGCCACTCGTAATCCGTTTGCGATCGCAGTGATGGCACACCTGAAGACAAAGGAGACTCGTAACGATGCGGTCGCCCGTAAGGAATGGAAATTTCGGCTGACGCGACGGCTGTATGAACAGGGCTATGAGCGGCAGGATATACTGAACTTATTCCGGTTTCTGGATTGGCTGATAGAGCTGCTGGAGGGCTTGAAACAGGCGTTTTGGGCTGAACTTGAGCAGTATGAACAGGAGCGACAGATGCCTTACGTCACGTCGATTGAACAGATGGCGAAGCAAGAAGAGCGGCGATCGCTGGCACTGAAAATGCTTCAGGAGAACATTCCACTGGAAACGATCGCCCGCATTACCGAATTGACGATCGCCCAACTCCAACAACTCCAAGCCAGTCAGCCGCAGGAATAACGATCGCCTCTTGTGTATGTGCATGAGCGACTAGCGTAACATACCCTACAAGACTGGCGATCGCACGCTGGGCATTGAGGTTGTGTTAGGTGAGAGTTGATACGATGTTTGTCGGGGCGATCGCTCAACAGCAACGCACCCGACACGATGGCGATCGCTCTCAAAAACATCATTTAGTTAATTTGTCCGCGATCTTTACAAGCTGTCTGGTTGGGTGAGCGGTTCGGGTTGAATAGCCGCTAGCAGTTGCCCTGCCGTTATCGTTTGCCCTGGTTGGCAGAATACGTCTGTGATGTATCCTGCACTATCGGCCAGCACGGCAATTTCCATTTTCATGGCTTCCAAAATAATCAGGCGATCGCCCTCTACCACGCGATCGCCGGGTTGCACCAGCACTTGCCAAACGTTTGCAGACAGATGAGCAGCGATCGCCTCTACCCCGTCTGGTAGCGTGATTTCTGGAATATCGGGTTCATCCACCTCTGGTTCAACCGACCGGGTAAATTCTCCAGCAGCAGCCCAGCGATCGCGTTCGGCAGCAAAGGCCGCCTGCTGGTTTGCTTTAAAGGCGGCAATGTCGTCTGCATGAGTCTGCAAAAACTCGTGATGCTGTTTAAGGCTAAAAGTTTCTGACTGAATGTCTAGCTTCGTGGTGCCCTGAATCACGGCTTCCCGATAGCGCAACAATTCATCTGCCGAAACTGGAAAAAAGCGAATCTGATCAAAGAAACGCAGCAGCCAGGGTTGCTGAAAATCCTCAGTCTGTTTGTAGCGGTTCCATACGGGCACGGTGCGTCCGACAAACTGATAGCCACCAGGCCCTTCCATGCCGTAAATGCACAGGTACGCGCCGCCGATCCCGACTGCATTTTCGGGTGTCCAGGTACGCGCTGGGTTGTACTTCGTGGTCACTAGTCGATGGCGCGGATCGAGCGGTGTCGCCACAGGTGCCCCCAGATAGACATCCCCCAGACCCATCACCAAATAGCTCGCGTTAAAGACAATATCGCGCACCTGTTCAATGCTATCTAGACCATTAATGCGGCGAATAAATTCAATATTGCTGGGACACCACGGAGCATCGGGTCGCACCGATTGCATGTATTTTTGAATAGCCAACTGGGTCGAGGCATCGTCCCACGACAGCGGCAAATGCACAATGCGGGTGGGCACTTCGATTTGATCAACGGCTGGCAACTCCGATTCGGCAGCAATCAGAGCTTCCAGCAGCGCATGGCGAGGCAAAACACGGCTGTCGTAATGTACTTGCAGCGATCGAATGCCGGGTGTCAGATCAACGATGCCCGATAGACGACAGCTCTGGAGCCACTGCATTAGGGCATGAACCCGGAACCGGAGGTTTAGGTCTAAAACCAGTGCCCCGTATTCAACCAGCAGGTACTTATCGCCCGCTGGCCGATAGGTAACTGCAATTTGACCGGGGGATGCGGAAATTTGGTGCAGGATCGGAGAGTCGTTGGAGTCTGAGAACTGGGTTGCTGGTTGGGGGAGCGGGCTTCGGCTCCGCTCAGCCCACTCCTGCTGGCTGAGCGAAGCCGAAGCCAGTGGGGATGGCGGGACACTTCCGGTTAATGTTTCGATTTGCCGATCTTGGTCTAACTCGCGTTGCAGGGCGGCGATCGCCGTCAGTCGATAAAAGCGAACGGTATCGCCGGGTTTAAGCTGTCCAATTTTCCAAAGCTCAGATTTGACAATGGTGGCAGGGCAGACAAATCCACCTAAACTGGGGCCATCATAGGCCAGAATAATCGGCATATCGCCCGTGAAATCGATCGTGCCGATCGCATAGGCATTGTCGTGAATGTTGGAGGGATGTAACCCAGCTTCCCCCCCGTCTGATCGCGCCCACTGTGGCTTGGGGCCAATTAAGCGAATGCCAGTGCGGGCAGAATTGTGATGAATCGTCCAGCGGGTAGCAAAAAAGGTGGCAATGTCGTCTTCGGTAAAGAAATCTGGTGCGCCGTGGGGGCCATACAACACGCCAATTTCCCATTCATTTGTGTATTCTGGAATCAGTTCAGCGGGGCAGGTGCAGCCGCTGAACTGATCCGATTCTGCACTTTGATCTGGCCGCAATTGATCTGGCCGCAATTGATCTAGGCGCAGCACATCGCCCGGTCGCAGGGTGCGTCCGGCATGTCCACCAAATTGACCCAGGGTGAAGGTAGACTTGCTGCCCAAATAATCGGGCACGTCGAACCCGTGTTGAATAGCCAGATACGTGCGGTAGCCCTGCCCTTTGATCGCTTTAAGTTTCAGCGTGCTGCCTGCGCTGACGGGCACCGCCGTCCAATAGGGCACGGGCTGTCCGTTCAGACTGGCCTGCATGAGTGCGCCCGTGAGACAAATTACCGTATCGCAATTAAACCGCAAGGTAGGCCCCATCACGGTACATTCCAACCCAGCCGCCGACTCAGGGTTACCCAAAATTCGGTTAGCCAGCCGAAACGCTAGATGATCCATTGCCCCTGATGGCGGCACGCCAATATTCCAATAGCCGATGCGCCCAGGGTAATCTTGAACGGTGGTGTAAGTGCCAGCGTCTAATACGTCGATTGTGCGCGGCTGATACTCAAACGTGTTCAGTAGGCGTGTACTTAGCGTTCCTTGCGTAAACTCAGGACTGCTAATTACCTGGCGCAGATAGTCTAAATTTGTTTCAATGCCAGCAATTTCAGAATCGCTCAGCGCTGTTTGCAGTTGGGCGATCGCCTCATTTCTATCCCGTCCCTGCACCAGCACCTTCGCCAGCAGCGGATCGTAAAACGGGGTAACGGTTGTTCCGGCTTCAATCCAGGTATCGCAACGAATGTTTTTTGGAAACGTTACCGCACTCAGCAACCCAGCACTGGGCTGAAAGTTTTTGTGAGCATCTTCGGCATAAATTCGCACCTGAATAGCATGGCCTTGGGGCTGATGTACGTAGCGATCGAGAAACGTGCGATCGCCTGCTGCCAAACGCACCATCCATTCCACCAGGTCAATCTGGCTAACCAGTTCGGTCACACCATGCTCAACCTGCAAGCGGGTGTTCACTTCCAAAAAATAAAACTGCTGCGTTTCCACATCAAACACATACTCAACTGTACCCGCCGATTGATAATGAACTGCTTTTCCTAGCCTCACGGCGGCATCCAACAACTCCTGTCGCAGGGCATCAGAAATACCAGGGGCAGGCGTTTCTTCAATCACCTTTTGGTTGCGCCGCTGAGTTGAACAATCGCGTTCACCCAGGGCAATCACGTTCCCCTGCCCATCGCCAAAAATTTGCACCTCAAGGTGTCGAGCTGTCTGAATATACTTTTCGAGAAAGATGCCGCTCTGGCTAAAGTTGGCCTGACTCAAACGCTGCACTTTGTCGTAAGCCGCCGCCAATTCTACCGGACTGAAACATGCCTGCATTCCAATCCCACCACCGCCTGCGGTACTTTTGAGCATAACTGGGTAGGCGATCGCCGCTGCTAACTGCTGCGCCTGTTCCAAGCTCTCTAGCAGCGAGCTACCGGGCAGCATCGGCACTTGATTTTGCTGTGCCAGTTCTCGCGCGGTGTGCTTTAAACCAAACTGTCGCAGTTGTGTGGGAGTAGGGCCAATAAAGGCAATTCCAGCCGCTGCACACGCGTCTGCAAACTCCGCATTCTCACTCAAAAACCCATAGCCGGGATGGATCGCCTGTGCCCCAGTTTGTTGCGCGATGGCTAAGATGCGATCGCCCTGTAAATAGCTCTCAGCCGCAGGTGCAGCCCCAACACAGACGGCCTCTGCTGCCTGCGAAACGTGTAGAGCGTGAGCGTCTGCGTCTGAATAAATGGCGATCGACGCAATTCCCATTCGATCGAGAGTACGAATCACTCGACAGGCAACTTCACCCCGATTAGCAACTAAAACTTTAGTGAACATGAATAACAAAATGCTTGGTTAGGACAGAATCAGTTTGTAGGCGATGCTGGCTGAAGCAGCCCTCATCCCAACCCTTCTCCCCAGGGAGAAGGGCTTTCAGACATATTCCGGTTCCCTCTTCTTGGGGCTACGGTGTCCACACAAGTTTTGAACCTGCCTCGGAAGTCTGGCTTTCGAGCCAACAGCCTTGGGGGTTGCCCCCAAACCCCCAGCAGGGGACGAAGCCCTTCCCCCACACCCCCTCCGCAAGGCCGCATCGGTAAGCATCAAAGGTTGCTGGGAAGGCCGTGCTACGCATTGCACGGGTACTAAAGGAGGGTTGCCTTTAACGCTTTTCCGCATCCCCTAACTTAGCAGCAATGCGTAGCGTTCCCAGCGAGTGATCTCACCCAGCCGAAACCTGATCGGAGGGGGTTTGGGGGAGAAACCTCCCCCAAGGCTGTTGGTTCAGCTCTATAAGCCAACTAGAAAGCAAGTTGTGTGTACACGGCAGCTCCTTTGGGAAAGGGCAAGACTTCGGTGTGAGTTTAGTCGAACGCTCAGCCGAACGGTCAAGGCTGCTTGAGCAAACATTTAAGGAAAGTTGCACATTGCCCGTTTATTCAAGTCTCATGCGTGAGCTGTTTCCGACAAAGCCAGAAACAACTCACAAATGAGATTAGGAGCAGCTTGCAAACTGCCCATAGAGTTGATGACAATGATTACACGGCATCCCAGATGATCAACCGCGCCGGAGTTGGGTTATAAGCATTGCAAGGATTGTTAATTTGAGGACAGTTAGAAATCAACACCATTACATCCATCTCTGCCCGCAAATCAATCATTTTTCCGGCTTCAGAAATGCCATCCACAATTTCTAACGTGCCATCATCGCTAACGGGAACGTTCATGTAGAAGTTCACGTTACTCACCAAGTCTCGTTTGTTCATCTCATACTTGCTCAATTCCAGCAGGAAATTTTCAACGCAGGCGTGCAAATGTTTTTTGTGTAAGCCATAGCGCACTGAATTGCTCTCCATGCTGCACGCGCCACCCAAGGTATCGTGCTTACCGCAATCATCGTGGATAACAGTCATCATCACGTTTCCCTCACTGGACATGAGTTGCGTGCCAGTCGTGATAAAAATGTTGCCTTGATGCACAACTGTATCAGGCGCACTATAGCGCTCGGAGGGATCGTGGGCATTGTAAAACAGCGTGTCCACTGCTTGATTGCCTTGCAGATCAATAATCCGCAAGATCTGTCCTTGCTTAACCACCCGTGACCACGGTTGGCGTGCAGGCAGCACTTCGTTGTAAATTGCGTTAGCTGGATCGAATTCGATCGGTAGAGTCGTCACCATTGATTCTGTCCTTTAAGGTTCAAAATGATTAAAGATTAAGCAACACCGCCATCAACTGTTCTGCGCGACGTGCAGGACAGTCAGTCTTCCAAAGCAACTAAGCTTGAGCAAACAGCGCGTCAGTGTTGATAAAACCGCGAATGACTTGTTCGTTTGCAGTGCGGCACAGATCGTCTGGGGCAGGAGCAGGCGATCGCCAAACGGTCAACTGAACGGGCTTAGGCCGATAAACGGAATCAGGATGCAACACATGGGGGCAGTTAGAAACGACTATTAACACATTCATTTCTGCCCGCAGATCAACATAGCTACCCGCTTTCTCATTGCCTGCAACATATTCCAAGTCCCCATTGGGGCGTACGGCTACTCGACTAAACAAATTCAGGTTAGGCATCAAATCTTTGCGGGTCAGCCCGCGTTTTGCCAATGCCTTAAGAAAATTATTGCGAGAGTTGTTGTAATCGCTTTCACCATACTTGTTATAAGCCCCCTCCCCATATTTCGCCGCGTTGCTAGCCGCATTGCTACAGCCGCAAATCAAATCATGATAGCCAGAGGTATCTTCAGTAATCGAACACAGAACTCGTCCCATGTCCGAATACAGCACCATTCCCTGTTTGAGAAATGCATTGAACTGAACCTTAGCCGTGTCTGCAACATTCAGTCGTTCAATTGGGCTATCGGCGTTGTAGCAAATTAGTGAAACGCCCTGTGATCCTTCTAAGTCAGTGACTCGCAGTGTGTTTCCGCGCTCGACGATACCATGCCAATAGGCACCACCCGGCAATTTTTCATCCAACAAAATCAAGCTCGGATCGATTGTCGTGGCATCGGGCAAATTTGGCAAAACAGAGGCTTGCACCATAAAACTCTCCTGTTGTGGTAGATGATCAGTTGAGGCACCCTCAATACTGTTCTAGAACTGCTGTTGATATGTTTAGTAGGCGATCGCGGCACCGCTTCCAAACACATGAGCAGCCTATTGCTGAAAAATTACTGGTTCAAACGACAAAGCCCAGGAGTTACCCACAGATATCTAATTCTGTGTGGTTCTCCCGGGCTTTTTTCCCGCCGTGTGACTAACCAGAGGGTCGTGTTTCAAACAGGCTAGCTGTAGATGATGACTGCACACTGTCTAATCATCACCTACAACTAGCTGAGTCAGAACGTTACCACGATCCTTAAGTTAGCTGCTTCTCTCGGACCAGACATTTGGCAGACACTCTGCCAAACCGGAACCCTAGAAGCGAATTCCTGCTCGATTGTGATTCGAACTGATCAGTAAGTCCTTCAGGCTATTCTAATCAAACTCAGCGTTAAAGCAATCCCTAATCTAAAAAATATTTTACAGGACTGTGAACTAATCCTGACATTTGCCCTACGGCAATCTGGTATCGCTGCTCTAAAAGTCTAAACCTTCTCTTGGAGTGTCAGATTTTGGAGAGTGCTGCTTGTAAGTAGATGGGCTTAATTAAATATAAGATTCTAGAACCCTGCGCTGCCCGCTGTGCGGGCGGCGCAGGGTTTTAGAATTTGGTTTTTATTGAGGTTGAACTACTTAGCTATGAACTTTAGAGGATGTTTTAAAAGTCCCGTCGCTGGTATAAAAACGGTATCGATCCCCCTAAATCCCCGCGCTGGCGCGCCGCTGCGCTAGTAAAAAGGGGGACTTTGAATCCAGTTCCTCCCTTTTTATAGACGCGAAGCGGCTTCC
>JBBQFG010000020.1:0-33832 GCA_038321765.1 Elainellales cyanobacterium
GCGAATATTCTGTAGGGGCGAAGCATTTGCATCAATATTCTGGCAACGCAGCGTCAATTCGAGTGCAAATGCTTCGCCCCTACTGCCCAAAAATCGCCCTAAATCTCAATTCTAATTAGATGTCAAATGGGTTCTATAAAAATGTATCCCTATAAAACCGATGAGGTCATTGAATATGCATTTCACACCGTTGACCCGAATTAGAAAAAACCGACTTACTCCGTGGCTCAGGTTGGGTATCTCTCTGGCTGTTTGCCTCGCCTTGGGGCTAGGCTACTTTGTCGGTTCGGCCAGTAGTCAAAGCAGTCCACTGGGAAACACCTCACGCGCTTGCCCATCTGAGGCTTCAGACACTTATTTGACACCACGCTTGCAAATTGGCAATATCGGATATTCTGCCCATGTTGGCAACCTCCATATCCGTCAGCAGCCCGGTATTCAGGGTAGGAGTATCGGCAGCTTGGCTCCCGACGATACGTTTACCGTTCTGGAAGGCCCAGCTTGCGTGGGTACCTATGTCTGGTGGAAGTTAAATACAGGGCGGGTTCAAGGATGGGTCGCAGAGGGCGAGCCGAGTTCCTCTGTCTATTGGCTCGTCGCTAACACCACGGCACCGCGATCGCCCACCAGCGGGTCTCCCCAGGCTCGGCCTCAGTTGGAGCCAATTACAGCGCAGGATGGCGGAGCCTCGTCCTCTTACCGACTAACAATGAGTAGCCCAAATGATATTGTCTTTGTTTTCTGTCCTGCCAATTATTCTCCTAAATTGGGCTATTTAAGCAGTGTAGAGGCTGTTCAATGTGAACCAATCTCAGAATAATTTGAATCATTGCTTAATCCAACTATGAATTTTAATTTGGGAGGGGCGCTGGGCACGCCTCCCAAATTAAAATTTACAGCTATAGCCATAGTCATAAAGCTTAGGACATGCCAGCGTCATTCCCGTGCAGGCGGGAATCCACCTCCGCACCTATCGAGCAGATGGATTCCCGCCTGCGCGGGAATGACAGGGAGGCGTCCTATTGATCATGGCTACCGCTATAGCGGTTCCTCTTAACATGAGGTACACGTTGGACAGACAGGGCAAGGCTTTCAGCTTGTTATTCGTACCGCACCAGATCGGTAACCGCTATATACAATCGGCAGCGTCTAATTTGAGTCATAAAATGTACAAAGTTGACTGACAGTGTGGGCGCTGATTGACTGACAAAAGCCCTGAAAGTCTCATTGCTCCGGTGTCAACCCGCCCTAAAATAAATTTTGGGAATCGTGAAAGTCTATTGAAATAGACTCAGACCCTGATCTAGTCCTCTTTAGAGGACTTTTCGGGACTCCGTTAGTTTTCGGGACCTACAGAAGGATTCTCATCAGAGGGTTCGAGTTTTGAATTAGGGCTGATTGGAGTGGTAATAATGCGATCGACCGCCAGATCCAACCGATACTGCACCGAGTCATTGCTGTTAGAGATCACAACAAACTCGTAATAGCCCGACTGGGGTAACGTTTCTGACCAGCGGGTTTCAGTAGAATCTTCCAACAGGGTTGGCACTTGCGGTGTCGGGTTAGGCAAGTAAATAGATAGCAACGTGGTGTTGCTGGGCGCTTCCAGAGCTAAGCGAGTCGGTTGCCCCTCTGACAGATTAGCGATGTAGACTTTACCTTCTCCCGGATTAAGGGTCGCGCTGACGGTCTGAGCCAGATCACCACGCCTGAATTGAATGGTATCTAAGGCTTTGCCCGATTGCAGCACGGTTACTTGGTCAGCCGCGATCGCCTGCCAGACTTGCCCAATCGGTTGATTGATAAAGTCTTGTCCACGCACTTCTGGGAACAAGCTAAAGAATTTGGCATCTGCTAGATCGTTGAGGGCACGGCTACTCACATTGAGCCGATTCACTGCTGCTTGCCATGCCGTGCGATCGCTTGCCGTGTAGTTACCCAGTTTGCGGCGAGCGTCAGAACTTAAGTTTTTTTCGAAGATATCTAGCCATTCAGAGGCGATCACATCCCACCGCTGCCGCCAACTAGCATCCTCTGGGTCTTTACTGAGACTGCGCCCCTTTAGCTCTGGATAGCGTTGATGAAACGTCGTATCTGTCAGCTTGACCCAATACGCAGAATCGACACCCAACTCTTGACGACGGGCATTAAGGGCAGCTTTACGGGCTTTTTCCTCAGGTGAAAAATCAGGGTCAGGTGTCGCCGTTGAGGTTTCAACGGGTTCTGTGGGTTCACCTCCCGGCAACAACGAAAGCCACACGTCTCGTGTCCACCAGATCGCAGACCCCACTCCCCCCACAATAATTAGACTGAGCAGTAATGGAAAACAGCCGGATAGTCCCTGATGCTGCCGTGCGGTCATTCTCGGAGCAGCCGAGGACAGGGTACCCGGCTGGAACGCATTGGGAAAGTGGGGCGAGGGAGCACTTACCGGGAGTGGGGGCGGCTGAGGTGACTGGGGCGATCGGGGAGATCGGGGGGCGATCGCCTGGGTGGCCACGTTAGACAAAGCGACGGGCGACCCCGCGACCGCATCGGGTGCACTATTTCCTGGCGATCTTCCCTGCAACGTTCCTAAAGGTGTTGTTGGAGGCGTGCCTGAAGACGTTCCTGGAGATATGTCTGGGGGTGTTCCCTGAGGCACTCCTCCCAGCGCTTGCATCACCTCCGCTGCTGATTGGTAGCGCTGCCGAGGGTCTGTGGCTAGCATCCGCTCCAAAATGGCTCTTAGTTGCGGGCTAAGGGTGAGTCGTTGCTGCCACGGACTCGTTTGCGTTTCGCCCAAGAAATCGGCAGGTTCCTTTCCGGTGAGTAGCACTAATACCGTCACCGCCAGGGCATACAAATCGCTATGGGATGAGACTCGACCCGATTCCATTTGTTCGTCAGGAGCATAGCCCACCTTGCCCACCCGCGTTGGCACTCCATCCCCAGACGTGTATTGAGAGGCAACCGAAGCGGCTATCTGTTTTACGCCACCAAAGTCAATCAGAATAGGCAGTTGGTCAGCAGTCCGTAAAATTAAGTTTTCTGGCGAAATATCGCGGTGTACTACGCCGATGCCGTGGATGTAGTGCAGAACGGGCAGCAGGTTCAGCATCAATTGCGTCACCTCGGCTTCAGAAAAAAACACGCCTTGAGTACGGCGAGCATCTAGCAGTTGTCGATAGTTTTGCCCATTGACGTAGTCTTGGACTAGAAATAAACGAGGGTTATTCTCAAATGTGGTGCGAAATAGCTCCCGAAACCGGGGAATCTGCGGATGGCGGAGTTGGTAAAGCACGCCCGCTTCACGCTGAAACAATTCTTCTGCTTTTTGTAAGGCATAGGTACCCTGCACCTGCGGCGCAAATTCTTTTAGCACGCAGGGTTCTTTAAAGCGATTCAGATCATCGGCCAAATAGGTTCGTCCAAAGCCACCATGCCCCAGCTCTTGAACAATTTGGTAGCGATCGCCCAACACCGTATCTTGGTAGCTAGTGGGACTGGGCAGTTTTTCACCACACCAGTTGCAAAAACGACTACCAGGCGCGTTGGGATGTCCCTGGCTGCAATAGAGCGATGACATGGCAACAGGTTCTCAAGGAAATCAGTGAAAGTCCAAACCTAGCTTAATCTAGCAAGGGATTGAACAACCGACAGGATTCGCAAAAATCAGATTGCGTTAGTTCTGCCTTAGGCGATCGCTACAATTAAGGAAAAATTACTAGCTCAACCGCGCACCAAATTTTATGGAGCCTTCTGATACCATCGCTCTACAGGCCTATGTTTTGGCACTGATTCAACTGCTGCCGCCGTTGCCAGAGTATCTACAGCAACAGGTGCAGCAGATCGGCCATAGCTGGGCTACACAGCAACCTGAAGTAGTAGAGGACGTGCGAAAGTCAGTCACCTCGCATTCTGGCTTAAACGATCTGTATCTAACTGAGCACGCACGGCTAGAACAGCAGTACGACACTCAAGAGCGGGCTAAGGCATTGATGGGAGCAGAGACAGCAGACGGCACTGCTATTACTTGGGACGCGATCGCACTCTCTATTCTTCAAAGTGATAACGTTCGGGCTGGTGCCGAAGCCCTGCTTCAGCGGGTCAAAGCCCAAGGCAACTCCCTCCACGCCTCCGGCGATGCGCTGGTCTTTATCAGTGCCCTTCAGCGAGTGATGGCGATTTCTCATTCGCAGGCGATCGCCCTGCTCAAAGCCCTAGAAACCCAGGCTCTCACCATCCGTCATCTGGTGCATCAGTTAGACATGTCGCAAGATCAAGTGCAGGCGATCGCCCAATCGCTCTGGCGGGCAGGCTACATCGACCGCACCACTGGAGGTGTGCTGTACAACATCTTTCCAATGCTGCGGGGTCAGCAGCGACGAGACGAAGCCATTGACCTTGATACCTACCTGACCCTGACCTCCAAAGGCTATTTTTATCTGCATCCAGTATTAATTGTCGGACGGCGTGAGAATCGAATTCGGTGACGATATTAATTCGGTGACGATATTTATGACAACACTGTTAAGTAGTTCAACCTACATAAAAACCAAATTCTAAAACCCTGCGCCGCCCGCTGTGCGGGCGGCGCAGGGTTTTAGGATCTTATATTTAATTAAGCCTATCTACTTATGACGGTTATGACGACAATGTATTGGCTACTTCTAGGCAGTGCTGCCCTAGTAGCAGGCATTTTTAACCTACCCCATGCATTTGAAAAGCTTGAGGAAACCTGTCGAGGGTTATTGTTATTTAAACCACTCAAAAGCCCCGGTTTTTGGGTATGGATTATTATTCAGGTGTTATTTCCAGCGGGAATATTTTTGGTGTGGATTACCGATTTATTCACCCAATATCCTCCGATTGATCTGGTTCTGTTTTTGAAGGCGATCGCCGCTGGGTTTGGCTTTATCGCCTTTCTCAATGCCCGCACCGAAACCGTCTTTTTAACCATTGATATTAAAAGTATTTACGATCGTCTGATCGTATTAGGCTTCAAGCTAATTGCCGCTCAAGAAACCCGACGCACCGCCCGTTTTTTGCGCCAGTTAGAAGATGAACTTAGCCAGCCCACAGCCGATTTAGTAGAAGGGTTAAAAGACCTACGCGCCTACTTCAGCGCTGACATCTCCCTCACCCCCAAAGCCGAAGAAACTTACCTCAATATCATCAATCAAGCCCTGACTGAAATGTCGCCCATCGAGCAGATCTCTGCGATTCAAAGCCTTCTGCCTGCTATTCGCCAAAATGATTTACTGTATACTCTGCAACAGTTCAAATGCAGCGATGTATTTTTAGAGCGGTATTTTGACACCAAGTCAGGTCAAACAAAGTCAGGAATATAGTCTTCATCTTTCCCTTATGCCCCTTTTTAGCAAAATTCAATCGATCTACACTGATGGCGCGTGTTCTGGCAACCCCGGCCCCGGTGGGTGGGGCGTAGTCGTCTATCTTGCCGACGGCACTGTTCACGAAATTGGCGGTGGCGATCGCCAGACCACCAACAACCGCATGGAAATGCAAGCGGCGATCGCTGCGCTAGAGTTTCTAGTGGCCTCAGAGCAAAAAGAACCCATCACCCTTTACACTGACAGCCAATACGTAATCAACGGCATCACCAAATGGATTCACGGCTGGAAGAAAAAAGGCTGGATCGCATCAACGGGTAAAGCCGTGCTCAATCAAGAACTATGGCAAACTATTGATCGGCTCAACGCTCGACACGTCACCTGGACATACGTTCGCGGCCACGCTGGAAACGAAGGCAATGAACGCTGTGACGCGATCGCCCGTGCCTTCTCACAGGGTAAGCTTCCTGCTTTACGGCAAGCCTTGAATTGAACTAGATGTTTGCAGTCTCCAGTAGGTTATGGTAGATTCTTCAACTCAGCCAGTCCTCGAAAACTCCGATAATTTGCCTCGCGAGGTGCGTGTGGCGCAACTGCGTCATACGGTCGAAACCCTTCAAATGGCTGAGATTATTGCTAGTAATGGCTATCTCATTACCAGCGCCGAGTTGGCCGATTTGATAGACGTTAATGCCAGTGCCGTCACCAGTCGAGGTGATCATTGGGTCTGGCGAAATTGGGTAGTGTCTAGGGTGCGCCGCGAAGGTAATCAAATTCTCTGGCAGCTAGAACGAGTAGATTAAGACTTTAAAGCAAGGGTCAGAGTGCATTTCAAATCAACCATCGGTCTAAAATTACAACCTCAGAGAGTTGGTAGTGGTATTGATGTGATGTAAGGATTATTTGATGGGCGAAGCCCGCCCATCAAACAATCCTTACCAATTTAGGACTACCAGAGAGTTTTGGGGAAAGTCGCCAAAAATCTCGTCGGCAAAAATTAAATAAGGCGGTTACACTACTAAGACCAACCTTATGAATTCAAATTTTTCGGTGTAAATCACCATATGTGGATTTTTTACCGCTTTTAGTACGCTATATCTAGTAGTTCGGTTAAATTGTGCTGGATGCAGATCAAGTCTGGGGTTTCGACAGCGAAAGTCCCCTTCTCCTATCTCCAACAGCAGGGTTATAACTTGGTTTTGCTAAAAACGTCGGTCGCGGTCATGCCGCCGATTCGTCGTCTCGATTTGGTTTTACATCCGTCTATTTAGGCCATTCACCTGGGGGAAAAGATGACCGTAGAAGTTGGACTTGAACACTTCTGGAGTCAGGTACTCGATCGGCTACAACTGCAATTGAGCCGTCCCACCTTTGAAACATGGATTAAGTCTGCAACAGCCGAACAGTTGAACGAAACCTGTTTGGTGATTTGTACCCCTAACCTGTTTGCGCGCAACTGGTTACAGAAGTACTATCTCAAAACCATTACAGAGGTGGTGCAGGAAATCCTGGAGCACCCGATCGAGGTGCACATTACGGTGCGGCAGGGTGAAGAGCTAGACGGCTCGCCCGACCTCCACGAGGTATGGCCGCTGCCATCTGAAGTCCCGATCGAACCAGCCGGAGCGCCTCGCCCCCCAAAGCTGAGCGATCTGAATTCTAAGTATGTCTTCTCTCGCTTTGTGGTGGGCTCCAATAACCGGATGGCACACGCTGCCTCTCTGGCGGTGGCAGAGTCTCCTGGTCGAGAGTTCAATCCTCTATTTTTGTGCGGCGGTGTTGGATTGGGCAAAACCCATCTCATGCAGGCGATCGGGCACTATCGTCTGGAGATTGACCCCAATGCTCGCGTGTTTTATGTGTCTACCGAACAGTTTACCAATGACTTAATTACGGCTATCCGTAAAGACAGTATGCAGAGCTTTCGGGATCTCTATCGAGCCGTAGATGTGCTGCTGGTAGACGATATTCAGTTCATTGAAGGAAAAGAATATACCCAGGAAGAATTTTTTCATACGTTCAACACGCTGCACGAAGCTGGTAAGCAGGTTGTAATTGCATCAGATCGGCCCCCCAACCAAATTCCCCGCTTGCAAGAGCGGCTCTGCTCTCGGTTTTCAATGGGGCTAATCTCTGACATTCAGTCGCCTGATTTAGAAACTCGGATGGCGATTTTGCAGAAAAAGGCAGAATACGAAAATATGCGCTTGCCCCGTGAGGTGATTGAGTACATTGCCTCTAGCTACACGTCTAACATTCGAGAATTAGAGGGGGCGTTGATTCGAGCGGTCGCCTATGTCTCGATTTCGGGGTTGCCGATGACCGTTGAAAATATTGCGCCAGTGCTAAACCCCCCTGCCGACCAGGTAGAAGCAACACCAGAGGCGGTCATGCTGGTTGTTTCTGAACAGTTTGGCGTACCGATTGAAGACCTCAAGAGCAGCTCTCGCCGCCGCGAAATCAGCGTGGCGCGTCAAGTTGGCATGTTTTTAATGCGGAAACATACTGATTTGAGCCTACCCAAAATTGGGGAAGTCTTTGGCGGTAAGGATCACACAACAGTGCTGCATAGCTGTCAAAAAATTACGCAGCTTAAAGAGACAGATGTAGAATTGGCGCGGACGTTACGTCAACTGGGCGATCGCATCGGTGTTTCGGGTCAATCCCGTCAGCGATCCCAGTCTCGTTAAGACTCTCCCCATCAGAACTGCTATACGTTGCGTTTTGGTGGCACTCTTTCCGTATGTGCTCTTCTATGGGCGATCGCTCGATCATCTCGCTCGCTAAAATAGAGATCGAGAGTCAGGTTTTTTAGTCTGCCTGGTTGTATGTCTATGCTTCGCATTGTGCCACCGCATCTAAATAGAGTTTTTGGCTCTATTTGCATGTATTAAGCTAGACGTGTAAACCGACCCTTGCGTTTCTACAGTCTGTTCAAAAAGTCGCTATACTCCTTAAGAAACGCATATTTTTTATTGTGATCTGCTAGGGCAAACTGTTATGACATCCTACGCTGCGTCTTCTGCTAGAGCCGATTTGAGTGAACTCCGTCGGTTAAAGTCCCTGCTGCCGCCTGAGCTAAGAAGCTGGGTGACAGTAGAAGCGTCTCCAGGGGTGAACCCGCCACTAATTACCAGTGAGGAAATTGGTAAAGATCAGGTTGAAGTTCAAATTGACTTGGTTAAGTGGGAAGCGTTGGCTCTAGATCAGCGAAACTTGATGTTTTGGCACGAAGTGGCGCGGGTTCAAAACGACACGATTCCCAAAGACGGCTGGGAGATGGCTGCTCTGGCGATCGGTTTGGGTGGTGCAGTGGGCGAGCTGTGGGTGCAAGATGGATTATTGCTCTTGCTGGCAGTGGGGTTGTGTGGCGTGTCGGGTTGGCGCTTGTTTAAGCGCAACAATGGCGAAAAAACCTTAAGAGATGCTGTTGAGGCGGATGAGAAGGCGATCGCCCTAGCAACTCGCTTTGGCTATACGTTGCCTAATGCCTATAAGAGCTTGGGTAGCGCCCTCAAAATTTTGATTGAACAATCTCCCAAAAAAGCTCAGCGCAAGAAATACGAATTGCGCTTGGATGCCTTGAAAAAGAGTGCTACTCGCGCCAAAGCGCGTGTTAAGGGTGAAGCGCTCTAGCACTACAGCAGATTGAGTTATCTTTGAATTTCGCTCTATGTATTTGACGTGGTTAGACAATAACTCCTGGCTAATTGAACTAGAGGGGCAGCGAATCCTACTTGATCCCTGGCTGGTAGGCGATCTGACCTTTGGCAATCAAAAGTGGCTGTTTAAGGCGAGTCGGACTAATCCCCGTGCCATTCCCGATGCAATTGATCTAATTTTGCTATCTCAAGGGCTAGAAGATCATGCCCATCCTCCCACTCTCAATGTGCTTGATCGCAGCATTCCCGTTTTGGCTTCACCCAATGCAGCTAAAGTGGTGCGCGAGTTAGGCTACAAACAGGTAACGGCGATCGCCCACGGTGAGTCATTTACCTTAGCAAATCGCCTCACTATTCAAGCTGTTCCAGGTTCTCCGATTGGGCCACTGCTGACCGAAAACGGCTATCTGCTGCGAGGACTGACCGACGGCAGTAGTCTATATTACGAACCGCACGGGTTTCATTCCCAGGTGCTTCAACAAGAAGACCCAGTCGATGTAGTGATTACCCCCCTAGTCAATTTGGAAGTGCCATTATTGGGGTCGATTCTTCAGGGCGGTAAAACTGCCTTACAAGTTACCCAGTGGTTAAAGCCTCGTGTGATAATACCCACGGCAGCCGGAGGCGACATAACCTCAGAAGGACTACTAACTGCCGTGATTCGAGCTACCGGCAGCGTAGCAGAGGTGCGGGCTGCATTGGCTCAAAATAATCTAACGACGACAATCTTAGAACCGAAGGCGGGCGATCGCCTAGATATGCTGCCTGCTTCAACTTACTAACTCAAGGACTGTTGGCGTTGCCGATGTGAAAAGCGATCGGCAGACAGACTAGGTCGATGTTGTAAGTCACACGGAGTGGAACCCACAACACCTGTTCTTGGCTTAACTGTCCTGGCAACCGCCCGAAATATTCCTTTAGGTAGCCACAATTTTAAGAACTTCTTACTTTTGGACGGATTCCACAATCCATAGAAGACGGCTCTAGCCGCTAAAGTAAGAGTAGTTCTTTATGGCATACCAACCGATGACATCGTGGGGCGATCGCTTTAACCAACTAAGTGGCAGAACCCGGTTCGTAGTCTGTCGTATTTTTATTCATTTAGCAGGGCGTGAGGTAGCTCCTCTGCTAGGTCTATTGAACCGTGTCGCCTACCAAGCGGTTGAGGCAGAGGGCGACCTAAACCGCTTAGGAGAAGGATTAGTAGAAGTGTGTCAAGCTCTGCTTCAATCCGATACCTATTGGCAATCGGCTGCGAATGAGGGTGATGTGTTTTGGGACGAAGGCGAAGCGGGCGATTATGTAACTGAGCTATTTACCGACTCAGCTCAACGTTACGGCAGCGATCTGGACTTAGACGATTTGGAAAATCCCAGTGATCCAGATGAGCCGCTGGCTATTCCTATTACTCAACATGTAATTGTGATGTTGGCTCTTGCCTATGAAGGCGAAGTCGCGTCGTTAGAGGGTAATTTAGGTGATATTAGCGTTCTTCGCACAGCCCTTAAAGCCATCATTAACCTGTACCATAACGGCACGTTACGCGCGATTCAGATCCATTATTCTCCAACTCAGTTAGGTGATGAACTAACAACGGATCAGCTCATTCTGTACTATCCAGAACTCGTTCCATTATGAATCCAAAAACTAACTTTCCACGATACTGAACGAATAGTTTTTAATGTTTACATTCTCGTCCACTCTATGAGTCATTTTCCCATGTTTCGACAATTCATTACGTGGTCTATCATATTGACGCTAGTGTATACGACGGCAGCTTGTACTAACTTGCCATCCAACGAGGTGCCATATGACACCTCTGCCCCAACTAGCACTTCTGGCAGCTCGACTTCGCCTCAACCGCCCACAAGTGTTAACTTAGCTAACGGTAAATATCCGGTTCAACAAGCTACCTACGACGATATTGATGGCAACTACACGCTGATGTTGCTCAATACACCTCCGGGGCAGGCGGCGATTTTGGAAACAAATAATCTGCAAATGGCGCGTCTAACAGACGAACAGCTCAATGCAGGTGAGAAGAGCTATTTAAACGTAGAACAGGGTCAGGCCACCCTCTATCTCACTGAAGACTTTAAGATTGAGTACGTCCATAACGTAACTGAAAATCAAGTTAATCCTCAAACAGGCCAGCAAGAAGTGGTGGTCGTTAGACAAGAGCCAAGTTTCTGGAGTCCGTTTGCAGGGGCGTTAGCCGGACAGGCGATCGGTAGTCTCCTATTCAGACCGCAATATTACTTTCCACCCGTATATCGACCCGGTGGTGGTGGCTTGGTAGGTTACGGCGGGTATGGGAGCACCTATGGGCAAGCTGCTGAACGTTACCAAACGCGCTACCAATCCCCGCCTACTCCTGTCCGTAATCAGACATTGCGAACGTCTGGCCGACTGCGGGAGCCAGCCGCCGCAACCCGACGAGCCAGTCAACGTGCTAACCCGGCGCAGACTAACCGTCCATCTGGGTCGGGATTTGGTTCTACCAATCTGCGACGGTCGAACTCACCGCGTCCTCGTACGAATAGACCCAGTGGCTTTGGTACAGGCTCGTCTAGACCCCGCGTTCGTTTAGGTGGCAGACGCCGTTAAACTAACGTGACGTTGTTTAATTAGAGGGCAAATATGATGAAGCTCTTAACCGACTGGGGGTTTGGCCGCGAGGGATGGCAGCAGGGTGTGAGGGGTGAGTATTGGGTGCTAACTCAAGCGCTGCTGTTGCTAGGTGTGGTTTTTCTCCCCTCTTATCGACTTTGGGGGTTCAATCCTGCGGCTCCCTGGGTGTATGGAATTTGGGGAGGTGCAGCTATGTTGGGGTTAGCAGCTACTATCCTATTGGGCAAGGGCTTGGTCGATTTGGGTCAGAGCCTGACTCCTTTGCCTTATCCCAGGGATGATGGTCAGCTAGTACAATCGGGAGTTTACGGCGTTGTGCGGCACCCAATTTATAGCGGGGTGATTTTGGGGATTTTGGCATGGGGGCTATATCAGCTCAGTGTGACGCATGTAGCAGCGGCGATCGCCTTCCTTCTGTTCTTCGATGCGAAAGCTCGCCGTGAAGAACAATGGCTCTCCGAGAAATATGGAGAGTACGCCGCTTACCAACAGCGGGTAAAAAAACTGATTCCTTGGGTGTATTGAGAGAGGTAGTGGTATTGATATAAGGATTTTTTGATGGGCGGGCTAAGCCCGCCCGTCAAAAAATCCTTACCAATTTATGACTACCTTGAGAGAAAACTGAGGCTCCAATTATAGCTACAGTCAGCGCGGTGTAGGACAAGGACATTTTTAGTGGCGCGCTTTGCGCGCCACTAAAAATGTCCTAAATAAAGTGGCTACGGCTATAAAAGGCACCCCACGACGCGGGGTGCCTTTTAATTGGGAGTTTTTTGAGGACTATCCATCAACGTCTAAGGTGCTGGTGAATCCTTCGGTAGGAGTCCACTGAATTGCTCCGTCCTGGTAGGTAGAGAAGGTCGGGATAGTGTGGGTGTGAAACCAGTTCTGAGTTGAAGGAGAGAGAGGTTTAGGGGACGCGATCGCCAGCTTTGGACTGATTTGCGCCAGTACGGTTTCGTCTAGTGAACTGCCATTCCACCAAAGCACGCTAGTGAGTGTGGCCAATTTGGGCGTTAGGGCTGCTAACGCTGATGAGGAATCAGGTGCATTGAGCAGCAGCCAAATTTGATCGCCAATTTGAAATCGCAGGGCAAGGGGGTCAAGACTTAGCGGACGTAGAGCGATCGCTGCGGTCTTGATCGAGTCATCTACTTGCAGTGGGATTACCTGAGCCTGCTGGGTCTGTAGGGACGTGAAAAGGGCTGTACGGTTAGGGTCGAGGGGTAGGGTGGCTGCTTGGTCAGCAGTTCGGATATTGCCCTGGGGAGAGTTAGATACACTGTGGAACGCCCGCACTGGAATGGTTTGAAGGAGACGGTACCAGCCCGCTGTGGTGTCAGGGTCGAGGGTAGGAGCGATCGCCCAGTTAATCCGATTTATTCCACGCTGTCGTAAAAACGGCAGCACCGTGAAGATGACATCTTGTTCACTGCTGTTGCCAATTAACCCCACTTCGCCTTGGTTTTGCACCACCAGCATGGGCTGCTCGGCAGTCGCCAGCACGGTTACTTTGACAGTGGTGGCCGCCGCCGACCAAGCTGGAACGGCTATTAAGCCTATACAGACAATTCCCACAGTCCACCAGCGCCGTTGCAGATGGGGCAACCACCAAACCAGCACAAACAGAAGATAAAGAGCGATCGCCTGACTGGCCTGAATCGTCCCAGTAGCAACGCTGCTGCCTGGTAGCTGGTTGGTCAATTCTGCCATCTGAATCAAACCGTGGGCGGGGAAATACATCAGTTTTGACAGCGCCGCTCCAACGGAGGGTGAGAGCAGAGCCACCAGAGCCGTAATGCCACTGCCCAAGCTAATTAGCGTAATTAAAAGCGCCGTCAGCATGTTAAGCACAATGCTGTAGGGAGAGACAACGCCAAACACAAAGAGCTGAAGTGGTAATGTCCAAATGTAAGCGGCTAGAGGAACCGCCACCAAGGAGGCGATCGCCGTCGGCATCCAGTCTAGCCATTTCGTCAGCACGGGTGCCGTCACTAGCAGCCCCAGCGTTGCCAAGAAACTAAGCTGAAATCCCAGATTCCAGATCCAGATAGGATTCCAGAGCAGCAATAGCGTCGCCGCCAGAATCAGCGCGCCCAATGATTTAATCCGCCGCTCCAGCGCCAGTGAGAGCAAGACTGCCAAGCCCATTAACCCAGCTCGCAACACCGACGGTTCCAGTCCAGTTAGCCCAATGTAGAGAAGTAGGGTGCCAATCGAGATCGGCAGCGCCAGCCGGGGAGAGAGCGATCGCGTCAGGTTTAGCATAATGCCAATCAAGAGCGATACTTGAAACCCCGAAGCCGCCAGAGCATGGGCTAATCCGGCTTGGGCAAAGCTATCTTTAACCTCGTGCGGCACATCCACGCCACTTTTACCTAGCAACATAGCGCTGACGAGTGGCCCCTCTGGCACCCCTAGCCCAGACACTTGAGCGCGCACAATCCGCTGGCGCACCTGCCAAAGCCAGTGTTGGGGCATGTAGAAGAGCGATCGCTGCCATGTACGTTCGTCCCTAAACCGCCCTTCCGCTTCTGGGAAGTCTACTTGCTTTCCCCGCAGCCCCACAAACATGCCCTGCTGAGCCAAATACGCCCGAAAATCAAATCCTCCTGGGTTCGCTGCCGCTGTCGGCTCGTACAACACCCCCCGCACGCTAACCATCTGCCCAGGATAAAGCCCCGTTCCCTGCAACAGCGGTACCGTAGCATAGGCGCGACCAGTGACAGACTCAGCTACTATTTCTTTGCCTTCTGCCGTAATCACCCGCGCCCGAAACGCCCCCAGTTCAAACTGGATTTTTTGGCTGCGAGTCAATCGAGGTGGCGTTTCTACAAAACCTTGCACCTCCACAGATGGAGCCGCTTGACCCACGCCCACCTCGGCTAGAACCGGGTTAGCTAGTACAGTACTGATGTCATTTGCATCTGGCTGAGGCAATCGCACCTGAAAATACAGCACCGCCAGTAACCCCACAATCCCAGCAGCAATCCACAGGAGTGCTCTTGGCCCCGTTCTCCAAAGGCGCGGCATGAGAACCGCCAAGCTCAAACCCAGCAAAGGAAGGGCGATCGCCCCCACTGGTATTGCCCCAACTTGCCCTGGTACTCCTGTTACCCATAGCCCTAACACAAACGCCAGACAGAGCACCACACCCGCTGCTGCATCCATAAAAACACTCAGTTTTAACGCACCCGTTGAAAAAAGTATTCCCCAGTCGGGTACGCAGACGCCCAAGACGAAGATTTAAAAAAACTGAGAGTTCCGCGTTTCGCACGGAACTCTCAGTATGCTTCAGAGTTAGCTTAAATTAATGTTGCTTAAATCGATAGCCCTAGTTTTAAGCCAAAAATGCCGTGCACAATCAAAATGGCCATGGCTACACTGCCTAATGTGGCATGAATTGTCCGAAACAATTTCCCCTTGGAAAACCCAAAGGCAGCAATTAGCCCATTGATAGCTAGGAGGGCGATCGCCACTGAACCTATCCAAAAATGGGCGCTTTCCAAAATCGGATGCTCTTGCATCACCAGCGACAAAACACCGCCTGTATAGCCCAGCACGATGAATAAAAACATCAACGGCGCTAGCTTCTTATGCTCCGCACGCTTTTGAGCAGCAGCGGCATCATCCGTTGCGGTCAACAGTCGCCCCTGCCAACCCGTCCACACCACAAAACTACCCATCACCAGCACCACAATCCCCATCATGGCCGGATGCCCCCAATGCACAATCGGCTCTGGGGTACCCAAACTGCGAAACCAAGCAGCGATTGGCTCCAAAAACTCACTCAAACTCTTGCCCCAGTCAGACATTATGCTTCCCTCTAGATCAATCAAAAAACTCAGATCCTGCGGATTGTGGTAGTGGTATTGATGTAAGGATTTTTTGATGGGAGGGCTTCGTCCGCCCATCAAAAAATCCTTACCAATTTGGGACTACCCAGATTGTAAACAACCTAACGTGCCTTAGCTTTCGTAAAAGGACGATTAAGTCGCCCCTTTACAAAAACGTTTAGGTATCCGAGCGCAAAGCTACAAATGTGCTCCGTCTTTCCGTCTTTGTGCCACTTGCGTTGGCATAGAGCTTGCCCAACGTGCCAGAGAGCAGATTGACCTAAAAAGATGCTTAATTTACTTTTACAAATCACTTAGATAGTGTATCAAGTCCTGTTTATCAATTTCTTAAGAGCCTTAAGGTTTTAAAGACTTTGGCTATTTTGTGGCGATCGCTTACTGAGTTTACATTTAGCCTTCGGCCATTAACCTTCAAAATAGAATCAGTGAGGCGGCTATGCAGCAGACTATCACACAAATGTAGGACTGCTATGTGTTGGACTAGGCAATTATGTTAGATCTTTATTCTGCGGGGCATACTGCTTAGTAATGCAAGCCCTAACAACCACTTTTAAGATTATCGATTGCAATCTTCAACCCACTAGTTACTCAGAGAATATTGTTACTTTATAGGCATGGTTTATTTTCAGGATATCCGCTCAGCGCGGGTCTTAAATCTAAATCGCATTGTGCACTGAATATGCAATGTCGTTGGTAATAGCGTATCTTTCATCAGTTAGAGATCAGTGTCGTAGAGATCAGTGTCGTATGTTATTGAATCAGTGAGTGTTGGGTTAACAAGCAGTCTGGTGTGGAACATTATTCCCCAAACATTTCTATGAACACTCCGATTCCACGCTCCAAAGGATTGCCTCTGCGCTTGGTACTGGTCGTACCCTTTGTCGTACAAATTTCGGTTGCAGTTGGGTTAACGGGATGGCTCTCCATTCGTAATGGTCAGCAAGCCGTGAATGATGTTGCTAGCCAGCTTCGCAGTGAAGTAACGAACCGCATTGATAGTGAAGTACGTCATAATCTGGAAACCGCAGATACGGTGAATCAACTGGCGATTAAAGCATTTCAGCGTGAGGGGTTAGATTTAGGAAATGTGCGATCGCCTGAAGCCATTTACTGGGATTTTCTAACTAGCGTTGGCTCCATCAGTGGATTGGGATTTGCCAACACAACTGGGAATCTCTCTGCTGTTCAGCGCCGCACCAAAAATGGACAGGACATTTACTTTATTGAATATGCCACGGCTGCAACAGGTCAAAAATGGTTTAGCAGTCAGGTTGATACCCAAAAGCGCACAGTCAATTCTTCCCTGGGTGAAAAGCTATTGGACGGGCGAGAGCGACCCTGGTACAAAGCGGCTGTAGCAGCTCGTGGCGCAGCCTGGAGTCCGATTTACACCTCCGTCAGCCGCTCAGCCGATAAAACCCTTGCCATTAATGTTTCCCGCCCCATCTACGACTCAAACAACAATCTTCAGGCAGTTGCCGGAATTATTTTTAACCTCCGACAAATTAGCCAATTTTTGGACAGTCTGAATATAAGCCAGTTGGGACAGACGTTTGTAATCGAGCGCTCAGGTGAATTGGTCGGCACCTCTGACGGCGCAGATCCCTTTACCGTCAATGGTGAGAAGGTAGAGCGACTTCAGGCGGTAAACAGTACCAACCCGCTGACCAGCGCCTCTGCTGCCTATCTCACTGAGCAATTTGGCGATCTAAGCAAAATTGAGCAGCCCCAACAGCTTGAGTTTTTGATTGATGGCGAGCGTCAGTTCCTTCAAGTTACGCCGCTCTCCTTTGGCAATGGCATTAACTGGCTAATCGTCGTGGCAGTGCCAGAATCAGATTTTATGGAGCAGATTAATACCAACACGCGTAACACCGTTCTGCTGTGTCTGATGGCGTTGGCTATTGCTAGTTTGGTGAGTGTGCTGACCTCCCGCTGGATTACCCGTCCGATTCTGAAGCTGAACGGAGCTTCACGGGCGATCGCTAACGGTCAACTCGACCAAACTTTAGATATCAAAGGGATTAGCGAACTAGAAGTGCTGGCTCAGTCTTTTAACCAAATGGCGAAGCAGCTAAAAGGCTCTTTTGAGGGACTGGAAGCACGAGTTGAGCAGCGCACCGCAGAACTGAAGGACGCCAAAGAATCCGCCGATACCGCCAATAAAGCCAAGAGTGAGTTTTTGGCTAATATGAGCCACGAGTTACGCACGCCTCTCAATGGCATTTTAGGCTACGCCCAGATTCTGGGTCGCTCGCAAAGTTGGGGCGAAAAAGAAAACAAAGGCATTGACATCATCTACCAATGCGGTTCCCATCTCCTAATGCTCATTAACGACATTTTAGATATCTCCAAAATTGAAGCCCGTAAGTTAGAGTTGGATGCTCACACCGTTCACCTACCAGCACTGCTCCAGGGAATTGTCGAAATTGTAGGCATCCGAGCAGAGCAAAAAGGGATTGACTTTGTCTATCTCACGGATGCTAGCCTTCCAGAAGGCGTTGATGTCGATGAGAAACGACTGCGCCAGGTATTAATCAATCTGTTGGGCAACGCCGTCAAATTTACAGACCAGGGTCAAGTCACCTTCAAAGTTGAACGACTCGATCACAGTCCTCTAAGTGCCTTAGATAAACTGACTAGAGCATCGACAGCTAAAGTTAGGTTTCACGTCAGCGACACGGGGATCGGGATGAGTGCCGAGGCGTTAGAGAAGATCTTCCAGCCCTTCGAACAAGTCAGCAACCAAAAACGCAACTCAGAAGGCACTGGGCTAGGCCTAGCCATCAGCCAGACACTTGTACAACTGATGGGCAGTCAAATTCAAGTACACAGTCAACTGGGCGAAGGCAGCACCTTCTTCTTTGACGTAGAACTACCGCTAGCCGCAGAATGGCGACATACCGCACCGACTGCCAGCGGAGAGCATCTAGTGGGCTATCAAGGGGAACGCAAATCCATCTTAATTGTCGATGACAAGTGGGAAAACCGCTCGGTGATTGTCAACCTGCTAGAACCATTGGGCTTCACCGTCATCGAAGCAGAGAATGGTCAAGAAGGATTGACTCAAGCAAATCAAACCCAGCCCGATTTAATCATCACCGATATCGTCATGCCCGTGATGGACGGCTACCAATTTCTCCATGAAATTCGCCACTGTGAAACGCTCAAGGCGCTGCCCGTGATTGTATCCTCTGCCTCGGTCTCCAGTGCAGACCAGCAGCAGAGCCTAGATACCGGAGGCGACGATTTTCTAAGCAAGCCTGTACAGGCAGACGAGTTGTTTCAGATGCTCCGTAAACACCTGAAACTGACTTGGACATATGAAGCCACAGCCTCCTCTAGTGAACCGATACAACCGTCAGCCCCCACGCCACAAACTAGCCCTGCTCTGGTTACACCGCTCATTGTGCCACCGTCAGCAGACTTGAATCAGTTGCTTCAGTTAGCCGAACAGGGACGACTCAAAAAACTCACAGACGCTGCTAAAGCCTTGGCACTACAAAATCCTCAGTACGCACCGTTCGCGCAGCATCTGCTTGAGTTGAGCAAAGGGTTTCAAGTTGCAAAATTGGAAGCGTTTATTCGACAATTCCTCAATGAAGTTACCTGTTGAAAGGGTGGTCATGAAAGATACTCAGTTAGTGTTGGTGGTCGATGATACACCTGCCAATCTGGAAGTGGTGGCGGAAGCCCTCAGTGATGCTGGTTTTGAAGTGGCGATCGCCACTGATGGAGAACGCGCCATCAAACAGGCCATCATCAGCCAGCCTGATTTGATTTTGCTCGATGTCATGATGCCAGGAATTGACGGCTTTGAAACCTGCCGTCGCCTCAAAGCATCTCCCATTACAGATGATATTCCAGTCATTTTCATGACAGCTCTCTCTGACACCAGAGATAAAGTCAGGGGATTTGACCTAGGAGCGGTGGACTATGTCACCAAACCCTTCCAAGAGGCAGAACTGCTGGCTCGGGTCACCACTCAGTTAAAGCTGCGCCATCTCCATCAAACTCTGGAGCACCAGGTCGAAGAACGCACCAGCGAACTCCAAGCTGCTCTGCACCAAGTCCAGCAGTCTCAGGTGCGGTTAGTCCAATCTGAAAAGATGGCTGTTCTAGGACAATTGGTCGCTGGAGTGGCGCATGAAATTAACAATCCAGTGAATTTTATCTATGGCAACCTCGCTTACGTGCAAACGTATATCGAGGATGTGTTGTCGTTTGTCCAGTTGTATCACCAGCACAGTGATAACTCAGCACCTGAACTGCAAAAGGCTGCTATTGACCTTGATTTAGAGTTTATTCAGCAAGACTTGCCCAAAACCCTCGCCTCGATGAAGATGGGCACTCATCGCATCTGCGAAATTGTGCGATCGCTCCGCAACTTTTCTCGGCTTGATGAAGCAGAATGCAAGGCGGTTGATATCCATGAGGGTATCAATAGTACGTTGTTGATTTTGCAACATCGTCTCAAGAATAAGCCTGACCATCCAGAAATTCAGGTGATTCGTGAGTATGGTCAACTGCCGCTCGTTGAGTGCTATGCCGGCTCGTTGAACCAAGTGTTTATGAATATTCTGGCCAATGCAATTGATGCATTAGAAGAACTCAGCACTAAACAAACGTATCAAGATAATCAAACGAATCCCTGTCGTATTACCATTCGCACCTGTACAGTTGATGAGCACCGGGTGCAAGTTTCTATCGCAGATAATGGTGGTGGTATTCCTGAGGAGATTCAATCGCGTATCTTTGACCCCTTCTTCACCACTAAGCCGGTCGGAAAAGGAACCGGAATGGGTATGTCCATTAGCTATCAAATCACTACTGAAAAGCACAATGGCACTTTGACCTGTGTCTCTAAGCCCGGTCATGGTACTCAGTTCACCATCCAAATCCCCATTCGAAGAATGATCCACACAACAGAGTAACGTCAGGTTCTAAAAAGTTCAACCTAAATAAAAACCAAATTCTAAAACCCTGCGCCGCCCGCACAGCGGGCGGCGCAGGGTTTTAGAATCTTATATTTAATTAAGCCCACCTACTTAAGAAGTTATAGCGGTAGCCATGATCAATAGGACGCCTCCCTGTCATTCCCGCGCAGGCGGGAATCCATCTGCTCGATAGGTGCCAGCGTCATTCCCGCGCAGGCGGGAATGACACCGGGATGATTTTTGTTTGCTGATCCCTAAGGATTTTTAGATGGGCAGGCTTTGCCTGCCCATCTAAAAATCCTTACTCCACTATCCATTTGAACGTACTGGGAGAGTCTAATACCGATATCCCACCGTATCAGATACCAGAAACATACCGCCAAACTTTTCTAGAATAGGCTGTAGCTCCAAATATAGTGGCTCTTCCTCTCCTATCAAACAAGTCATCAAAATATAGACACTGCTGAGTTGATCATCCAGATCATCGGTAGATTCACCAAATTCTCCGCGCCCTACTACATTACGAATGATGCTGTACTTTTTAATGCCAAATTTTTCTAACCGTTTTAATACAGGCTTCAACTCGATCGCAGGGATCACTATTTCGACACGTTTGATGGTGTTCACTAGATTCACGTCCAAATTCGCTGAATAATTTGTAAATACACTGGAATCCCTACAATAATATTGAACGGAAAGGTCAGAGCAAGTGCCATTGAGATATATAAACTTGGATTAGCCTCAGGCACACTCATCCGCATAGCTGCTGGAACGGCAATGTAAGATGCACTAGCACACAGCACTGTAAACAATAGCGCGTTTCCTATTGACATTCCTAGAAGCTTTGCTAGGCCAATTCCAATCAAGGCATTCAACACGGGCATCAGAAGGGAAAAGCCAATCACAAATGATCCAGCTTGTTTTAAGTCGTTAATTCGGCGGGCAGCAATTAAGCCCATATCTAATAAGAAAAAACACAATATTCCATAAAACAACTCGTCAGAAAACGGTCTGATTTTATCCCAACCACTATTGCCTGTTAATAATCCAATAATCAGGCTACTAACTAACAGAAAAACCGATCCGTTTAGACAGGCCTCTCGCAACACCTCACTCCATGAGGCAGCTTCAACGGTAGTTTTATCCTTTTCAGGATCAGCCGCTAGCCGTACTAAAATGATGCCTACCACAATAGCAGGAGACTCCATTAGCGCCAGAGCAGCAACCATATGACCACCAAATCCCAACTCTAATTTTGTGAGTAAGGCACTGGCAGTAATAAACGTTACAGCGCTAATTGAGCCATAGGTAGCGGCGATCGCGGCTGAGTTGTAAATATCAAGCTTCAGCCTCAAGATAAAAAACGAATAAATTGGTACTAAGCAAGCCATCACAACAGCGGCCACCAGGGTAATTACAATATCCCAACTTAAGCCACTTTCAATAATTTCATGGCCACCCTTAAAGCCGATTGCAAACAGCAAATAAAGCGAAAACATTTTTGGTAGGGGCTGCGGAATTTCTAAATCTGACTTTAGCAAAATTGCTGCCATACCTACAAAAAAGAACAAAACTGGAGGGTTGAGGATATTGGAGAGAATTAAGTTAAATTCCATAGGGGCTTGATTAAAAAAATGAATTTTTAGCGATGCTCACCAACTTCACTGCTCCGTCAATTTCAGCGTGATGCCTTTTGTCAAGTTTGGTGAAATCAGGCTAGCTGTTTAAGTCTTGATGGCGACAGTTATTAAGTTTTGGATCTTGTTTGGATCTTGCTGATTTTGACTTATGCTGATTTTGACTTATTAAGGATAGACCTTCAACCGAGGCGACAAGGTGCAATAGAATTCGATAGTTTTTATAGAAAAAACTGAAGTGGGTTGATATTACCACCTTTGACGCTACGTCAACATGGGCGGAGGCCAGGAGAGATGTATTGAGAAATAGCGGTTATTGTAACAACAATATTTAGCCAGACCGTTCGGTTTCGCTAGTGTGATAGAGTTCCACACTAGTAACCCTTTGGGAATTGTGAGGTCTACTATGACATTGAAACCAGGCTTGAACCAATGTAAGTTTTTTGTTGGGTTGGCTGCTGCACTTGGTGCCAGCAGCTTTGAGCTAGTAGTCGGTGGCGCGATCGCCCCAGTTCTGGCTCAAACCCCCGATATTCCTTTATACGAACGCCCAAGCTATAACAATACCTGCCGCTCTAGCGGGACGAGTGCTATCACCCTCTACTCCAACGCGTCTCAAACTCAGGTAGTGCGACAATTACAGCCTTATACACGAGTTACATTGACGGGAGTATTGGGTCAAGGCATTGCCCAAATTCAGCAGCCTGCTCTGGGTTGGGTGCGTACCGCCACGCTACTAGCCAACTGTGACGCTGGCCCCGATCCAGGTACTCCTGTTGGTACGTGTTACCAAGTCGTTCCTGCTGAAATGCAGGTTCGTACAACACCCTACGGTGCATACCTAGCAACGGTATTGGCTAATGAGTCGGTATACGCCACGAACCCGCCTCAACGACAAACCACTTCAGATGGCCGGGTCTGGCTGCGGACGTACTATAAAGGCACCACCAATCTTGGCTGGATTGCAGAAACAGGAACCAGCGGTTTAGGTATGAACTTGAGGCGCTGTAACCCATAGAGTCCAGATAGGGCTAGTGGTATTGATGTAAGGATTTTTTGATGGGCGGGCGAAGCCTGCCCATCAAAAAATCCTTACCAATTTAGGACTACCCAGATAGGATTCAGCAACGCTTTTATTGTTTGCAAGATGCGCGACACTCACCTTGCAAACAGTGCACACTAAACCTCCTGCATGAATGCCTTTTTGAGGGCATGAATCGTTTCCTGGCGAAGCCAGGAAACGATTCATACAGGAGGTCTAATCCTGGTTGACTGACAAATCTCTTGAACACCTGCTGCACCGCCAGGAAATCAATTTCCTGGCTCATCACTAAAGTCCTCTAAAGAGGACTAGATCAGGGTCTGAGTCTATTTCAATAGACTTTCACGATTAGCCCAAAATTTATTTTAGGGCGGGTTGACAACGCAGCAATGAGACTTTCAGGGCTTTTGTCAGTCAATCAGGGTCTAATCAATTGGCATTCCAGATTAAGCAATGCCAATTATCTTGGCGGGAACACCAACGACTGTTTTTCCAGGCGGAATATCGGATAAGACAACGGCATTTGCGCCAATATTTGCATCATCGCCCGCAATAATGCCGCCCAGAATGACAGCGCCAGCGCCTACGTTAACCCGTGCGCCCAGTTTGGGTGCCTCTAGAGGGCGATCGCGATATCGGTTTCCCAGGGTTACTCCCTGTCGAATTATGGTGTCATCCCCGATGATGCAGTTGCCATGAATTACAATTCCACCCTGATGTTCAATTACAACCCGTCGCCCTAGCTGCACAGTGTAGGGCAACTCAATGCCATACACGTTACGTACATGACGAAACATGGCTCGATAGAGAATACTGAAAGGGGCACGTAGCAGTTTTGGCTCTACGGTCATACGCCAGACACCAAACCGCTGTACAGCAACAGCCCGAAACCCTGGTTTTGTCCAGTCGCACCCGTGGGCAACCCAGTCTTCTTTGATTTGCTGCCATAGGGTCAGCGGTGCTGCATCGGGCTGGCTCGTCGTGAGAGATGAGTGGGGATGTGCAACCATAGAATTCCTTGAATTGCTAAGTAGTTCAACCTAAGTAAAAACAAGATTCTAAAAGTCTGCGCCGCCCGCGCAGCGGGCGGCGCAGACTTTTGGGGTTTTATGTTTAATTACGCCCACCTGCTTAACGGCAGTGTTTTAGAGGCGGGCATTGATGAGTCTTTGACTATGCACAGCGGGCAGGTTTGACGTGACCGCCCTTAGCAAACACACTGTTCTTCAAAAAATCGACCCATAGCTGCGGCGGATCACGATCGGGCTTGTTTTGAAGCGATCGCCGCATGTGCCACAGCGCGTAAGCCGCCGCCCACACTGCATCGGTAGCCGCCGTGTACAGCCAGCCGTGATTCTTTAGAAAATAGCGGCGACGCGAGTCGAACCAATACTCTGGACGGCGTTTAGCAGGGCGTTTTGGGTCAGTTACACCAGAACTTTGACCAACCAGATGCACCACATGGCTCTGCGGTACATACCAACAGCCCCAGCCCGCACGATGGGCTTGCAGGCAAAAATCCATCTCTTCGTAATACATAAAGTATTCTTCGTCCAGTAGCCCGATCGCCTCAAATACCTCGCGCCGCACTATCATGCTGGCTCCGGCAACCCAGTCGGTAGCGATCGCCTCGTCCGACACCGGAGGTGCGACAACCCATCGATCTAACAGCTTAGAGACCAGACCCAGCCGCAAACCCGCATCCACTTCGCTAAACAGCGAATGAAATCGGAAGGCCGAGCGCTGGGCAGTGCCATCGGGATCTTCCAACCGACTACCTGCAATGCCCACATCGGGATGCTGTTCCATGAACGTGACTAGGTGTTGCACGCCTGCTGATCGAACAATTGTATCGGGATTTAGCAGCAGAACGTAAGGCGGTAGCGTTGCGGCCTGAAGGACAGGGCGGATGGCAGCATTGTTGCCATAAGCAAAGCCCCCATTGCGATCGAGAGGCCTCAGAGTGACCCATGTTTCCCACTTCTCTGCGGCGATCGCACCAGCAATTTTCTCAACCGAATCGTCTCCTGACCGATTGTCGGTTACTATCACACGGGTATCTGGCAGGGCTTGAATCTCTGGAACCAGCGATCGCAGAGCATCAATAGTTAAGTCTGGCGTGCGATAGTTAACAATCACTATTAGCAAACCAACAGGAGGCAGCAAGCCAACGGGAGATGGGAGCAGGTCAATCATAGAACTTAAACCACCTTACACAATTTTTGATAGTCTGCTGCTTGGCGCTGACGCAGTTGGGTTAGTCCTTTGCTGACCATTTTCCACAGCGGTGGGGCTTCATTTTTTAACGCCCCCAACGGTTCTAGCCATGCTGCTACATCAGGATGCGTTGTCTGTAGACAGGTCAGCAGCGTATCCCAAAACGGCATCCACATGGCATCGTGGTAGTGCAGGATTTTGGCAGCGCGGAGTGTTTCAGCGTCATACCACTGCGGGTAAGTTTTGGTGCCCATACCATAGTTGTGAGAATGCGGCAGCGATCGCCAGCTCTAAATCATCCCATGCGATGCAGCGCTCGTGCTGAGGCGCGTAGTAATCGGTAGCTTTGTACATCACCTCTGCCGCGTCTGAAACCACCAAAAAACCGTGGGCAAAACCGGGTGGCACCCAGAGCTGCTTTTTATTTTCGGCACTCAATAGGCAAATTACCCATTGCCCAAACGTTGGCGAGCTTTTACGAATGTCTACGGCCACATTCAAAATGGCCCCTACTAACACGCGCACCAATTTGCCCTGGAGCTGCTGACTCTGATAATGCGCCTCCCAAAGCACGTTGTAGGTCGAACGAGAGTGGTTGTCCTGCCAAAGCGAGCGTGAATTCCTGCTTTATCTGCAAACCTTTGCTCGTTATAGCTCTCAAGAAAGAAGCAGCGACTGTCTGCAAGGGCGCGAGGCTCTATCACCAAAACATCGGGAATTTCCGTAGGGAAGACATTCATGAGTATCCTCTGGTTTAGTGCTACGCTACCGTTGTCCTTTGGGTATAGCGGTAGCCATGATCAATAGGACGCCTCCCTGTCATTCCCGCCTGCGCGGGAATCCATCTGCTCGATAGGTGCCAGCGTCATTCCCGCCTGCGCGGGAATGACGCTGGCATGTCCTAAGCTTTATGACTATGGCTATATAGCGGTTCCTCTTAACATGAGGTACACGTTGGACAGACAGGGTAAGGGTTTCAGCTTGTTATTCGTACCGCACCAGATCGGTAACCGCTATGAGTTCTACTAAACCGTCCAGAAGGTAGAGGCGATCTTGAACAACTTCTGCAACTATTCAATCAGAGGTGGAAGTAATCCAAGTTGAGATTCGATCGAAACTTAACTTTAGATAGAGCTGAACTTTAGAAGCTCAATGCTCAGGCACTATGAATCATCTTGAACCCAGTGAGAATCGCGATCGCGGCACCATTGTATCCGTGCGCGGCAGCGTGATTGATGTTCATTTTCCCAACCAGTTGCCAGAGCTGCATAGCCAACTTCAAACCGGAGACAAGGGAGAGGTTGCGATCGATGTGGTTACCCATCTCAATGCCCAAACGATTCGAGGCATCGCCTTCACTCCAACCGCAGGACTGGCGCGGGGGGCATCCGTTGTCAATACCGGACAGCCCTTGCAAGTGCCCGTTGGCAAACAATTGTTGGGTAGAATGTTCAACCTGTTTGGTGAGACGATCGACGGTAAAGCGCCGATTGCAGACAGCGAATGGCGATCGATTCATGCCGATCCGGTGGCACTGGCAAAGCGTGTCACGACTTCAGAGGTGCTGCTAACTGGGATTAAAGCGATCGACGTGCTGGCACCGCTGGAACGTGGGGGGAAAACGGGACTGCTGGGTGGAGCCGGAGTTGGCAAAACGGTGCTGATTACCGAAATGATTCACAATATGGTCAAGCAGCACTCCGGCGTGAGTTTATTCTGCGGCATCGGTGAACGCTGCCGGGAAGCGCAAGAACTGCATCAGGAGATGAAAGACACCGGGGTGTTGCCCAACACGGTGATGGTCTTTGGGCAAATGAATGAACCACCCGCTGCCCGGTTTTGGGTCGGCCACGCAGCGCTGACCATGGCAGAATATTTTCGCGATACAGCGCACCAAGATGTGCTGTTGCTGATAGACAATATTTTCCGCTTTATTCAAGCTGGATCAGAGGTGTCTGGGTTGATGGGGCAGATTCCCTCGCGGGTGGGCTATCAACCGACGCTGGCAACGGAACTAGCGGCACTGGAGGAACGGATTTGCAATACTGCGTTGGGCGGCATCACCTCAATTCAAGCCGTGTATGTGCCTGCCGATGATTTTACCGATCCCGCTGTCGTGCATACGTTTTCTCACCTGTCTGCCTCGATTGTGCTCTCGCGTAAACGGGCGAGTGAGGGGTTCTTTCCGGCGATCGATGTGTCGCAATCGGCATCACGGATGCTGAACGCCGAGATCGTGGGCGAACGGCACTACCGCATTGCCCAGTCCATCCGCCAAACGCTGGCAAAGTATGAGGAACTGAAAGATATCATCGCCATGTTGGGCTTAGAAGAGCTTTCGGCAGCAGATCGGCAGATTGTGGATCGCGCCCGCCGCCTGGAGCGGTTTCTGACGCAGCCCTTTTTCTCGACCGAGCAATTTACAGGCTTACCAGGAAAGCTGGTGGAACTGGATGCGGCGTTAGACGGGTGCGATCGCATTCTTCAAGATGAGTTCTCCAGTTACCCAGAAAAAGCGCTGTACATGATTGGCACCATTGATGAAGCGAAAAAACCAGATGAAGCGAAAAAACCAGATGAAGCGAAAAAACCAGATGAAGCGAAAAAACCGGATGCAGTGAAAAAACCATGAAACTCAAGGTCTGTTTACCAACACAAATTCTCTTAGAGGAAACCGTGAGCAAAATCACGGCAGAAGCGGTAAACGGCAGTTTTTGCCTGCTGCCGCACCACATTGATTTTGTGACTGCCTTAGTGCCAGGATTGCTTACCTTTGTTACAGATGCAGGGCAAGAACACTTTCTGGCGGTGGATGAAGGCGTTTTGGTGAAATGTGATGCACAAGTGCTGGTCTCTACCCAACACGCCGTGCGGAGTGATGATTTAAGCAGCTTGCAACAAACGGTGGCAAAACAGTTTCGGCAATTGGACGAGCGCGAACAGCGGACGCGATCGGCGTTGACAAATTTAGAAGTGAATTTGGTTCGGCGCTTCGTTGCCCTGGGGAAGGCATGAACAATGACAACTTACCCAAAAACAGGCAGCGAAAACGACGAGCAGACTTTACCCAACAGGTTGCTGCCAAAGAAGCCCGTAAGCTAAGAGCCAGACAAGAGAACAGCCAGAGCCTGTGGTTTGGCTTGGGCTTGCTGGGCTTGATCGGGTGGTCGATCGTCGTGCCCACATTGCTTGGTCTGGCGTTGGGCGTGTGGCTGGATGGACGCTTTCCCAGCCAATTTTCCTGGACACTCATGCTGATGGTGGCAGGGCTGGGGTTGGGATGTCTCAATGCCTGGAAATGGGTTGATCACCAACGGGCAAGCATCATCCATCCTCGCCGCCAGTCGTCAGTCGCCTTACCACCACCCACTCCACCCAACCCTTTAAACGGAGAATCGAACCATGAGTAAGCTGTTGCTGCTGCCGTTGGCGGGACTGCTGGGACTGGCGCTCGGCTGCCTCTACTTCGGTGGGCTGTGGCTGACCGTGCGGCGGCTACCGACGGCACAAAACCCCGTGCTGTTAACGTTCCTGAGCTTCTTCGGACGAATTAGCGTTGTCGTGGCTGGCTTTGGGTTGATGGCGGCAAGCACCCCGCAGGCTTCGCCACTTTACCTGCTGGCGTGTCTGTTGCCCTTCTTTTGGGTTCGGAACCGACTGATTCAGCGTTTACAGCCTCATCTGATGACAAGACGTACTCCCAGACCCTTTATCCTGTGACCCACGATGAACCTTAGTCCTGACACCCTCATCTTTTGGCAATCGGGATCATTCGTTCTGAGTGCAACCCTGTTGTTTACCTGGATAGTCATGCTGTTGCTGGGTATTGGTTCTTGGCTGGTGACGCGCCATTTGTCTACAGGCATTCATTTATCGCGCTGGCAAAATCTCCTCGAAGTTTTGGTGAGCGGTTTGCGCGACCAGATTCAGCAGGTTAGTGGGCAAAAGACCGATCGCTATTTACCGTTTATCGGCACGTTGTTCATTTTTATTGCGACTTCCGATTTCCTGGAAATTGTGCCCGGATTTCGTCCACCCACCAGTTCGTTATCCACAACCGCCGCTCTGGCTGTGTGTGTCTTTTTGGCGGTGCCGCTGTTTGGCGTTCAACAGCAGGGAATCTTGGGCTATCTCAAGCATTATTTTGAGCCAACTCCCATCATGTTCCCGTTTCTGTTGATCAGTGAATTTTCGCGCACTCTAGCGTTAGCCATTCGCCTGTTTGGCAATGTCATGAGTAGCGGCATGATTGTGACGATTTTGCTGTCGATCGCCCCGCTCTTTTTTCCCATCGTGATGCAAGCCTTAAGCCTACTGATGGGAGCAATTCAGGCTTATATCTTTGCGATTTTGGCGATCGTTTACATCGCGTCTGGTATGGAAATTCAACAGACTCAAGTTCAACTAAAACCTACGGCTCAGGAATAACTCTCTCATGAATAATATCGGTTTAGTGGGCATGATTTCGATTTTGACAGCAGGTCTAACCATGGCGATCGGGTCAATTGCACCCGCCCTAGGTGAAGGACGCGCGATCGCCCAAGCCTTGACGTCCCTCGCCCAACAGCCGGACGAAGCCAACACGATTACGCGCACGCTGTTTGTCGGGTTAGCCTTTATTGAATCGGTGGCAATTTACTGTTTTGTGGTGTCGCTGATTTTGATTTTTGCCAATCCCTTCTGGAACTATGTTGTCAGCAAGGGAGGAGCCTGATCTTGTGGCGATTAACTGGTTTATCTTTAGCGCTCAAATCATCAATTTTCTAATTCTGGTGGCGGTTTTACAACACTTTTTGTATCGTCCGATTATTCGAGCGATGGATCGGCGCGAAAAAACAATTGCCGATCGCCTTGAAACGGCGAAGCGATCGCAACAGGAGGCGCAACAAGAAGCCGAACACAATCGCCAACTGCAACAGACCTTCGACGATCAGCAAGCCGACAGATTGGCGCAGGCAAAAGCTGAAGTTGAGCAAATGCGCCAAAGGTTGCTGCAAGCGGCGCGGGCAGACGTGGAAGCCACCCAGTCTCGTTGGCAAACCTCCATACAGCAACAAAAAGACTCGTTTTTGCTGGAACTACGGCATCAAGCGGTGCAGCAAATTGAGCAAACGATTCGTCGGGCACTCGCCGATCTGGCAAATGTGGCGTTAGAACAACAAATCATTGCGATGTTTTTACAACGCCTCGGCGACCTCGCAGGAGCAGACCAGCCGCTGTTGCAAGATCTGGTTGCCTCTCAGCAGCAGCCGATCGTGATCCACAGCACGTTTGAAATTTCCGAAGCCGAACGTCAAATCGTGCTCCAGACGTTACAACCGCAACTCCCTACTCCAGTCACGCTGCAATTTGCGATCGCGCCCGATTTGCTGTGCGGCATCGAACTAAGAACGGCTGGCAGCAAGCTGTCCTGGAGCATTGAAAGTTATCTGGAGGCGCTCGAAGCAAACTTGGCAGCGGTCTTTGACGAAGAAACAGACGGCAAGGATGAATCACGAGGCAAGGATGAACCAGGAGGCAAGGATGAACCAGAAAACCACGATCAGCCAGGAAACCCCGATCAGCCAGGAAACCACAATAACCCCGGATGAAGCGGCATTGCGATCGCTCCTCAACCAGACCTTGACCGCCTTCGATCGTGCCCTCAGTCTACCGCCCCCCCATCTAAACGTTCAAGAAATTGGCACCGTGAAAGCGATCGGTTCGGGCATTGTGCAAGTAGCAGGCTTGCCGCAGGTAGAAGCGGAAGAGGTCGTGCGCTTTCCCGGTGGTGGACTGGGCATGGTGTTGAACCTTGACCCAGACGAGGTGGGTGTAATTTTGCTGAACCAAAATGAGCATCTGCGCGCTGGCAGTCAAGTGCGCCGCACGGGTCGGGTGCTGGACGTGCCTGTGGGCAAGACGCTGCTGGGACGGGTGATTGATCCCATGGGTCGTGCTTTGGATGGACGCTCTGCCGTCCGGGTGTCCCAGCGCCGTCCGGCAGAGCGCGAGGCACCCGCGATTATGGATCGTGCGCCTGTCACGGTGCCGCTCCAAACTGGCTTGAAGGTAATCGATGCCCTGATTCCCATTGGGCACGGTCAGCGAGAACTGATTCTGGGCGATCGCCAAACGGGCAAAAGCGCGATCGCCCTCGACACGATTCTCAACCAAAAAGGAAAAGACGTGCTTTGCGTTTACTGTGCGATCGGGCAGCGCAGTGCGGCGACCGCACGATTCATTGCTGAATTGAAACGCCACGAGGCGATGGAGTATTGTTTGGTGGTGGTCGCGGCGGGGGAGGAACCCCCAGGCTTACAGTACATTGCGCCCTATGCAGCCACCGCAATGGCAGAATATTTTATGGATCAGGGGCACGATGTGCTGATTGTGTACGATGACCTCACCACCCACGCCGAGGCATATCGCGAATTGTCGCTGCTGTTGCGTCGCCCGCCCGGTCGCGAAGCATTTCCCGGTGATATTTTCTACATCCACTCCCGCTTATTGGAACGCGCCACCCATCTCAATGCAGCACGGGGCGGCGGTTCACTCACCGCGTTACCGATTATTGAAACCGAAGCGCAAAACATTTCTGCCTACATTCCCACCAATCTAATCTCGATTACCGATGGGCAAATTTATCTCTCGCCAACGCTGTTTCAAAAAGGTACGTTACCCGCTGTCGATGTTGGCAAGTCGGTTTCGCGGGTGGGCGGGAAGACCCAACTGCCTGCCTATCGTGCGGTTGCAGGCCCGTTGAGATTAGCCTACTCGCAGTTTGAAGAATTGGAAGCGTTCTCCCGGTTTGGCACTCGCTTAGATGATGAAACGCGGCAAACCCTGGAGCGCGGACAACGGGTGCGGGCGGTACTCAAACAGGTGCAGTATCAGCCAATGCCCGTGGCGGAGCAAATTGCGGTACTCCTAGCCGTGACCACCGGGTTGCTGGATGCCTGTGCGATCGACCAAATTGTGGCCGCCGAACGCGCGATCATTTTGGCCGTGAGAACCCAGATCCCGGCAGTTTGCGATCGCATTCAGCAGGGAGACGTGCTCAGTGCTGCCGATCGCGCATTGCTCTTAGAGACGGCTAAAACCGCGATCGCCTCAATCGAGCCGCAGCCTCAACCATGACAACTCTCGAAGCCCTACAAAACCAAATTGCCACTGCCCAAGACCTCCAAGCGGTCGTTAAAACCATGAAAGTGCTGGCGGCGGCGAGTATCCGGCAATATGAACGAGCGGTCGAGTCACTGGCAGAATATACCCACACGATCGAACTTGGGCTACATGTTGTATTGCACGAAACGGAAATCGCCCCGCTTTCTGCCCCCTCCCATACCCGTCACCGCCTCGGCGCGATCGTATTTGGTTCGGATCAAGGGATGTGTGGTCAATTCAATCAACAGATTGCGACAGCGGCGATCGCCCAGCTTCAGCCGTTAAACCATACAGCCGCCGATTTAAACCTGATCGCCGTTGGGTCACGGGTAATTGCGCCACTAGAAGCCGCAGGATACTCGATCGAGACTTGTTTGCCAATGCCAGGTGCGATCGGCGGTATTACGTCAATGGTGCAAGAGCTATTGCTACACATTGAAACATGGCGATCGCAGCAATCAGTCGATCGGATGCTCTTGTTTTACAATCAACCCCACTCGAAGGCCGCTTATACATCGACAATGCGGCAACTTTTACCGCTGGACCAAGCGTGGCTTCAGCACTTGCAGCAACAGCCCTGGGTTTCCCGCACCTTACCCATGTGGACGATGGAGCGTAGAGAATTGTTTGCTGCCTTGATTCGCCAATATTTGTTTGTCACCGTCTATCGTGCCTTTGCCGAATCCCTTGCCAGTGAAAATGCCAGTCGTTTGGCTGCTATGCAAGTGGCTGAACAAAATATTGAAACTCGTCTAGCAGAATTTCATACTGAATTTCAGCAGCAGCGCCAAACGGCAATTACAGACGAAATACTTGAAATTGTATCCGGGGCTGAGGTCTTAGGAGATTTCCGATAAAGAGCCTATCACCCCTGCCATCCATTTGATCCCGGCGTTGGGCTTGTTTTATCTGGGCGATCGCGTCTTTTATCTCGATCGCGGTTCTCGGCACCCAAATTGTAGCCACACTGATCGCTGGCAAGACCCACCGTCCAAGTACGTTACAGATCGAACAATTTGTCCAAACCTAGAACCTGGGGCAATGACTGAACGGTTTAGAGTCGTTCGTGAACGAGAAGCGATCCGCGCATGAAGCAGGTCAAAATCGAAACTCAACAGACTAAGATAGCGGTGAAGAATGCGATCGGCATATTAGAGGAAAAAATTTCCGAGCGAGGTGGTACGACCGTCGGCTATTGGTCTACGGTCGGCTACGAATTTAATGAGTCTAAAGGGGTCAGGGATGGTAAATTTGTCGGTCTTGCGCTGGACGAAGATAACCAGTCTGAATTGACTGATAAACGGATTGAAAACTGGGTGGCTCAGCTCAAGCAAGAATTTGGCATTTAAAATCAGAATTTACAATGT